>NZ_JBIWKB010000008.1:0-231417 GCF_044765425.1 Streptomyces sp. NPDC102462 | reverse complement strand
AAACGCTCACTGGTCTCCAAGATGCCCGGCGACTGGTGGCAGCAACGCGCCGACCTGCGCGCCTACCTCGCCTTCATGTGGGCCCACCCCGGCAAACAACTCCTCTTCATGGGCCAGGAGTTCGCCCAGGGCGCCGAATGGTCCGAAGCACACGGCCCCGACTGGTGGCTCCTCGACCCCGGCTACGGCGCCGAACCCGACCACCGCGGCGTCCGCGACCTCGTACGCGACCTCAACACCGTCTACCGCACCACCCCCGCCCTGTGGCAACGCGACACCGACCCCACCGGCTTCCAATGGATCACCCCCGACAGCGCCGACGCCGCCGACGACAACGTGTTCGCCTTCCTGAGATACGACGCGGACGGGACACCCCTGCTGTCGGTCTCCCACTTCTCCCCCGTCGTCCGCCACGACTACCGGCTCGCCGTGCCGGACGACGTCCCCGCGTGGCGGGAGGCCGTCAACACGGACGCGGCCGGCTACGGCGGCGGGGACGTGGTGCACCCGCACCCGGTCAAGCCGGAGCCGCGCGGCCGGCACGGTCGCCCCGCGAGCATCCGGCTGACCCTGCCCCCGCTGGCTACGGTGTGGCTGCGGCCTGCCTGAGCCCGTCGGGCAAGCCGCCCGTGTACAGCACGCCCAGCCGCTGGGTGGCCCGGGTCAGGGCCACGTACAGGTCGCTGGTGCCGTACCGGCCCGGCTCCACCACCAGCACCGAGTCGAACTCAAGCCCCTTGGCCTGGCGCGGGTCCAGCAGGACGACGGTCCGCGTCAGGTCGGGCTCGGCGCCGGCCGTGACCCCGTCCAGCCGGGCGGCGAGCGCCCGGTGCAGGTCGCGCGGCGCGATCACCGCGAGGCGGCCCTCGGCGGGCGTCAGTTCGGCGACCGCCTTGGCCACCGCGCCCGGCAGGTCGTCGGCCGCCTGCCGCACCCACGGCCGTACCCCGGTCGAGCGGACGGAGCTGGGCGGTTCGAAGCCGGGCTGTCCGGCGCGGACCACGGCCGCGGCCAGGTCCATGATCTCGGACGGGGTGCGGTAGTTGACGCCGAGGCGGGTGTGCTCCCAGCGGTCCTCGACGTACGGGGCGAGGATCCGGGACCAGGAGCCCACGCCCGCCGGTTCCGCGGTCTGGGCCGGGTCGCCGACCAGGGTCATCGAACGGGTCGGGCTGCGCCGCATCAGCAGCCGCCAGGCCATCGGCGACAGCTCCTGCGCCTCGTCCACGATGATGTGCCCGAACGCCCAGGTCCGGTCGGCCGCGGCCCGCTCGGCGGCGCTGCGGAAGTCGGCCTCCTCGTGCCGCTCGGCGAACCGTTCGGCGTCGATGATGTCGTGCGCGGACAGCACCTCGGAGCCGTCGGGATCGCCGTCCTCCTTGTCCTCGAACTCATAGGTGCGGGACGCGTACGACACATCGAGGACGCCCTGCGCGTAGGCGATCTGCGTCTCCCGTTCCCGTTCGGCGAGCGTCCGCCTGACGCGGTCGTCCTCGCCGAGCAGTTCGGCCGCCTCGTCGAGCAGCGGCACGTCCGCGACGGTCCACGCCCGGGTCACCGGACGGCGGATCGCGGCGGCGTCCTCGTCGCTCAGATACCCGTCGGGGTCGGCGAGGAAGTCCGCGAGCAGCCGGCGCGGGGTCAGCCTCGGCCACAGCTGGTCGATGGCGGACCAGACGTCCGGGTTCTCGGCGAGTTCGTCGCGGATCTGGGTGATGTCGGCGGCGTCCAGCAGGTTGCCGCCGTCGTACGGGTCGGTGCCGATGCGCTCGGCCACCATGTCGGTGAGCGTGTTGAGGATGTGGCCCTCGAAGTGCTCGCGAGCCACGTTGTGCGGCAGCCCGGCGGCGCGGGTGCGCTCGCGGGCGACCCTCACCAGGCCGTCGTCGAGCATCAGGACCTCGCGGTCGTGCTCGATCGCGATCACCGGGTCGGGCAGCGCCTGCCGGTCGCGTACGACGGCGGCGAGCACGTCGGCCATGTCGGCGCGGCCCTTGACCGCCGCGGCCCGCGGGGTGTCCTGGGCGGTGGCCCGCACCCCGGGGAACAGCTCGCCGACCGTGGCGAGCAGCACCCCCGTCTCACCGAGGGAGGGCAGCACCTCGCCGATGTAGCCGAGGAAAGCGGGGTTGGGGCCGACGATCAGGACGGCACGGCGGGCCAGCAGGTCCCGGTGCTCGTAGAGCAGATAGGCCGCCCGGTGCAGCGCGACCGCGGTCTTGCCGGTGCCGGGGCCGCCCTCGACCACCAGCACCCCGCGGTGGGGCGCCCGGATGATCTCGTCCTGCTCGGCCTGGATGGTCTGCACGATGTCGCTCATGCGGCCGGTGCGCGCGGAGTTGAGCGCGGCCAGGAGCACGGCGTCGCCGGTCGGGTCCTCGTGGCCGGTGCGAGTGGCGTCGCCGAGGTCGAGGATCTCGTCGTGCAGTGAGGTGACTGTGCGGCCGTCGGTGGAGATGTGCCGGCGCCGGCGCAGGCCCATCGGGGTGTGGCCGGTGGCCAGGTAGAAGGGGCGGGCGACATCGGCGCGCCAGTCGATGAGGACCGGGGTGCGCTCGGCGTCGTCGGCACGCAGCCCGATACGGCCGATGTGGTGGGTGGTGCCCGAGGTCAGGTCGATGCGGCCGAAGCAGAGCGAGCCCTCCACGGCGTTCAGCGCGGCGAGCAGCCCGGACCGTTCGGCGACCAGGATGTCCCGCTCCAGGCGGGCCTGTCTGGGGGTGTGGCCCTGCGCGAGGGCGTCCGCGACGGAGGTCTCGGTGTCGCCGCGCAGCGCGTCGACACGCGCGTACAGTCCGTCGATGAATTCCTGCTCGCGACGCAATTCATCGTCCGGAAATTCGGTGTTTGACAATTCCGCTCCCGCCCGGATATACTGTGCTCACTGAACTTCTTTGCGACCGCATTTCCTTGAAGTCGCGAATCACTGAATATACGCAGGGAAATCCCCCGAGCGCAATTGCTCGGGGGATTTTTTTGCGGGCGTCACCGTCCTACAGCACGTCGGACAGCTCCTCCAGGAGCCTGCGCCGGGGCCGGGCCCCGACCATCGCCTTCACCGGCTCACCAGCCCGGAACACCATGAACGTCGGCATCGACAGCACCTTGTACGCGTTGGTGGTCACCGGATTGGCGTCCACGTCCAGTTGCACGACCTTCAGCCGGTCGCTCGTCTCGGCGGCGAGCGCGCCGAGCACCGGCGCCATCTGCCGGCACGGCGGACACCAGTCGGCGGTGAACTCCACCAGCACCGGCAGCTCGGATTCGATCACCTCCGCCGTGAAGTCCCCGTCCGTCACCTCGGCCACGCCGAGCGTCCTGGTCATCGTCGGTGTCCTCCCAGTTCGCACTCCGGTTCCGGACCGCCCGGAACCAGCGCATCGGCGGCCAGTGCCTCCCTGGCCCGCTCCGCACGCCCGAGCTGCCCGGCGACCTGCGCCCGCACCGCCCGCAGCTCCCCGATCAGGGCGTCCAGCTCGTCCAGCTTGCGCCGGTAGACCGCGAGCGAGGCGGGGCAGGAGTCGCCCTCCGGGTGCCCGGCCCGCAGACACTCCACGAACGGCCGGGTCTCCTCCAGGTCGAACCCGAAGTCCTGCAGCGTCCGGATCTGGGTGAGCAGCTGCACGTCCCGCTCGTCGTAGACGCGGTGGCCCTTGCCGTCGCGGCGCGCGGGCAGCAGCCCCCGCGCCTCGTAGTACCGAAGTGTCCGCGTGGTGGTCCCGGCCCGTGCGGCCAGCTCGCCGATGCGCATGTCCCCGACGGTAGGCGTTGACGTCGACGTCAGGGCAACCCGGTCATCCGGGCTCCCCCGCGGACCGGGCCACCTCCAGCAGGGAGGCGCTGTGCCGCTCCGCGTCGTAGGCCCGGCGTCCGCCGCGCAGACCGAACAGGCGCTTGGCGAGCGCGATGTAGAGGACGGCGAGGATATTGACGACGAGGGTGGCGATCTTCACCCAGCTGACGCGTTCGCCGAGTTCGTAGATCTCCAGCGGCAGGAAGGCGGCGGTGGCGACGACGGTCAGGTACTCCGCCCAGCGCTTGGCGTACCAGAGCCCGACCGCCTCCACCAGCTCGATCAGCGCGTACGCCAGCAGCAGCGCCGCCACCAGCAGCAGCAGCGTGGAGTGCCGGTAGCCGAAGGCCCGCTGGACGGAGCCCACCACCGGGGAGTGGTCGAGGTCGTAGTGGAAGTGCCGGAAGACCGGGCGGAAGACGTCCAGGTACTCGTCGAACAGCCGCCGTACCGCGTTCTCGCTGTTGCTGAACCGCCACACGGCCACCGCGACCAGCACGACGAACACCCCGCGCACGGCCCGCTCGACGGCCAGGCAGCGCAGGATGAACAGGTCCCGCAGCACCTTGCCGCGCGGCACCAGCGGGGCGTCGGCGGCGGGCCCCGAGCCGTGCGGCTCGCCGAGCACGAAGTCGCCGCAGCGCAGGCACCGCCAGACCTCGCCGAGCGCGGTCCGGGCGTGCAGCCGTACCCGCAGCCGGGGATCGTCCGGGGCGTAGGTCACATGGCCCTTGCGCGCGCACGTGCGCCGGTTCCAGTCGATCCCCATCCCCCGTGTCCTCCGTAGCTGCCCGCGGCGGTGCCGCGCCGGTCCGTCCGGCACGGCACCGTAGTGCACCCAGGTGATCACCGACGGCGCGGTGGAGTCGCTGGCCGCCACGCACGCGGCGGGCCGCGCGGGCGTCGCGGACCCGGCCGAGGCCGTGGCACGTTCGGTGCTCGCGGTGTGGGAGATCGCCGACCGCTACCGGCTGCTGGTGGCGCTGGCCCAGCGCACGGTCACCGTGCAGGGCATCAGGGAACGCCTGACCCCGGTCCGCGAGGCGTGCGCTGAACTGCTCCAACGCGGCCTGGACCGTGGCGTGTTTTGTTCACCGCTGCCGGCGGCAGCGCTGGCGTACGTCCACGAGCAGATGCTGTTCGCGGTGATGGAGGCGGTGAACGACGGTCTCCTGCCCCCCGCGGAGGCGGGCGGCTCCGCCGCGATCAGCGTCCTGACGGCAGCAGGCATGCCCCCCGACGAAGCCACCGCCCTGGTGACCGGCCTGAACAGCTGACCCACCGGCCCCGGCCACACGCCCGCCACAGCCCACCCCGGGGGCGCGGGGAACTACGCACTCAACGAGGAACGGCACACCCGGCCTCAACACGGCCACCACACAGGCCGCCGGCACACGGGCCCCGGACGCATGCGCGGCTACGCGCGGGCCGCCGGCAGATGGGTCGCCGCCACACAGGCCCCGCACACCGCACTGGCCGCCACCACACGGGCAGCCGACACATGGGCCGCCAACACACAGGCTCCGCGCGCAGGCCCCCGCCGCACGAGCCGCCAACACACAAAGAGGCCCACCGACGCACAGGTCGCCACCACATGAGCCCCGGCCCGCGAGCCGCAGACGCGCGGGGGCGGCCCACACACAAGGCCGCCAACACACAGGCGACCGACACATGGGCCTCAAACACACGGGCCCCGCGCACAGGCTCCGCCCCCTGCCTCCGGCTGCCGACGCACCGGCGGCTGGAGCCGAGGGCGGGCGTGCGACGGAACCCGAAGGCAGGGGGCTGATGCACAACGGAACCGGGCGGCCGGGCAACGGGGGATGCTCGGCCGCCCGGGGCGGTCGCCGGACGTCCGGCCCGAGTTCAGGCCGGGCCGCACGCCCGGAGTCAGGACCGGGGCGACGCCCGGCGGAGGCGTTACGCCTTGGCCAGTTCTTTCTCGTTGTCGCCGTTGCCCGGCCGCTCCGGCAGCTCGGACGTCGGTGCCTGTTCGCCCTCGTCCAGCAGGGTCTTCTCGTCGAACGGCAGCTCACCGGCGAGCACCCGCCGGACGCGGTCCGTGTCGATCTCCTTCGTCCAGGTGCCGATCAGCACGGTGGCGACGGCGTTGCCCGCGAAGTTCGTCAGGGCGCGGGCCTCGCTCATGAAGCGGTCGATGCCGACGATCAGACCGACGCCGTCGACCAGCGCGGGCTTGTGCGACTGCAGACCGCCCGCCAGCGTGGCGAGCCCGGCGCCGCTGACGCCGGCGGCGCCCTTGGAGGCGAGCAGCAGGAACAGCAGCAGCGGGATCTGCTCGCCGACCGACATCGGCGTACCCAGGGCGTCGGCGATGTACAGCGACGCCATGGTCATGTAGATCATGGTGCCGTCGAGGTTGAAGGAGTAGCCGGTCGGCACGGTGATGCCGACCACGGGCTTGCTGACGCCCAGGTGCTCCATCTTCGCGATGAGCCGCGGCAGCGCGGACTCGGAGGAGGAGGTGGACAGGATCAGCAGGAACTCCCGGGCCAGGTACTTGAACAGCGCGAAGACGTTCAGCCCCGCGATGGCCCGCAGCAGCGCGCCGAGCACCACGAAGACGAACAGGACGCACGTGACGTAGAAGCCGAGCATCAGCACCG
This sequence comes from Streptomyces sp. NPDC102462, assembly GCF_044765425.1. Classification (NCBI taxonomy): domain Bacteria; kingdom Bacillati; phylum Actinomycetota; class Actinomycetes; order Kitasatosporales; family Streptomycetaceae; genus Streptomyces; species Streptomyces sp. NPDC102462. The sequence goes on along the minus strand of NZ_JBIWKB010000008.1, from coordinate 224,997 downwards.
CGAGGCTCTTCAGGGCCTCCAGGCCAGAGGAGCCGACCACCGCGGCGATGGCGCCGAAGGCACCGATGGGTGCGGCCCACATCACCATGGCGAGGATGCGGAAGACGAGCCGCTGGATGTGCTCGATGCCACGCAGCACCGGCTGGCCGGCCGAGCCCATCGCCTGCAGCGCGAACCCGGCGAGGAGCGCGATCAGGAGCGTCTGGAGAACCTGGCCCTCGGTGAAGGCGGAGACGAACGTGGTCGGGATGATCGACAGCACGAAGTCCACCGGCGGCAGCGCGTCGCTGGACACCTGGGCGTGCCCGGTCTGCTTGATCGCGTCGGTCAGGTGCAGCCCGTCACCGGGGTGCAGCACGTTGCCGACGACGAGACCTATGGTGAGCGCGACGAGGGACATCACGAGGAAGTAGCCGAGCGCGATACCGCCGACCGCGCCGACCTTGGCCGCCTTGCGGACCGAGCCGATGCCCAGCACGATCGTGCAGAAGATGACCGGCGAGATCATCATCTTGATCAGGTTCACGAAGCCCGTGCCGAGCGGTTTCAGCTCGACCCCGAAGTCGGGCCAGATGAGGCCCACGGCGATGCCGAGCGCGACCGCGGCGATCACGGCGATGTACAGATAGTGGGTGCGGTCCCGCTTGGCGGCGGGTGCGGCAGGTGCCGTTTCGGATGTGCTGGCGGCCACGGCTGCCCTCCTTGACGTCTTCGTCGGCATCACCGGCGTGCGGCTCACGTCCGGGGGATATGGGGGATGCCGTGACTATCTCCCGGTCTGTGAGGGCGGTCACCCTTACGTTCATTTAGTTCGCGCTTAACCGGAGAGGCACACTGACGACATGCGCTTCTCCGCCCTGCCCCGACCCCGCAGCCTGGCCGGCCAGCTGTTCGCCATGCAGGCCGTGCTGATCGCGGTCGTGGTCGCCGGGTACGCGCTGTTCACCTATCTCAGCGACCGCGGCCAGGCCGAGGACGCGGCGGGCCGGCAGGCCACGGCCGTGGCCCGCTCGATAGCCGACGCCCCCTCGGTGCGGGAGGCGATCGACACCGCGGACCCGACGGCCCGGCTCCAGCCGTACGCGCTCCAGGTCCAGCGGGACACCGGCGTGGACTTCGTGACGATCATGAATCCGCGGGGCATCCGCTGGACCCACCCGGACACCACGCAGATCGGCGGGAAGTTCCTCGGGCACATCGGGCCCGCCCTGCGGGGCCACTCCTTCACCGAGACGTACACCGGCACCCTCGGCCCCTCCGTGCGCGCCGTCACACCCGTCTGGGACGGCAACCGGGTCATCGGCCTGGTGAGCGCGGGCATCCGCGTCGAGGCCATCAGCGAGCGGGTGCAGGAGCAGGTCACGGCCATGGCCGGGGTCGCGGCCGGCGCCCTGGCGCTGGGCGGCGTCGGCACGTACGTCATCAACGCCCGGCTGCGCCGGCACACCCATGGCATGAACGCGGCCGAGCTGAGCCATATGCACGACTACCACCAGGCCGCGCTGCACGCGGTGCGCGAGGGGCTGCTGATGCTGGACGGCCAGTTCCGCGTGGCCCTCATCAACGACGGCGGGCGGGAACTGCTCGGCGTCGGCCCGAAGGAGGAGGTGGTGGGCCGCTCGGTGGCCGACCTCGGGCTGCCCGCACCGCTCACCGGGGCGCTGCTGGCCTCGGAGCCGCGCGTCGACGAGGTGCATCTGACGGCGGACCGGGTGCTGGTCGTCAACACCTCGCCGGTGTCCGGCGGTGAGCGCCGCGGCACCGTCGCCACCCTCCGGGATGTCACCGAACTCCAGTCGCTCATGGGCGAGTTGGACTCCGAGCGTGGTTTCACCCAGGCGTTGCGCTCGCAGGCCCACGAGGCGGCGAACCGGCTGCACACGGTGGTCTCCCTGATCGAGCTGGGCCGTGCGGAGGAGGCGGTGGAGTTCGCGACCGCCGAGCTGGAGCTGGCCCAGGCGCTGACCGACCAGGTGGTGGCCGCGGTCAGCGAGCCAGTGCTGGCCGCCCTGCTGCTCGGCAAGACCGCCCAGGCCAACGAGCGGGGCGTGGAGCTGGTGGTGGCGCCGGAGAGCCGGCTGGACGACGGCCTGCTCCCGCCGGGCCTGCCGGCCCGCGACCTGGTGACGATCCTCGGCAATCTGATCGACAACGCGGTGGACGCGGCCCAGGGCAGCGTGGGGGCCCGGGTCACGGTGACGGCATACACAGAAGACACCGACGACACGGAAGACACGGAAGACACGGCCGCAGGGGGCCGCGCCGAACTGGTGCTGCGGGTCGCCGACTCGGGCAGCGGGGTGGATCCGGCCCATGCCGAGCTGGTATTCCAGCGGGGATTCACGACCAAGCCGGCCGGGCCCCAGGGCCGTGGGCTCGGTCTCGCGCTGGTGCGGCAGGCGGTCACCCGGCAGGAGGGCACGTTGACGGTGACGGAAAACCAAAAGGGCGCTACGGACGCTGCGGGCGGCGCGGTGTTCGAGGTACGGCTGCCGCTGGGCAGGACGGCGGGGCCGGCCCGCAGGAGCGCCGGCGCCGCGGCGCGAGGTGAGGCATGACGGCGGGGCAGCCCATCCGGGTCCTCGTCGTGGAGGACGACCCGGTCGCCGCGGACGCGCATGTGCTGTACGTCGGACGGGTGCCGGGCTTCGTCGCCGTGGGCAAGGCGCACACCGGCGCTGAGGCCCGGCGCGTACTGGACCGCACCCCGGTGGACCTGCTGCTGCTCGACCTGCACCTGCCGGACGTGCACGGCCTGCAGTTCGCCCGCTCGATGCGGGCGGCCGGCCACCACGCCGACGTGATAGCGGTGACGTCCGCCCGGGACCTGACCGTGGTGCGCGAAGGGGTCTCGCTCGGGGTCGTGCAGTACGTCCTCAAGCCCTTCACCTTCGCGACCCTGCGGGACCGGCTGCTGCGCTACGCCGAGTTCCACGCGGCGGCCGGCGAGGCCAGCGGGCAGGACGAGGTGGACCGGGCGCTCGCGGTGCTGCGGGCGCCGAGCCCGGCGGCGCTGCCGAAGGGCCTGAGCGCGCCCACCCTGGAGCGGGTCACGGTGACCCTGCGCGACCACACCGGGGGGCTCACCGCGACCGGCGTCGCCGAGGCGGTCGGCATCTCCCGCATCACCGCCCGCCGCTATCTGGAACACCTGGTCGACACGGGCCGGGCGGCCCGCAGCCCGCAGTACGGCACGGTGGGCCGCCCGGAACTGCAGTACCGGTGGGTGACGGGGCAGTGAGGTGAGCGCTCAGTCCGCCTCGGGTGCCGGACGGAGCGGCACGGCGTAGAGCACGATGTACAGGCCGAGTCCGCCCACCGCAAGGGCCTCCAGCAACGACAGGGACACCAGCCCCGCCGACACCCCGCCCGCCACCCAGTACACGACGAGCCCGCTCGCCGGCACCACGCAGAACGCCAGCAGGTCCACCACCAGTTGCACGGCCTTGCGGGACAGGCGCCGGGCGTCCTGCCGGTGCGCCGTCTCCCAGCGGAAGACCTCCGTCGCCTCCGCGTCGGCCAGTTCGGCCAGCCGCGGCGCCAGTTCGTCGCGCACATAGGCGCCGATCGCCGATATCTTCTGGTCGTTGACCAGGTACGTCCAGCCGAGGACCACGCACACCGGGGGCAGGGCCAGCAGCATGGCGGGCCGGCCTGCCTGGGCGACGGCGGCGACGACCGCGGCCACCACGGTGAGGGTGACGTAGAGCAGATTGTCGCGGAAGCCGATCCGGCTCTTCTGCTCGTCCTTGACGGCCTGGTACTCGGTGAGCAGCAACTGGCCCACGCTGACGTCTCGTTCCGGCACTGGCACCCCTTCCCCCGGCTACCTTAAGAGTGTGCCGCAGACACCGCCCACCGCATTGGTCCTGACCGCGCTCGCGCTGGAGTACGCGGCGGTGCGCGCCCAGGTGACGGAGCGCCGGGAGCGGGTGCACACGGGCGGGACGCGGGTGGAGGTGGGACGGCTGCCCGGTTGCTCCTGGCGGGTGGCGTCCGCCGAGCTGGGTGAGGGCGCGCGGACCGCCGCCGCGCTCACCGGTTCGCTCATCGACTGGCTGCGTCCGCGGGCGGTGCTGTTCGTCGGCGTCGCGGGCGCCCTCAAGGACGATGTCGCCCTCGGTGACGTGGTGGTGGGCACCAAGGTGTACGCCGTCCACGGCGGCAAGCAGACACCCGAGGGCCTGCTGGTCCGCCCGGAGGGCTGGTTCGGCTCCAACGCGCTGGTGCAGGCGGCCCGTTCGGCCGTACGGGACATGCCGGGCGTACGGGTGCACTTCAAGCCGATCGCCACCGGTGACGTGGTCCTGGCCGACGCCGGCTCCGCTCTCGCCCGGCGGCTGCGGGAGCACTACAACGACGCGGCGGCGATCGAGATGGAGGGTTCGGGAGCGGTCCACGCGGCCCATCTGAGCGGGCAGGTCGACGCGTTGGTGATCCGCGGCATCAGCGACCGCGCCGACGCGGACAAGCAACGGGCCGACGCCACCGGTTCCCAGGAGCGGGCCGCGGCGCGGGCGGCGGCCGTCGCCGTGGCGGTGCTGCGCACGCACGCCCCGGACGGCGACACCGCCTGGGACGGCGACGCCCCGGCCGACCCCGAGACGGACGCCCAAGTCACCTACGGCGGCGACCACATCGACTTCCGGGGCGGCACCTTCCACGCACCCGTCGTCGGCAAGACGGTGCACACCGACCGCACCGGCCACACCGACGAGCGCCGCTGACGGCACCCCCGGATCACCCGAGGCACCGCCGCCAATCCGCCGCACATGCATTGACCTGACTAGACCACTGCTCCTACCGTCACGGAACCACCAGGCCACACCGCCGTGCGCCCGCAGGAGGTCATGCCCGTGCGCCCCACCGCCGCCCTCACCACCCTCCTCGCCGCCGGCCTCGCCGCCACCGCGCTCACCGCGTGCGGCAGCGGGTCCGGCAGCAGCCCCGACACCGTGAAGATCAGCTTCAAGCAGTCGACGGACAACTCGATCAAGGTGATGGACACCTATCTCGCCGACATCAAGAAGCAGTTCGAGAAGAAGTACCCGGGCAAGAAGGTCGAGTTCGTACCCGTCAAGGCCGCCGACTCGGAGTACTACACCAAGCTCCAGCAGATGCTCCGCTCCCCCAAGACCGCGCCCGACCTGGTCTACGAGGACACCTTCCTCATCAACTCGGACATCACCAGCGGGTACTTGAAGCCCCTCGACCCCTATCTCGACGCGTGGCCCGACTGGGACCAGTTCATCGACACCGCCAAGTCCGCGGCCCGGGGCGAGGACGGCAAGACGTACGGCGTCCCGGACGGCACCGACACCCGCGGACTCTGGTTCGACAAGGGCGTGTTCGAGAAGGCCGGGCTGCCCGCCGACTGGCAGCCGAAGACCTGGGACGACGTGCTCGACGCCGCCCGCACCATCAAGCGGAAGGTGCCCGGCGTCACCCCGCTCAACATCTACACGGGCAAGCCGGCCGGCGAGGCCGCCACCATGCAGTGCTTCGAGATGCTGCTGTACGGCACCGGCGACGGCAGCGCCGATCCGCTGTACGACACCGCGTCCAAGAAGTGGATCACCGCGGGGCAGGGCTTCGAGGACGCGCTCACGTTCGTGGAGACCGTCTTCAAGGAAAAGCTCGGCCCGGACGTGGCCGACGCCCTCGACCCCAACTTCGGCACCCGGGTGCGCGGCGAACTCCTCCCCCAGGGCAAGCTCGGCATCGACCTCGACGGCTCGTGGCTCCCGCAGGACTGGCTGCCGGGCAGCGGCCACGAGTGGCCCGAGTGGTCCAAGCGGCTCGGACTGGCCGCCATGCCCACCCAGCACGGCCAGGCCCCCGGCAAGGTGAGCATGTCCGGCGGCTGGACCTGGGCGATCCCCGCCAAGGCGGGCAACCCCGACCTGGCCTTCGACTTCGTCAAGATGATGCAGACGAAACCGAACGCGCAGAAGTGGTACATCGCCAACTCCGGCATCGCCGTGCGCAAGGACGTGGCGAGCGATCCCTCCTACGTGGCGGCGCAGCCCGGCATCAAGTTCTTCACCGACCTCGTCGCGAGCACGCACTACCGGCCCGCCTACCCGGCGTACCCGAAGGTCTCCACCGCCATCCAGGAGGCGATGGAGGGCGTGACGACGGGTGACACATCGGTCGACGCGGCGGCGAAGGCGTACGACGACGCGCTGAAGACCGCCACCGACAACCAGGTCATCGAGAAGTGACCGGCGAGCGGCCATGACCACCGCATCGCACGCGGGTCCGGGCGTAGCGCCCGCCGCCCCGGACCCCACGCCCCCCGAACCGGCGCCACGGCCGGCCCCCGGGTCGCTGCGCCGCGCGCTCACCCGGGCGCTGCCCCTGACCCCCGCCCTGGTGGTCCTGCTGCTGTTCCTGGCGGGCCCCATCGCCTACTGCGCCTACATCGCCTTCACCGACCTCCAGTTGACCGGCCAGGCGCATGCGTCCTTCGTCGGGTTCGCCAACTTCCGCCGGGCGTTCGGGGACCAGCAGTTCCTCAACGCGGTGTGGCTGACGCTGGTGTTCACCGTCCTGTCGTCGCTGGTCGGCCAGAACACCCTGGGCCTGGCGCTCGCCGCGCTGATGCGGCGCGCCTCCAAGCCGGTGCGCACGCTGACCGGGGCGGTGGTGATCACGGCGTGGGTGCTGCCGGAGGTCGTGGCGGCCTTCCTCCTGTACGCCTTCTTCCGCCGCGAGGGCACCCTGAACGCCGTCCTGGACTGGCTGCATCTGCCGTCCCAGAACTGGCTGTTCACGCTGCCCATCCTGGCGGTGTCGTTCGCGAACGTGTGGCGGGGCACCGCCTTCTCGATGCTGGTCTACTCGGCGGCGCTCGGCGAGATCCCGAAGGAGATCACGGAGGCGGCCGAGGTGGACGGCGCGAGCGGCTGGCGCCGCATGTGGCACATCACGCTGCCGATGATCCGCCGCTCCATCGGTACCAACCTGATGCTCAACACCCTGCAGACGCTGTCGGTGTTCGGACTGATCTGGGTGATGACCCGGGGCGGGCCGGGCGACCGGAGCCAGACCCTGCCCCTGTTCATGTACGAACAGGCCTTCCAGAACAGCATGATCGGCTACGGCACCGCGGTGGCGCTGCTGCTGCTCCTGGTCGGCTCCCTGTTCTCCGTCGTCTATCTGCGCCTGCTGCGGACGGAGGTCTGACGCCATGCCCCGTACCCTCGGCTCCCGCCGCACCCGTCACCGGCTGGCCGCCGACGCGGGCCTGCTGGTCGCGGCCGTCGCGTTCGCGCTGCCGCTGCTGTGGGTGGTGCTGTCCTCCCTGGACCCGCACGCCGATCTCAGGGTGAAGGTCCCCGACGGGCTGACCCTGGACAACTTCGACGCCGTCCTCAACGCGGACGTCACCTTCACTCCGCTGCTCAACAGCCTGATCCTGTGCGGCGGCGCGACCCTGCTCACGGTGGTGTGCGCGGCGCTCGCGGCCTATCCGCTGTCCCGGTTCCGTTCCCGGCTGAACCGTCCGTTCCTGCTGACGATCCTGTTCGCCACCAGCCTGCCCATCACCGCGATCATGGTCCCGGTGTACGCGCTGTTCGTCCAGGTGAACCTCATCGACACCCTGCAGGGCACGATCCTGTTCTTCGCCGCGTCCCAACTGCCGTTCGGCATCTGGCTGATGAAGAACTTCATGGACGGCGTGCCGAAGGAGCTGGAGGAGGCGGCGTGGACGGACGGCGCGTCCTCGCTGCAGTCACTCGTCCGGATCGTGCTGCCGCTGATGGGGCCCGGGGTCGCCGTGGTCACCGTCTTCTCGTTCGTGATGATGTGGGGCAACTTCTTCGTGCCGTTCATGCTGCTGCTCAGCCCGGACCAGATGCCCGCCTCGGTGAGCATCAACGAGTTCTTCGGCAACCGGGGCATGGTGGCGTACGGGCAGCTGGCCGCGTTCTCGGTGGTCTACTCGACGCCGGTGATCCTGCTGTACGTGCTGGTCGCGCGCCGCCTGGGAGGCGGTTTCGCACTGGGCGGCGCAATCAAGGGCTGACCCCACCGCCCCGGTCCCGCAGGGGGCTGGATCGCCCTGGCGGCGGGCTCCGTCACGTCGGCGGCAGGCCGGATCGCACGCGCTCCGGAAGAGAACGACGAACATCCGCAACGGCAGCGGCAGCGGCACAGGCCACCCGCCCCCTCGCCGCACGTCGACACCGACCTGCCACACGGACACCCACCATCGACTGCGGCACTCCCGCGAGGGGGCCGGCACGGCCTTCGCCATCGCCCTGGTGGCGGGCTGGATCGTGCACGTTCTGGAGGAGGCCGCACCGGCAGCGTCCGAAGGCTCAGAAGACCGACTCGGCCTCGTCCATGCGGTCCTTGGGGACCGTCTTCAGCTCGGTGACCGCCTCCGCGAGCGGCACCATCACGATGTCGGTGCCGCGCAGCGCGGTCATCCTGCCGAACTCGCCCCGGTGCGCGGCCTCCACCGCGTGCCAGCCGAAGCGGGTGGCGAGCACCCTGTCGTACGCGGTCGGCGTGCCACCGCGCTGGACATGGCCCAGGATGACCGGCTTGGCCTCCTTGCCGAGCCGCCGCTCCAGCTCGTACGCGAGGGCCGTGCCGATGCCCTGGAAGCGCTCGTGCCCGTACTGGTCGATCGCGCCCTTGCCGTAGTCCATCGTGCCCTCGGCGGGGTGCGCGCCCTCGGCGACGCAGATGACGGCGAACTTCTTGCCGCGGTCGAACCGTTCCTCGACCATCTTGACCAGGTCACCCGGGTCGAACGGCCGCTCGGGCAGGCAGATGCCGTGGGCGCCGCCGGCCATGCCGGACTCCAGGGCGATCCAGCCTGCGTGCCGGCCCATGACCTCGACGACCATCACGCGCTGGTGGGACTCCGCGGTGGTCTTGAGGCGGTCCATCGCGTCGGTGGCGACGCCGACCGCGGTGTCGAAGCCGAAGGTGCGGTCCGTGGAGGAGATGTCGTTGTCGATCGTCTTCGGGACGCCCACGACCGGCAGGCCCGCGTCGGAGAGCATCCGGGCCGCGGTCAGCGTGCCCTCGCCGCCGATGGGGATCAGCGCGTCGATCCCGAACTCGTCGACCATGTCGGTGGCCCGCTCGCATGCCTCGCGCAGCCGGTCGCGCTCCAGGCGCGAGGAGCCGAGGATGGTCCCGCCGAGGGAGAGGATGCCGCCGACCGCGTCGAGGTCAAGGGTGCGGTAGTGGCCGTCGAGCAGTCCGCGGTAGCCGTCCTCGAAGCCGATCACCTCATCGCCGTAGTTCGTGACCGCCCGGTGCACGACCGACCGGATCACGGCGTTCAGACCGGGGCAGTCGCCGCCTGCGGTGAGGACTCCGATGCGCATCCTGCTGTGTCTCCTGCTCGCTGTCGACGCGGGTGAGCCAGTCCGATTGTTTCATGTCCCGGAGGCGGACGCGGCACCCCGTCCTGACGGGCGCTTTATCCGCGGGCGAAGGTATTGTCAAGAGGGTTCCGCTCACCCTGGTGGGCGTTTTTTGTACGAAACGAAGTTTTTTGTACGAGACGAAACGGAGAGCACGCGTGACCCGCAGTGTGTACGTCACCGGGATCGACCGCGGCGACGGCCGCCAGGTCGTCGAGTTGGGGGTCATGGAGCTCCTGACCCGGCAGGTCGACCGGGTGGGTGTGTTCCGTCCGCTCGTGCACCACCACCCCGACCGCCTCTTCGAACTGCTGCGGGCCCGCTACCGGCTCTCCCAGGACCCGGCGACCGTCTACGGCATGGACTACCACGAGGCGTCCACGCTCCAGGCCGAGCAGGGCACCGACGAGTTGGTGTCCACGCTCGTCGACCGCTTCCACCTGGTGGCCCGCGACTACGACGTGGTCCTGGTGCTCGGCACGGACTTCGCCGACACCCAGCTCCCCGACGAACTCGCCCTCAACGCCCGGCTCGCCAACGAGTTCGGCGCCTCCGTCATCCCGGTGGTGGGCGGCCGCAGGCAGAGCACCGAGTCCGTGCTCGCCGAGACCCGCAACGCCTTCCGCGCCTACCAGGGCCTCGGCTGTGACGTGCTGGCGATGGTCGCCAACCGGGTGGCCCGCGACGACCGCGAGGAACTGGCCGGGCAGCTCGCGGACCGGCTGCCGGTGCCCTGTTACGTGCTGCCGGACGATCCGGCCCTCGCGGCGCCGACCGTCGCCCAGATCGGCCAGGCCCTGGGCGCCGAGGTGCTGCTCGGCGACGACTCGGGGCTCGCCCGGGACGCGCTCGACTTCGTCTTCGGCGGCGCCATGCTGCCCAACCTGCTGGCCGCGCTGACCCCGGGCTGTCTCGTGGTGACCCCGGGCGACCGCGCCGACCTGGTCGTCGGTTCGCTGGCCGCGCACAGCGCCGGCACCCCGCCGATAGCGGGCGTCCTGCTCACCCTGAACGAGCGCCCCAGCGACGGGGTCCTCACCCTGGCCGCCCGCCTCGCCCCCGGCACCCCGGTGCTGTCCGTGGCCGGCAACAGCTTCCCCACCGCCGAGCGGCTGTTCTCCCTGGAGGGCAAGCTGAACGCGGCCACCCCGCGCAAGGCGGAGACCGCGCTCGGCCTGTTCGAGCGGTACGTGGACACCGGTGACCTGCTGGGCCGGGTCTCCGCGCCGAGCAGCGACCGCGTCACCCCGATGATGTTCGAGCACAAGCTGCTGGAGCAGGCCCGCGCAGGTCGGCGCCGGGTGGTCCTGCCGGAGGGCACCGAGGAGCGCGTGCTGCGGGCCGCCGAGGTGCTGCTGCGCCGGGACGTGTGCGATCTGACCCTGCTCGGGCCGGTCGACCGGATCCGCAAGCAGGCCGCCGACCTCGGCATCGACCTCGGCGAGGCGCAGCTGATCGACCCTGCCGTCTCGGAGCTGCGCGAGGCCTTCGCCGAGCGGTACGCCCGGCTGCGCGCCCACAAGGGCGTCACGGCGGAGCTGGCCCACGACGTCGTCGCGGACGTGAACTACTTCGGCACCCTGATGGTCGAGGAGGGCCTGGCGGACGGCATGGTCTCCGGTTCCGTGCACTCCACCGCGGCGACCATCCGGCCCGCGTTCGAGATCATCAAGACCCGGCCGGAGTCCTCGATCGTCTCGTCGGTCTTCTTCATGTGCCTCGCCGACAAGGTGCTGGTCTACGGTGACTGCGCGGTCAACCCGGACCCGGACGCCGCGCAGCTCGCCGACATCGCCGTCCAGTCGGCGGCCACCGCGCGGCAGTTCGGCGTGGAACCGCGGATCGCGATGCTGTCGTACTCCACCGGCACCTCCGGTTCGGGCGCCGACGTGGACAAGGTGCGCGAGGCCACGAAGCTGGCCCGCGCGCGGCGGCCCGACCTGAAGATCGAGGGGCCGATCCAGTACGACGCCGCGGTGGAACCCACGGTCGCCGCGACCAAGCTGCCGGACTCGGAGGTGGCGGGGCAGGCCAGCGTGCTGATCTTCCCCGACCTGAACACCGGCAACAACACCTACAAGGCCGTGCAGCGCTCGGCGGGCGCGATCGCCGTCGGACCGGTGCTGCAGGGCCTGCGCAAGCCGGTCAACGACCTGTCACGGGGCGCGCTCGTGCAGGACATCGTCAACACCGTCGCCATCACGGCCGTCCAGGCCCAGAGCCCCGCCACGGCCCCGCACGAGAAGGCAGCCGCCCAGTGACCTCCCGCCCGTCGCCCGCCACGACGCCGTCCGGCGCACCGCTCCCGGCCGCGGGCGCGTCCCGCGTCCTCGTCCTGAACTCCGGCTCGTCGTCGCTGAAGTACCAGCTGCTGGACATGCGCGACGGCGGCCGGCTCGCCGTCGGTCTGGTGGAGCGGATCGGCGAGCAGACCTCCCGGCTCAGGCACACCTGCCGCACCACGGGTGAGACCCGTGAGCAGAACGGGCCGATCGCGGATCACGACGCCGCGCTGAAGGCCGTGGCCGGGGAGCTGTCCCGGGACGGCATCGGCCTCGACTCGCCGGAGCTGGCCGCGATCGGGCATCGCGTGGTGCACGGCGGCATGTTCTTCACGGAGCCCACCGTCATCGACGACTCCGTGCTCACCGAGATCGAGCGGCTGATCCCCGTCGCACCGCTGCACAACCCGGCGAACCTGACCGGCATCCGCACGGCCCGGGCGCTGCGCCCGGACCTGCCGCAGGTCGCGGTCTTCGACACCGCGTTCCACACGACGATGCCGGAGTACGCGGCCCGCTACGCGATCGACACGAAGCTGGCGGACCGCTACCGGGTGCGGCGGTACGGCTTCCACGGCACCTCGCACGCGTATGTGTCCCGGGCGACCGCCGGGCTGCTCGGCAGGGCGCCGCAGGAGGTGAACGTGATCGTGCTGCACCTGGGCAACGGGGCGTCGGCCTCGGCGGTCCGCGGCGGCCGGTGCGTGGACACCTCGATGGGACTGACGCCCTTGGAAGGGCTGGTGATGGGAACCCGCTCCGGTGACCTGGATCCGGCCGTCATCTTCCATTTGCAGCGCGTTGGCGGAATGTCCATGGACGAGATCGACACTCTCCTCAACAAGAGGAGCGGTCTGTTCGGCCTGTGCGGCGACAATGACATGCGGGAGATTCAGCGCAGGATCGAGGAGGGCGACGCCGGGGCGCGGCTCGCCTTCGACATTTACGTACATCGGCTGAAGAAGTACATCGGCGCCTACTACGCGGTACTCGGCACGGTGGACGCGGTCGTCTTCACCGCCGGGGTCGGCGAGAACGCCGCCCCGGTGCGGGCGGCGGCGATCGAGGGCCTGGCGGGGCTGGGCCTCGGCGTCGACCCGGAGCTGAACGCCGCGCGGGGCGACGGGGCCCGGCTGATCTCGCCGCCGGACGCGCGGGTCGCCGTGGCCGTGGTCCCGACGGACGAGGAATTGGAGATCGCCGAACAGACCTACGCACTGGTCGGAAAGGGCGTCTGAGGAATTCGACCGGCACTCGCCTGGCACTCGCCTGAGCGTGAACCCGCCCATTTGTGTCTTCCATCAGACGGAATATTCCGTAGCGAAACAAACCGATAGGATCGCCCCATGCGCCGTTCGAAAATCGTCTGTACTCTCGGCCCCGCGGTCGACTCCCACGAGATGCTCGTCGCCATGATCGAGGCGGGCATGAACGTGGCCCGGTTCAACTTCAGCCACGGCACCCACGCCGAGCACCAGGCGCGGTACGACCGCGTCCGTGCCGCGTCCAAGGAGACCAACCGCGCCATCGGCGTGCTCGCCGACCTCCAGGGCCCGAAGATCCGCCTGGAGACCTTCGCCGAGGGTCCGGTGGAACTGGAGCGCGGCGACGAGTTCGTCATCACCACCGAGGACGTCCCCGGCGACAAGAGCATCTGCGGCACGACGTACAAGGGCCTGCCGGGCGACGTCTCACGCGGCGACCAGATCCTGATCAACGACGGCAACGTCGAACTGAAGGTCGTGGACGTCGAGGGTCCGCGGGTGCGGACGATCGTCATCGAGGGCGGCGTCGTCTCCGACCACAAGGGCATCAACCTGCCCGGCGCGGCCGTCAACGTGCCCGCGCTCAGCGACAAGGACATCGAGGACCTGCGGTTCGCGCTGCGCATGGGCTGCGACCTGGTCGCGCTGTCCTTCGTCCGGGACGCCCGGGACGTGGCCGACGTCCACAAGGTGATGGACGAGGAGGGCCGCCGCGTCCCGGTGATCGCCAAGGTGGAGAAGCCGCAGGCGGTCGAGAACATGGAGGACGTCGTGATGGCGTTCGACGGCGTGATGGTCGCCCGCGGCGACCTGGCCGTCGAATACCCGCTGGAGAAGGTCCCCATGGTGCAGAAGCGCCTGATCGAACTGTGCCGGCGCAACGCCAAGCCGGTGATCGTGGCGACCCAGATGATGGAGTCGATGATCACCAACTCCCGTCCGACCCGCGCCGAGGCGTCCGACGTGGCCAACGCGATCCTGGACGGTGCCGACGCGGTCATGCTGTCCGCCGAGTCGAGCGTGGGCGCCTATCCGGTCGAGACCGTCAAGACGATGTCGAAGATCGTCCGGGCGGCCGAGCAGGAACTGCTCTCCAAGGGCCTGCAACCGCTGGTGCCGGGCAAGAAGCCGCGCACGCAGGGCGGTTCGGTCGCCCGGGCCGCGTGCGAGATCGCGGACTTCCTCGGCGGCAAGGGCCTGATCGCCTTCACCCAGTCCGGTGACACCGCCCGCCGGCTGTGCCGCTACCGCGCCGCCCAGCCGATCATCGCCTTCACCACGGACGAGTCCACCCGCAACCAGCTGGCGCTCAGCTGGGGCGTGGAATCCCACATCGTGCCGTTCGTGAACAGCACCGACGAGATGGTCGACCTGGTCGACCAGGAGGTCACCAAGCTGGGCCGCTTCGACGCGGGCGACACCGTGATCATCACGGCCGGCTCACCCCCCGGCGTCGCCGGCACCACCAACATGGTCCGCGTCCACCACTTGGGCGGCGGCGAAAAGGACTGAGCGCTCCGCTGGATGCGCCGCGATGTGCCGTCGGCCGTCTGCGGCACCGACGTGGCCGGTCGCGCAGTTCCCCAAACCACCGAGGGCGCCCCCTGCGAACAGGGGGCGCCCTCGGTGTTCTGCGGCTCCCGGAGGGGCTTGTGGGGGGTGTCAGTCTGTGGTGTATACGTGCATGCCCGGTATGTGCAGGGTGCCTCCGAACTGGGCGGCCTGGGTGACCTTCACGTGGGTGAAGTAGATCAGCGGGATGTTCAGCGGCGGCGGGCTGTCGGGGCTGAACGTCACGGGGATCAGGCCGAAGAGGTTCCCGGAGATGCTCTCCGTGTACATCACCGTGTCGCCCTCGCGGATCGTGGACGTCGAGCCGGCCGCGGCCTGCACGTGGTAGGTCTTGCCCGCCTGCTTGTCCTTGACCGTCTGGTGCAGATCACCGATGTCGGTGCCGCCGGAGATGACGTACTTCAGCACCTTCTTGGTAGTGCCGTTGGCGCGCTTCACCTCGACGATGCCCTGGTAGTCGGCGCTCTTGAGCAGCAGCGAGCTGGCGTCCAGGTACCAGGGGTCGTCCGCCACCGGCACCGCGTTGTCGACACCGCCGGTGTCGTCCGTGGCGACCGGGCAGTCGTCGGCGGAGGCGGACGCGGAGGCCGAGGGGCTGGGCGAGGAGGTGGCCGACCCGGCCGCCTCCCGTACCGCGTCGGTGGTGTCCCCGGCCGCCTCGGACACCTTGTCGGTGGTGCCCTTGACGGTGTCCTCCACCGTCTTGGTGACCTTGCCTGCCGTGTCCTTGACGGTGTCGGCGGCGCTGCCACCCGCGTCCTCGCCGGCTCCGGAGTCCGTGCTGCCGGAGTCCTTGCCGCCGGAGTCCGCCGTGGACGCCGACGCGGAGGGCGTGGGGCTCGCGCTCGCCGAGGAGCCGGAGCCCGCACCGCCGGTGAGGATGCCGGTGATCGCGTCGCCGATGGTGCCGAGCAGGTTCCCGCCGCCGGTGGACGCCGACGGGCTCGGCGTGGCCTTGCCGTCGGAGGCGGAGTCGGAGGCCGAGGCGTCCGAACCGCCCGACGAGGACGCCGGCTTGGACGCGGACGGGCTCGGCGCGGCCTTGTCGTCGGAACCTGAATCCGACGAAGAGGCGCTGCCCGAGCTGTCCTTGGCGCCGCCGGCGCTGTCGGCGGTGCCGTCCGTCGCCGACGGGGTCGGCGTCGCTTGGTCCGCGGACTCGCTCGCGCTCGGCGAACCGGAGGGCGACGGCGAGGCCGAGGCGCCCTTCGAGTCGTCCAGCGCGGTGACACAGTCCTTGTACTCGTCGGCCGTCAGGCTCTTCGACGACGGCGGTGTGTCGTTGTTGTCGGCGAGGGCGAGCGTGGACGTGAACCCCATGCCCATGAGGACCGCCGTGGGCATCGCCACGGTCGCGATCGCCTTGCCCGCCGGCATGTGGAACCTGGTGAACAGCGGCTTCTTGGGTGCCGCGTGACGCGGCCCGGTTCTCCCACGGGACGCGTCCACATGAGTCCCGTGGGTCACCTCGTCAGCCGGCACTGTGCCTCCCGTTCGCCCCGTTGCCCGGGCTCGTTCCTGACAGGTCGTTCGCCTCGTACCCCGGGCCCGTCGCACCGCCCGGCGCGTCCTTGGGGGAGTCACCCACGCCCGCGCCGCCCGCCTCGGCCGGCTGCGGCGCAGGCGGTACGCCCGGCGCCCAGGCCACGGCCATCGCCCCGCCGATCAGCGCGAACAGGAAGCCGATGATGAAGCCGCCGAAGTTGGACACGGGGATGGACACCAGCGCCAGCAGGATCGCGGCGACTCCCGCGAAGGTCCGCACGTGCTGCTGGAACCAGAGGCTGATACCGAGGACGACGAGCAGCACACCGATGATCAGGGACCCGGCTCCCGCGGTGGTGGCCATCGCGATCGTCAGATGGCCGAACTGGAGATGCGCGTACGGGAAGTACATGATCGGAAAGCCGGCGAGCAGGACGAACAGGCCGGCCCAGAACGGACGGGTACCCCGCCAGGCGCGGAACTGCAGCCTCCGGCGGGTGAACTGACCCGGTGCGGCAGGAGTCTCGGCGCTCATGGAATACAGCTCCCTGGTACGGCATTGCTGTGGTGGAGATGTGTGCCGCGCGTGAAGACGCGGCCGGAAGGGGACGGGCGGGGGCGCCCTTCGGCTCCCCCGCCCGTCGTCGAGTGCTTAGTAGCACTCCTTGGCATCCGTCGACAGCGACATCTTCAGGCCGCTGAGCTTGAAGGTTCCGGCGGTGGTGGCCCACGCCGTCTGCTTCACGCCGACCAGCGTGGCCTTGTCCGACTGCTGTGAGAACCCGAAGGGGTTCGTGGCGTCACCCTGCTTGATGCCCGGACCCTTGTTGGCGTCCTTGGCCGCCACACCGATGTCGATGTTCTTGAACGTCGCGTCGGCCTGGAGGTCGGCAATGTCGATGTAGATGTTGTCGGCCCTGACGGGGGTGTCACCGCCGCCCGCCTTCAGGATCAGGCTGACCGAACCGAACACCGGGACGTTCGGGGTGACCACGGACTGGCACAGGTTCGTGATCTTCGCGGTCCTGAACGCCGAGACGGCGACGGGGTGAACCGTCTTCTTGCCGTCGAGCGTGTAGCCCTCGTCGATGGCCCCGTACTGCTCGAAGCCGGTGCCCACCAGTTTGTCGGCCGTCACCTTGAACGACTGGCCGGAGACGCTGAACGACGCCGCCAGGGCGCCCTGCGCGAGTGCGACGCCTATACAAGCCGTGGCGGCGACGCTGGGCACCATGACCACAGCGAACCGCTTCCATCTGGTCCCGCCACGCACCTGGGACTCCATATTTCCTCCTTCTCGGACGTACATCTCCTGGCCCGGACTCGCACCAGTCGGCGGCTCGGCCGGGCAGGGATGGGAGAAGTGCTACGTCCTCGGGAAGGAGAACGCCCGCGCCCGGGGACACGAACCGCGCCCGAAATCACCGGCGATCACCCCCGAGCGACAACCTCTGGTCGCGCCTGACACGCATCACGCACAACCTTGCCGGACAGGCTTCGCCGGTCTGGCGAAGACCCCCCTGTCCGAGAGCCGGCCCCACTGCCGCCGGCTCTGCTCGGTGGGGACCCAGATGGACCCGCGCGCCCGATTGGCTGTCGGGGTACGGGAATGGACCGAGCGTCGCCGATCGTGGTGCATTCTCGCCGCCCGCACAAGGGGGTTCGTTACTGGCTAGTAACGGCCGGATAACCGAAGCACGACCCAGCGGTCCCGGAGCGCGACGCTCGGTGGCATCGAAGGGCAGAACAAAGCCGTTGATCTCCGGGCGGAACCAGACAGATCAACGGCCTTGATTTACTGCCAGTAACAGCGGCCGCGATTACCAAGATTTGGTAAAGCGCAGCCGCCCTGACGTCTCGTCGGCAAATCTTTCACTCGGGCATCACATGCCCGTGCGTTTAGCGACTGGTCAGAACGGGGCCCTCGCCCCGCTGGTGGTCCCGCTCAGAACAGCGCCCGGGCGAGCGCCCTGCGCGCCCCGACCACCCGCGGGTCGTCGGCCCCGACCACCTCGAACAGCTCCAGCAGCCGGCGCCGTACGGCGTCCCGGTCGTCACCCGCCGTGCGCCGTACGGTCTCGATGAGCCGCCCGAAGGCGTCCTCGACATGCCCGCCGACCAGGTCCAGGTCGGCCGCGGCGATCTGCGCCTGTGCGTCACCCGGCTTCTCGGCGGCCTCCTTGCGCACCTGCTGTGCATCGGCGCCCTGCACCCGCTGAAGCAACTCGGCCTGGGCGAGCCCCAGTTTCGCCTCGCTGTTGCCCGGGTCGTCGCTCAGCACGTTCTGGTACGCGCGGATCGCCCCGCCGAGGTCGCCGGCGTCCAGCGCCTGCACGGCGGCCTCCAGCAGCGCGTCGTACGGGCCGGCCGGTGCCGGGGCCGCGGCGGCGCCGGCACCGGCCGGTTCGGCGTCCGGGTCGACGGTCAGACCGGTCAGCCCGAAGCGCTCCTCGGCGACCTGCACCAACTGGTCGAGGGTCTGCCGGATCTGCTGTTCACCGGCGGCCCCCTGGAAGAGGGGCAGCGCCTGCCCCGCGACGACGGCGAAGACGGCCGGGATCCCCTGGATCCCGAACTGCTGCATCAGCATCTGGTTCGCGTCGACATCGATCTTGGCGAGCAGGAAGCGCCCGTTGTACTCGACGGCCAGCCGCTCCAGGACCGGGCTCAGCTGCTTGCAGGGCTGACACCACTCGGCCCAGAAGTCGATGACGACCGGCACCTCGGCGGAGCGTTGCAGGACATCGCGTTCGAAGCCCGCCTCATCGACGTCGATGACGAGATCGGCCGGGGAGACGGCCCCCGTTCCGCCCTGCCGGGCGGCTTCGGCGCGCGCCTGCTCCGCCTTGGCCTTGGCCTCCTGGGCCGCCTTCACCGCGGCGAGGTCGACGACGCCGCTCATGGACATGTTCCGTGGCTGCATGCGTCTATCCTCCCCCGTACCGGCGCCTGTGTGAAAAGCGGTGTGAAAGCGCGCCGGGTCCCCACCCGCGCACCAGGGCACACCTCGCGTGTGCGTTCGCCCGCGCACGTCCAGCACGGGCTTTCGCTACGACTCGTAGCGTAATACCAAACGGGGTCCGGGCGACACCGCATCCCGGTGATCTCCCTCACGGCCGCGCGGGATCGGCCGGTTATGGTCGGGGGATGCAGAGTCGCACCCCCGCCCCGCGCACGGGCCGGCCGCGCAGTGCCGCCGCGGACACCGCGATCCTGGCCGCGACCCGGCAGGCGCTGGTCGACCTGGGCTGGTCGAAGCTCACACTGTCGGACGTGGCGACACGGGCCGGGGTCGCCAAGACGACGCTCTACCGACGCTGGGCGGGCAAGAACGAACTCGTCGTGGACGCGGTGGCGGAACTCTTCGACGAACTGGAGCTGCCCGACCGGGGCAGCCTCGCCGCCGACATCGAGGGCGTCGTCCTCCAGTTCGCGGCGATCCTGGCCCGCCCCGAGGCGCGCAGCGGCCTGATGGCGGTGCTGGCGGAGTCGACCCGGGACGAGGCGCTGCGCGAGCGCATCCGCGCCTCGATCGTCGACCGGCAGAAACGGCTGGTGCTCCAGGGCCGGGCCCGGGCACAGGGACGCGGCGAACTGCCCCCGCAGCCGGACCCCGCGGAGGCCGCCCGCACGGTGGACCTGATCTTCGACGTGGTCGCGGGCGCCGTCGTGCACCGCACCCTGGTCAGCGCGGAACCCGCCGATCCCGACTGGGTACGCGACTTCACCCGCGTCCTGCTGCACGGCCTGTCGGCGGCCGAGACGCCCCGGCCGCAGCCGCCTCCCTGATCAGCCCGGACTTCCTAGGTCATGGCGTCGCGGGGCAGGCGGGGGTCTGACGACAGGGCCTAGAACCCGGCCGGCTCCGTATAGATCCCCCACTCGTCGCGCAGCGCTCCGCAGATCTCGCCGAGGGTCGCCTCCGCGCGCACCGCGTCCAGCATCGGTTCGATCATGTTGGCCCCGGACCGTGCGGCACCGAGCATGGTGTCCAGCGCCGAGCGCACCGCCGTCTCGTCCCGGGCGGCCCTGCGGGCGCCCAGCAGCCGGACCTGCTCCCGCTCCACCTCATGGCTGACCCGCAGGATCTCCAGGTCCCCGGTCACCGAGCCGGTGTGGACGTTGACGCCCACGACCTTCTTGTCGCCCTTCTCCAGGGACTGCTGGTAGCGGAACGCGGACTCCGCGATCTCGCCGGTGAACCAGCCGTCCTCGATCCCGCGCAGGATCCCGGAGGTGACCGGACCGATCGGGTGGCGCCCGTCGGGGTGCGCCCGAAGACCCCGCTCCCTGATCCGGTCGAAGATCTTCTCCGCGTCCGCCTCGATCCGGTCCGTCAGCTGCTCCACGTACCACGAACCGCCCAGCGGGTCGGCCACGTTGGCGACGCCGGTCTCCTCCATGAGCACCTGCTGGGTGCGCAGCGCGATCTCGGCGGCCTGCTCGCTCGGCAGCGCCAGCGTCTCGTCCAGCGCGTTGGTGTGCAGCGAGTTGGTCCCGCCGAGCACGGCGGCCAGCGCCTCCACGGCTGTGCGCACCACGTTGTTGTAGGGCTGCTGGGCGGTCAGCGACACCCCGGCGGTCTGCGTGTGGAACCGCAGCCACTGCGCCTTCTCGCTCTTCGCCCCGTACACGTCGCGCAGCCACCTGGCCCAGATCCGGCGCGCCGCACGGAACTTGGCGATCTCCTCGAAGAAGTCGACGTGCGCGTCGAAGAAGAAGGACAGGCCGGGCGCGAACACGTCCACGTCGAGCCCACGCGACAGCCCCAGCTCCACGTACCCGAACCCGTCCGCCAGCGTGTACGCCAGCTCCTGGGCGGCCGTCGCCCCGGCCTCGCGGATGTGGTAGCCGGAGACGGACAGCGGCTTGTAGGCGGGGACGCCGGCCGCGCAGTACTCCATCAGGTCGCCGATCAGCCGCAGATGGGGCTCCGGCTGGAACAGCCACTCCTTCTGCGCGATGTACTCCTTGAAGATGTCGGTCTGCAGCGTGCCGTTGAGGACGCCCGGGTCCAGGCCCTGCCGCTCGGCCGCGACCAGGTACATGCAGAAGACGGGGACGGCGGGTCCGCTGATCGTCATCGAGGTCGTGACGTCACCGAGCGGGATGTCCTTGAACAGGACCTCCATGTCGGCGGCCGAGTCGATGGCCACCCCGCAGTGACCGACCTCGCCCAGCGAACGCGGATCGTCGGAGTCGCGCCCCATCAGCGTGGGCATGTCGAAGGCGACCGAGAGCCCGCCGCCGCCCGCGGCGAGGATCATCTTGTAGCGCTCGTTGGTCTGCTCCGCGTTGCCGAACCCGGCGAACTGGCGGATCGTCCAGGTGCGCCCCCGGTAGCCGGTCGGGTACAGACCGCGGGTGAAGGGGTACTCCCCCGGCCAGCCGATCCGCTCGAATCCCTCGTACGTGTCCCCGGGTCGCGGCCCGTACACCGGCTCCACGGGATCGCCGGAGAGCGTGGTGAAGTCAGCGTCGCGCTTGCGCGCGGCGTCATAGCGGGCCTGCCAGCGGCTGCGGCCCTCCTCGATGGCGTGAGCGTCCATACCCTCGAATTTACTAGGACGTCCAAGTAAATGTCGATGGCAGACCGCCGCGCGTCGCCCGCACGGCGGTGTGACCTACGCCTTGGCGGCGGCGGGGGCCGGGTCGGCGACCTTGGCCTCCAGCTCGTGACTGATCTTCCGCTCGACGAAGAAGGCGGCCGTCGGGATCGTCCCCGCGAGTAGCACCCACAGCTGCCGGCCGACCGGCATCTTCGCCTTGGAGCCCAGGTCGAAGGCGAAGACGAGGTAGACCACGTACAGCCAGCCGTGCGCGATGGCGATCACCCGGGTGAAGTCCGCGGCGCCGTCGATGCTCAGGAGGTACTTCGCGATCATGCCGAGACACAGCAGGACCAGGAGCACACCCGTGACATAGGCCATGACGCGGTAGCGGGTCAGCACGCTTGGTTTCATGGATACGAGCGTAACGACCCGTTCCGGGCGGCCTTGCCCCGGGTCACTCCTCGAAATCCTGCGCGGCGACCCGCAGTGGACGCAGCATCGCGAAGATCTCCGCGCACTCCTCCGCGTCGTACACGCCGAGCCCGAAGTCCATGGCCATCAGGTCCCGGGTGGCGGCCTCGACGACCTCCCGGCCCTTGTCGGTGATCACGGCGAGCGTGCCGCGCCCGTCGTTCGGATTGGGCCGCTTGTCCACGAGACCCGACCGCACCAGCCGGTCGACGGTGTTCGTCACCGACGTGGGGTGCACCATCAGCCGCTCGCCGATCTTGGACATCGGCAGCTCGCCCGCCTTGGAGAAGGTGAGCAGCACCAGCGCCTCGTAGCGCGCGAACGTCAGCCCGTACGGCTTCACCACCGCGTCGACCTCGCCGAGCAGGATCTGGTGCGCCCGCATGATCGAGGTGATCGCGGACATCGACGGCACGTTCCCCCACCGCTGCTTCCACAGGTCGTCGGCGCGGGCGATGGGGTCGAAGGGGAGGCTGAGTGGCTTCGGCACGCCCTTGACCTTACCGGCCGGTCATATGCCGGTCAGCCCCGTCCCGGCTTTCGGTCGCCCGGTACGCCACGGCCAGCGCGCAGCAGCACACCGCTCCCAGCGCACCGGCCCCGGCGACGGTCGCCCGCACCCCGAACGCCTCGGCCGCCACGCCCGCCAGAGCCATGCCCGCGCCCTGGACGGTCATCAGCCCCGCGCTCAGCACCGTCATGGCCCGCCCGCGCAGCTCCTCGGGCACCGCCCGGACGAACCGCTGGTCGAGACCGAGCGTGTACGCGGACCCGGCGCCCGCGAGCAGCAGGAGCAGCAGCGAGACCGCGAGCCCGGGGCGCAGGACGTAGCCGAGGTAGGGCAGCAGGGTGAGGCAGACCAGCGGCAGCGCGATCCGCTCCCGGACGGCCGGACGAAGCCGCGCACCCGCGTACAGCTCGCCGAGGACCGTGCCGACCGGCAGCGCGCACATCAGCAGGCCGAGCCCGGCGGACCCGGCACCGAGCGCGTCCGCGTACGGGGCGGCCAGCGCCTCCGGGACGACGCAGAACATCGCGGGCACCCAGAACAGCAGCAGCTGGAGGCGTATCCGCCGGTCGGCGAGGAGCAGCCGGGCGCCGGACGCGGAGTCGCCGGGCACGGCGCCGGTGCCCCTGGACCTGGCCGGCCGCCTGCGGGTGCCGAGGCGCAGCAGCGCGGCCGAACCCAGGAAGGTGCTCACGGTGATCAGCAGCGCGTGCCGCGGCGCGACCACGGCGAGCAGCAGCCCGCCGAGCCCGTACCCGACGAGCAGGGCGCTCTGCGCCACGATCCGCAGCAGCGAGCGGCCCAGCACGAACAGATCGCCGCCGCCGAGGACGTCGGCGAGGGTCGCCATGCGGGTACCGGCGAACACCGGCGCGACGACGGCGACGCAGCAGCGCAGCGCGAGCAGTCCGCCGATGCCGGTCCCGGGCACCACCATGAGCGCGACGCACCCGGCGCACACCAGGTCGCACACCACCAGCACCCGGCGGGCCGGGAAGCGGTCGGCGACCCCGGCGAGCAGGGTGCCGCCGAGCACGTACGGCAGGAAGCCGAGCGCGAAGGTCAGCGCGCTCAGCAGGGGCGAGCCGGTGAGGTCGTAGACGAGCACGGACAGCGCGATCTCGCTGACGATCACGCCCAGCATGGACAGCGTGTGGGCGGCGAAGACGGCCCGGAACTCGGGCACGGCGAAGACCCGGGCGTACCCGGTGGCCGGCGGCGCCGGCACCTGCTGATCTGATGTCACGCACGGCAGCGTGCACGCGCGCGTGCCGTCGGCGTAAAGATTCGGTGTGTGCCGAATCCGGCCGGGGCCGCCCGGCCGCACGCCGTCGCGCCCGGGAGGTCCGTCATGCCGTCGCTGCTGCACTTCGAGGAGATCGACTTCCTGCGCTGCCGGTTCGCGCTGTCCCCGCTGTGGGAGACGCAGCAGGCGGTGCGCACGCTGAGGCACGCGGACCGGCGCGGCTACCACGCGCCCTGGCTGCGCCGCATCCGCACGGCCGCGGCGGGCCTCGACCTGGCCCCGCTGTGGCTGCTGATGCCGCGCCGCGGCCACTCGCCCGACTGGCTCGGCCCGGCCCCGGTCGGCCCGACGACCACCTTCGAGGAGGAGATCGCGGCCGTGCGCGCGGCCGATCCGGCGGCGGCCCGCGAGGACACCGCCCGCTCGCTGCGGGCGACCCGGGGTGCGCTGGGGTCGCCGTACGGCCGGGCCTGGCTGGCCGACCCGGAGCGGATGGTCCGCGAGCTGGCGGATCTCCTGGAGGAGGCGTGGCGGGTGCTCGTCGCGCCGGACTGGCCGCGGCTGCGCACGCTGCTCGAGGCGGACATCGCCTTCCACTCCCGCCGGTTCGCGCAGGTCGGTCTCGGCGGGCTGCTGCCGGAGATCAGCGAGCGGTGCAGCTGGCAGGGCGGGACGCTGGTGGTGGCGTCGCACGACCGGCACGAGCGGCGGCTGGGCGGGCAGGGTCTGGTGCTGATGCCGAGCGTGTTCGTCTGGCCGGACGTCATCAGCTCCTTCGACCCGCCGTGGCAGCCCGCCCTGGTCTACCCGGCCCGCGGCATCGGCGGCCTGTGGTCGCGGTCCGCCGACCCTGCCCCGGACCGGTTGGTACGGCTGCTGGGGCGGGGGCGCGCGGCGGTACTCGGCGCGCTCGACGAACCCGCGACCACCACCGCACTGGCCCGCCGCCTCTCGCTGGCCCCCTCCTCCGTGTCCGCGCATCTGACGGCCCTGCGCGACAGCGGCCTGCTGACGGCCCGCCGCTACGGCCACGAGGTCCTGTACGAACGCACCCCCCTCGGCATCGCCCTGACAACAACCGACCCCATCTGACCAGGCCCAGTGAAGCGCCCCGAAGGGGCGCGGGGAACTGCGCGACCAGCCACAACGGCGCCGCACACGACCAACAGCGGACGCACCCAACAGGGGCGCGGGGAACTGCGCGACCAGCCACAACCCAGCCGCACACGACCAACAGCGGACGCACCCAACAGGGGCGCGGGGAACTGCGCGACCAGCCACGACGCAGCCGCACCGGGTCAGCGGTGGTTCCTGCGGCGCAGGTGGTGGCGGATTGCTCGGTGGGCCGTCGGGCCCAGTTCGTCCAGGGCTGCCACCAGGGCGCCGAGTTGTTCCAGTGCGTCCAGGGCCGCCTGGGCGCCCCGCTCGTCCACGCCCTCGTACAGCTCGATCCCGACGAAGGCCGCGGCCACCGCACGGGCCAGCCCCGCCGGGTCGGTGAACTCGGCGAACGGGGTGGCCGTGAGGACCCGCCTGAGGACCCGCTCGATCTCGGTGATCCACAGGTCGAGCCCGGCCGCCGTGGCCGGGCCGAGGGACGCGTGGGTCTGGGCGCCGGCCAGCAGTTGGCCGAGCAGCGCGACCTGCCCGCCGGCCCGCTCCTGTTCGTGGATCTCGCGCCCGACGGCCAGCAGTTCGCCGAGCGAGGTGACGGCGGCGAGCCGGGCGCGGTACCGGGAGACCGCTTGTTCCGCGCCGTAGCGGCAGGCGGCGGCGAGGAGTTCGTCCACCGAGCCGAAGTGGTAGAAGACGAGCGCCTGGTTGACCCCGGCCGCCGCCGCGACCGTACGGGCCGACGTCTTCGCGATGCCCTGCTCGGTGAGCGTGCGCAGCGCGCCCTCCAGCAACTTGGTCTTCGTCTCCGTGGCCCTCGTCTCCGCGGTCATGACGGGTTCGCCAGGGAGCACAGCAGATGCGGGGCACGCGCGCGTGCGGGCGCGGTGCGCAGGCACCGCCGGGCGGCCGGGGTGCCGGGCAGCGGCGCCTTGAACAGGGCGAGGGCCATGGCGACGAGGAGGAGCAGCGGGCACAGGAACGCCACGGCGGGGGCGAACGAGCCGAAGTGCGGGACGAAGGAGCCGGCACCGAGGCCGGCGCAGCCCGCGGCGAGCACCAGCGCCCGGACCAGCAGTTCGGCCAGCCAGTTCAGCAGCGCGCGCTCCGGTGTGATCCCGCGCTCCAGCCACAGCCGCAGCCGGTCGAAGGACCAGGCGGTCGCCCAGCCCATCAGCGGGCGCAGCAGCAGCCGGTCGGCGAGCGCGCCGAGGGCGCCGCCGCGGGGGCGGTAGTCGTAGCCGGTGAGGAAGCGGACGCCGTCGCCGTCGGGTACGTAGCGGAAGTAGCCGCCGCCGGCGGCGATCGGGGAGAGCGGGTGCGGGGACGCGAAGCGCAGCGCGGAGGCGCGGGTGCCGTCGGGGCGCTCCTTCTCGCCGGCCGAGATCCCGGTGCCGTAGACCTTGAGGAAGGGCAGCACGCGGGTGGCGTACCGGAACCGCCGCGGCTCGCCCTCCGCGCCCGGCAGACGGGCGATCTCGGTGAATCTGAGGTCCCAGCGCGGACGCTGGGCGGGGTCCTGTGTGCGGTCCCAGAGCGCGTCGAGATCGGCACGCACGCGTGCCTCCACATAGAGCTCCACGGTGAATTCCCCCAAGCCGACCGGTGTTTGAGCGACCGCTCAACCGCCCGGCAGGCAACGTACACCCGTTTGAGCGACCGCTCAAACCCCCGAACGGGCGGGCGTGCGGCGGGACATGGGAGAACCCCGGCCCTGGGACCTGCGGGGCCGGGGTTTCGCACGGCGGGCGGTGCGCGGGGGCCTCAGCCCGCCAGGTGACGCTCGACGGTCTCCACCTTGGAGGTGAGGCCGTCGGTGACTCCGGGCCGGATGTCGGCCTTGAGCACCAGGGAGACGCGCGGGGCGCGCTCCTCCACGGCGGCGACGGCACGCCTGACGACGTCCATGACCTCGTCCCACTCCCCCTCGACGGAGGTGAACATGGCGTCGGTGCGGTGCGGCAGGCCCGACGCGCGGACCACGCGGACGGCCTCGGCGACGTACTCCCCCACGTCCTCGCCGACACCCAGGGGCGTCACGGAGAAGGCGACGATCATGCGTTGACGACCCCTTCCCGGCGGGCGCGGGCGGCGATGACCGCGTCCTCGGCCTCCCGGCGCAGCTTGCGCTCGGCGAAGAAGCCGCCGGTGGGCAGGACCGAGAGGACGAAGTAGAGGGCCGCGGTCTTCAGGCCCCACTTGGCGCGGTTCCAGGCGTCGGCCCAGAAGATCACGTACAGGACGAACAGCAGACCGTGGATGCCGCCCATCACGGGCACCGCGTTGAAGTCCGTGGTCCGCTTCAGCACGGAGCAGACGAGCAGGATGAGGAAGGACACGGCCTCCGGGGCGGAGACCAGGCGGAGACGGCGTAGGGCGCTGGCGGTCTTGATGTCCACGGGTCACCTTCGGTGGGAGCGGGGTGGCAGTTCGCATGGCGGGCGGTTTGTGAACGCGAGCACAAACTTCCGCCCATTGTGGCAAACCGCCGAGGGCCGCTCGGGAGGACCCCCTCCCCTCGGCACGGCGGGCCCGCTACCGTCGCCGGGTGGCGATGTTTCGACTTCAAGGCAGCAGGGTGCTCGCCGTCGAGATGACCGGGGACGCCGTGAAGGCGAAGAACGGCTCGATGGTCGCGTACGACGGGCAGATGAGCTTCAAGAAGCTGACCGGTGGCGGTGAGGGGCTGCGCGGCATGGTGACCCGCCGGCTCACCGGTGAGCAGATGACCGTGATGGAGGTGAAGGGGCACGGCACATGCTGGTTCGCGGACCGCGCCTCGGAAATCAACCTCGTCGATCTCCAGGGGGACAAGCTGTACGTGGAGTCGAGCAATCTGCTCGCGACCGACGCCGGGCTGCGCACCGGGACGACGTTCACCGGACTGCGCGGCGCCTCGCAGGGCAACGGGCTGTTCACGACCACCGTCGAGGGCCGCGGGCAGGCCGCGATCATGTCGGACGGGCCGGCCGTCGTGCTGCGGGTCAGCCGGCAGTACCCGCTGATCGTCGATCCCGGCGCCTACATCGCCCATCAGGGCGAGGTACGCCAGTCCTTCCAGGCCGGTGTGACCTTCCGCACCTTCCTCGGTGAGGGCGGGGGCGAGGCGTTCCAGATCCGGTTCGAGGGCGAGGGGCTGGTCTACGTGCAGCCGAGCGAGCGGAACACCATCGCGGGGGATGTGTGACATGGCGTTGCGGGAGGTCAATTCGAAGATGGTGGAGGCCACCGTGGTCCCCGGCACCCGGCTGTTCAGCCAGCGCGGCGCCATGCTCGCCTACCGGGGCGATGTCTCCTTCACCCCCAACATCCAGGGCGGGCAGGGCGGCGTGCTGTCGATGATCGGCCGCCGGGTCACCGGTGAGGCCACCCCGCTGATGACCGTCGAGGGCAGCGGCACCGTCTTCTTCGGGCACGGCGGCCACCATGTGCAGGTGATCAGCCTCTCCGGCGACACCCTGTACGTGGAGGCGGACCGGCTCCTCGCCTTCGAGGGCACGCTCCAGCAGGGGACGATGTTCATGGGCTCGCAGGGCGGGGTCATGGGGATGGTGCGCGGGCAGGTCACCGGGCAGGGGCTGTTCACCACCACACTCAAGGGACACGGGGCGGTCGCCGTGATGGCGCACGGCGGGGTGTTCGAGCTGCCGATCACACCGCAGCGTCCCGTGCACGTCGACCCGCAGGCATATGTCGCCCACCACGGTGACGTCCGCAACAAGCTCTCCACCGCGCTCGGCTGGCGCGACATGGTGGGGCGTGGCTCCGGCGAGGCGTTCCAGCTGGAGCTGAGCGGGAGCGGCACGGTGTACGTCCAGGCCTCGGAGGAGAAGCTGTGAGCAGGTACGCAGGTCCGGGCGCCGGGCCCGTGGTGTACGACCCGATGACCCTGCCCGCCGACGACAACGTGAACAGCTACACCTTCTGCGTGGAGCTGAAGGGCGGGCAGTGGTTCCTGCAGAAGGGGAAGATGATCGCCTACTACGGGGCGATCGAGTTCAACGGGATCGGGCACGGGCGGCTCGACCGTCTCGTGCGTACGTCCTTCCATTCGCCTCTGCACGCGAGCGACTGGGTGGTGGCGGAGGGCTCGGGCAAGATGCTCCTCGCCGACCGGGCCTTCGATGTGAACTCGTACGACCTGGACGAGGGCAATCTGACCATTCGCTCGGGCAACCTGCTCGCATTTCAGCCAAGTCTTGCGCTCAAACAGTCGATCGTGCCGGGTTTTCTCACACTCATCGGAACCGGGAAGTTCGTGGCCGCGTCCAACGGCCCCGTGGTGTTCATGGAACCCCCGATCCGGGTGGACCCGCAGGCGCTGGTCGGCTGGGCCGACTGCCCCTCCCCGTGCCACCACTACGACCACGGGTATCTGACCGGCGTTCTGGGCGGTCTACGTGGGATGACGGGCCTCGGCGGGGTCTCCGGGGAGGAGCACCAGTTCGAGTTCGTGGGGGCCGGGACGGTGCTGCTCCAGTCGACCGAGAAGCTGATGGAGGAGCAGGCGACGGGGGCCGTTCCGGGCGAGCCCGGGGTGCCCGGCGGCGGGATGTCCGGAGGTCACGGAGCGGGCCAGGGCGGACCGCGCCTTCCCGGACAGCTGGGAGACCTCCAGCGTCGCTTCGGTCTGTGAGCGGTAGTCTGCGGAGTGTGACGTCGAACGCGTGCGCACGGTCACACCGCCCTCGCTAGTTCACCTTTCAACTTCTTAGGTAGACTTCATTCATGGAGACCGAGACGGCCACGCGCTGGCTGACCGAAGCGGAGCAGTGCGCCTGGCGCACCCACCTGGAGGTCAACAGGCTGCTGACGTACCAGCTCGAAAAGGATCTGCAGCCGTTCGGACTGACGATGAACGATTACGAGATCCTGGTGCATCTGTCCGAGTCGGAGGACGTACGGATGCGGATGAGCGACCTCGCGGCCGCCACCCTCCAGTCCAAGAGCCGCCTCTCGCACCAGATCACCCGCATGGAGAACGCGAACCTGGTGCGGCGCGAGAACTGCGAGTCCGACCGCCGGGGGCTGTACGCGGTGCTGACCGAGCACGGCATGGAGACCATGCGGAAGGTCGCGCCGCATCATGTGGCGTCCGTCCGCAGGCACTTCATCGACCTGCTGGCCCCGGAGGCCCTGACGGAACTGGAAAAGGGCCTGAAGCCGATCGCACAACACCTCAGAAGCCAACGAGCCCGCCCCTGACCGGCAGGGCGCCGCGCCGGCTGAGAGCAAGCCCGGCAGACGGCCCATGCCGAGCGGCAACCGACCGCCGCGCGGCGGGGCAAACGGAGCACCGCCCGGCCACCGGGCAAGGCCACACACACCGCACCACGGCGGGCGCACCCCGCACAGGGCCGCGGCTCGTCACACCAACGGACCAGCACGGACAGCCCCACCGACGGCCCGGGCCGTCCGCCCCGCAGCACACCACAGCGGGGCCACCGCGGCCGATACCCGCCGGTCCACCATGCCCCCGCAGCAGCACACCGCGCGGCACCGGCGGCCGTCGTACGAGCGGACCACCACGGGCAGCTCCACGGCGCTCGCGAGCCCGCCGGCCCGGGCCGGCGCCGTCAGCCCCGCTCCGCGGGCGTGGCGCCAAGCCAGGGGACGGACGACACGGCCGGTAGCCCCACCGTGCCGTGCGCCAGGCGCGCGTGCGGGGCGCCGGGAGAAGAGCCCAGGGCCGGCGTGGAGCGGGACGCTCAGGTTCGGGTGAGGCCCGCTACGAGTTCGTCCGCGGCGCTGTAGGGGTCCAGGTCACCGGAGGTGACTCGTTCCGCGAGGGTGCTCAGGTGGCGGTCGCCGTGCAGGTCGCCGATGCGTTCCCGCAGGGCCGTGACCGCGATCGTCTCCACCTCGCGGGCCGCGCGGGCCAGCCGGCGCTCCGCCAGCACTCCCCGCTCCTCCATCCACGCGCGGTGCTTCTCCAGCGCCTCCACGACCTCGTCGACGCCCTCCGCGCGGGACGCGACCGTCTTCACGATGGGCGGCCGCCAGTCGCCGGGCCCGCGCGCCTCGCCCAGGCCGAGCATGTGATTCAGCTCGCGGGCCGTGGCGTCGGCGCCGTCCCGGTCGGCCTTGTTGACGACGTACACGTCACCGATCTCCAGGATGCCCGCCTTGGCCGCCTGGATGCCGTCGCCCATCCCCGGGGCCAGCAGAACGACGGACGTGTCGGCCTGGGAGGCGATCTCCACCTCCGACTGGCCGACCCCGACCGTCTCGACGAGGATCACGTCGCAGCCCGCGGCGTCCAGCACCCGGATCGCCTGCGGCGCGGCCCAGGCGAGCCCGCCCAGATGCCCGCGGGTCGCCATGGAGCGGATGTAGACGCCGGGGTCGGAGGCGTGCTCCGACATCCGCACCCGGTCGCCGAGCAGGGCCCCGCCGGAGAAGGGCGACGAGGGGTCGACGGCCAGGACGCCGACCCGCCGGCCCAGCTTGCGGTACGCCGTCACCAGCGCCGAGGCCGATGTCGACTTGCCGACGCCCGGGGAGCCGGTGAGCCCGACGACGTAGGCGCCGCCGGTCAGCGGCGCGAGCGCCGCCATCACCTCCCTCAGCTGCGGGGACGCCCCCTCCACCAGGGAGATCAGCCGGGCCACGGCCCGCGGCCGGCCGTCCCTGGCCTGGGCCACCAGAGAGGAGACGTCCTGCATCACTGCTCCGTTCGCTCGCTACGACGTGCTCGGCATGCCCGCGGCCCTCCGCCGTACGGGCCCCGTCATGCCTTCGGTACCCGCACGATCAGCGCGTCACCCTGGCCGCCGCCCCCGCACAGCGCCGCCGCGCCGGTCCCGCCGCCGCGCCGCTTCAGCTCCAGCGCCAGGTGCAGCACGAGCCGCGCACCGGACATACCGATCGGGTGACCCAGCGCGATGGCGCCGCCGTTGACGTTCACCTTTTCGGTGGATACTCCAAGATCCTTCATTGACTGCACCGCGACGGCCGCGAACGCCTCGTTGATCTCGATCAGATCGAGGTCGGCGACCTCCAGGCCCTCCTTCTTCAGGGCGTGCCGGATCGCGTTCGACGGCTGCGACTGGAGGCTGTTGTCCGGACCCGCCACGTTCCCGTGCGCACCGATCTCCGCGATCCACTCCAGGCCCAGCTCCTGCGCCTTGGCCTTGCTCATCACCACGACGGCCGCGGCGCCGTCCGAGATCTGCGAGGCGCTGCCCGCGGTGATGGTGCCGTCCTTGGCGAACGCCGGGCGCAGCCGGGCCAGCGACTCCACGGTGGTGTCGCCGCGGATGCCCTCGTCCTGGCTGAACAGCACCGGGTCGCCCTTGCGCTGCGGGATCTCCACCGGGGTGATCTCGGCCTCGAAGACGCCGTTCTTGCGGGCCGCGGCGGCGCGCTGGTGGGAGAGGGCGGCGATCTCGTCCTGCTCCGGACGGCCGATGCCCAGGCGGGTGTTGTGCTTCTCGGTGGACTCGCCCATGGGGACGTTCTCCCACGGGTCGGTCAGGCCGTCGTACGCCATCGCGTCGAGCAGTTCGACCGCGCCGTACTTGTAGCCCTCGCGGGACTTCGGGAGCAGGTGGGGGGCGTTGGACATGGACTCCTGGCCGCCGGCCACCACGATGTCGAACTCACCCGCGCGGATCAGCTGGTCGGCGAGGGCGATGGCGTCGAGCCCGGACAGGCACACCTTGTTGACGGTGAGCGCCGGCACGCTCATCGGGATGCCGGCCTTGACCGCGGCCTGGCGGGCCGGGATCTGGCCGGCCCCGGCCTGGAGCACCTGGCCCATGATCACGTACTGCACCTGGTCGCCGCCGATCCCCGCACGGTCGAGGGCGGCCTTGATCGCGAAGCCGCCGAGGTCGGCTCCCGAGAAGGACTTGAGCGAGCCGAGCAACCGCCCCATCGGCGTACGGGCACCCGCGACGATGACGGAGGTCGTGCTGTTCGTTGCTGACATGAGGTGCGATCCCCTTCCAGCTGCACAGAAGCTGAGGAGTGAACGAGGGTTTACTTCGAATGTACTGAGGGGTGGTCGCGGCCGTCATCGGCCTTTCCGTGTGATCGCGCGCACGTTGCGTAACCACCTCCGGAGCGCTGCACTGAACTCATGCTGACGCGAATCGACCACATCGGGATCGCCTGCCACGACCTCGACGCGACCGTCGAGTTCTACCGGGCGACCTACGGCTTCGAGGTCTTCCACACCGAGATCAACGAGGAGCAGGGCGTACGCGAGGCCATGCTCAAGATCAACGATACGTCCGACGGCGGCGCTTCGTACCTCCAGCTCCTGGAACCGGTCCGGGAGGACTCCACGGTCGCGAAGTGGCTGGCGAAGAACGGCGAGGGCGTCCACCACATCGCCTTCGGCACACCGGACGTGGACGGGGACGCCGCCGCCATCCGCGGCAAGGGCGTACGCGTCCTGTACGACGAGCCCCGGCGCGGCTCCATGGGGTCCCGGATCACCTTCCTGCATCCGAAGGACTGCCATGGCGTCCTCACAGAACTGGTCACTTCGGCGCCTGTTGAGTCACCTGAGCACTGACCCGCGTACATAGGGGCCGGTAGGGTTGGGGGCGGTCGCCCTCGAAGGCCGGGCGGCGGCCGCATGCCGGGGTCCGGGTTTCGGGGGACGAGCATCGGGGCAGCAGCCCGTGCTCCGCCGTTGATCTGACACCATTCCCCGGGGGCCCCGTTCGGCGGACGGACGGTGCTCGTTCGGAGAAACTTGCGACCAGGGGACGGATGGGACCGCGCAGTGCGGGGCTACGAGAGCCAGGAGCGAGAGCCGGCGGCTGACGTCGACCACCTCTCTCGGTTCGAGGCCGAGATGAAGCGGCTGAAGACCGAGCGGGAAAAGGCGATCCAGCACGCCGAGGACCTCGGCTACCAGGTCGAGGTGCTGCGCGCCAAGCTGCACGAGGCGCGGCGCACCATCATGTCCCGGCCGGCGTTCGACGGCGGTGACCTCGGCTACCAGGCCGAGCAGCTGCTGCGCAACGCCCAGATGCAGGCCGACCAGCTGCGCCAGGACGCCGAGCGGGAGCTGAGCCAGGCCCGGGCCCAGACCCAGCGCATCCTCCAGGAGCACGCCGAGCAGGCAGCCCGGCTCCAGGCGGAGCTGCACCAGGAGGCGGTCACCCGGCGCCAGCAACTCGACCAGGAGCTGGCCGAGCGGCGGCAGACCGTCGAATCGCACGTCAACGAGAACGTGGCGTGGGCGGAGCAGCTGCGCGCCCGTTCCGAGGCGCAGGCCCGCCGCCTGCTCGACGAGTCCCGCGCCGAGGCGGAGCAGGCCATGGCCGCGGCCCGCGCCGAGGCCGAGCGGCTGACCGCCCAGGCCAGGCAGCGGCTCCAGGCCGAGGCCGAGGCCGCGCGCGCGGAGGCGGACCAGCTGCTGCGCCGGGCCCGCACCGACGCCGAGCGGCTGCTGAACGCCGCGTCCACGCAGGCCCAGGAGGCCACCGACCACGCCGAGCAGCTGCGCTCCGCCACCGCCTCCGAGTCGGACGCGGCGCGCCGGCAGGCGAGCGAGCTGAGCCGGGCCGCCGAGCAGCGCATGGCGGAGGCCGAGACCTCGCTGCGCGAGGCGCGCAGCGAGGCGGAGAAGCTGCTCGCCGAGGCGAAGGAGGCCGCCGCCAAGGCCCTCGCCGGCGCTGAGGCGACCAACGAGCAGCGCACGCGTACGGCCAAGGAGCAGGTCGCGCGGCTGGTCAGCGAGGCCACGAAGGACGCGGAGCACACCCGGGCCGAGGCCGAGCAGATCGTCGCGGACGCCCGCACCGAGGCCGAGAAGATCGTCGCCGAGGCCGGCGAGAAGGCCCGTACCGTCACCGCCGAGGAGGCGGCCTCCCAGCTGTCGAAGGCGGCGAAGACCGCCGAGGACGTCCTTGACAAGGCCGCCGAGGAGGCCAAGCGGACCACCAAGGCCGCGGCCGAGGAGGCCGAGCGGATCCGCACCGAGGCGGAGAGCGAGGCGGACCGGCTGCGCGCCGAGGCGCACGACATCGCCGAGCAGCTGAAGGGCGCGGCGAAGGACGACACCAAGGAGTACCGGGCCAAGACGGTCGAGCTGCAGGAGGAGGCGCGCCGGCTGCGCGGCGAGGCCGAGCAGCTGCGGGCCGACGCGGTCGCCGAGGGCGAGAGCATCCGCGCCGAGGCGCGGCGCGAGGCGGTCCAGCAGATCGAGGAGGCGGCCAGGTCCGCCGAGGAGCTGCTGGCCAAGGCCAAGGCGGACGCGGACGAGCTGCGCCAGACGGCCACGACGGACAGCGAGAAGGTCCGTACGGAGGCCATCGAGCGGGCCACGACGCTGCGCCGGCAGGCCGAGGAGACCCTGGAGCGCACCCGCAAGGAGGCCGAGCGGCACCGCGCGGAGGCCGCCGAGCGGGCCGAGGCGGTCACGGCGGACGCCGAGCAGGCCGCGCGCGAGCTGCGCGAGGAGACCGAACGGGCCGTCGAGGCGCGGCGCGAAGAGGCGGCCGAGGAGCTGACCCGGCTGCACACGGAGGCCGAGGAACGGCTCGCCGCCGCCGAGCAGGCGCTGGACGACGCCCGTGAGGAGGCGGCCCGGCTGCGCCGCGAGGCCGCCGAGGAGACGGAGCGGCTGCGCACCGAGGCCGCCGAGCGGATCCGCACGCTCCAGCAGCAGGCGGAGACGGAGGCCGAGCGGCTGCGCACCGAGGCCGCCGCCGACGCCTCCGCGTCCCGCGCGGAGGGCGAGGCCGTCGCGGTGCGGCTGCGCTCGGAGGCCGCCGCCGAGGCCGAGCGGCTCAAGGCGGAGGCGCAGGACACCGCCGACCGGGTACGGGCCGAGGCGCAGGCCGCCGCCGAGCGGCTGGGCACGGAGGCGTCGGAGACGCTGGCCGCCGCGCAGGAGGAGGCCGCCCGGCGCCGCCGTGAGGCCGATGAACTCCTCGGCGCCGCCCGCCAGGAGGCCGACCAGGAGCGGGAGCGGGCCCGCGAGCAGAGCGAGGAGCTGCTGGCGTCGGCCCGCAAGCGGGTCGAGGACGCGCAGGCCGAGGCGGTCCGGCTGGTCGAGGAGGCCGACCGGCGCGCCACCGAGATGGTCTCCGCGGCCGAGCAGCACGCCCAGCAGGTCCGGGACTCCGTCGCGGGGCTGCACGAGCAGGCGCAGGAGGAGATCACCGGCCTGCGCTCGGCGGCCGAGCACGCGGCGGAGCGGACGCGGCGGGAGGCCGAGGAGGAGGCGGACCGGGTACGCGCCGACGCCTACGCCGAGCGTGAGCGGGCCGGCGAGGACGCGAGCCGGATGCGGCAGGCGGCCCAGGAGGAGACGGAGGCGGCCCGGACGCTCGCCGAGCGGACGACGACGGAGGCGATCACCGAGGCGGAGCGGCTGCGTACGGAGGCGTCGGCGCACGCCCAGCGGGTGCGCACCGAGGCGTCGGACACCATCGCCGAGGCCGAGCAGGCCGCCGCGCGCACCCGTGCGGAGGCCCGCGAGGACGCCAACCGCATCCGGTCGGACGCGGCGACGCAGGCGGACACGCTGATCACCGAGGCGCGCAGCGAGGCCGAGCGGCTTCAGACGGAGACCATCGCCGAGGCCGACCGGCTGCGCGCGGACACGGCCGCGGAGGCCGAGCGGGTGCGGGCCGAGTCCGTCGCCAAGGCGGAGAAGCTGATCGCGGACGCGAGCGGGGACGCGGAGCGGCTGCGTGCCGAGGCCGCCGAGACCGTCGGCTCCGCGCAGCAGCACGCCGAGCGGATCCGCTCCGAGTCGGAGCAGGTCAGGGCGCGGGCGGAGGCGGAGGCCGAGCGGCTGGTGTCCACGGCGCGCGAGGAGGCCGACCGGACGCTGGACGAGGCCCGCAAGGACGCCAACAAGCGGCGGTCCGAGGCGGCCGAGCAGGTCGACACGCTCATCACGGAGACCACGGCGGAGGCCGACAAGCTGCTCACCGAGGCGCAGCAGCAGGCCCACAAGACCACCGCGGACGCCGAGGCGCAGGCCGACACGATGGTGGGCGCGGCCCGTCAGGAGGCCGACCGGCTGGTGTCGGAGGCGACGGTCGAGGGCAACTCGATGGTGGAGAAGGCCCGTACGGACGCGGACGAGCTGCTGGTCGGCGCCCGCCGGGACGCCACCGCGATCCGGGAGCGCGCGGAGGAGCTGCGCGTGCGCCTGACCAACGAGATCGAGGAGTTGCACGAGCGGGCCCGCCGCGAGGCCGCCGAGACGATGAAGTCGACCGGTGACCGCTGCGACGCGCTCATCAAGGCCGCCGAGGAGCAGCTGGCCAAGGCCCAGGCGAAGGCCAAGGAGATCGTCTCGGAGGCCAACTCCGAGGCGGGCAAGGTCCGTATCGCCGCCGTCAAGAAGGCCGAGGGGCTGCTCAAGGAGGCCGAGCAGAAGAAGGCCACGCTCGTCAAGGAGGCCGAGGAGCTGAAGGCCGAGGCGATCCGCGAGGCCCGGCGCACGGTCGAGGAGGGCAAGCGCGAACTGGAGATCCTGGTGCGCCGCCGCGAGGACATCAATGCGGAGATCTCCCGTGTCCAGGACGTCCTGGAGGCGTTGGAGTCCTTCGAGGCCCCGTCGTCCGGCAAGGACTCAGGGGTCAAGGCGGGCGCCACGGTCGGCGCTCCCCGATCGGGTGGCAAGTCGTCAGAAGGCTAGCGGGCCAGGAGCGTTCCGGTATGTTGTGGGCTCTTTGCCCAGGTCTTTGGCAAGCCGTCTGCCGGTTCGCCACTCAAAAGGGGTGTCATTCTCCAGATCAAACACGCATCCGCTCGATGACACACCGCTTCGGCCCCTAGGATTCCCCCTATCACCTCACCGGTCTCTTTCGACAGGAACCCCATGAGCGACACTTCCCCCTACGGCTTCGAGCTTGTGCGGCGTGGGTACGACCGCGCTCAGGTGGACGAACGGATCTCCAAACTCGTCTCCGACCGTGACAGCGCGCTCACCCGCATCACCGCTCTGGAAAAGCGCATCGAGGAACTTCACCTCGAAACGCAGAACGCCCAGGCACAGGTCAGCGACGCCGAGCCGTCGTACGCAGGTCTCGGCGCGCGGGTCGAGAAGATCCTCCGCCTCGCCGAGGAAGAGGCCAAGGATCTGCGCGAGGAGGCCCGCCGGGCGGCCGAGCAGCACCGCGAGCTGGCCGAGTCGGCGGCCCAGCAGGTGCGCAACGACGCGGAGTCGTTCGCGTCCGAGCGCAAGGCCAAGGCCGAGGACGAGGGCGTCCGGATCGTCGAGAAGGCCAAGAGTGACGCCTCGCAGCTGCGTGCCGAGGCGCAGAAGGACGCGCAGTCCAAGCGCGAGGAGGCGGACGCCCTCTTCGAGGAGACCCGCGCGAAGGCCGCACAGGCCGCCGCCGATTTCGAGACGAACCTCGCCAAGCGCCGCGAGCAGTCCGAGCGGGACCTGGCGTCGCGTCAGCAGAAGGCCGAGAAGCGTCTCGCCGAGATCGAGCACCGGGCGGAGCAGCTGCGTCTGGAGGCGGAGAAGCTGCGCACGGACGCCGAGCGCCGCGCCCGCCAGACGGTGGAGACGGCCCAGCGCCAGGCCGAGGACATCGTGGCCGACGCCAACGCCAAGGCCGACCGCATCCGCTCGGAATCCGAGCGCGAGCTGGCGGCGCTCACCAACCGCCGCGACAGCATCAACGCCCAGCTGACGAACGTCCGCGAGATGCTGGCCACGCTCACGGGCGCCGCGGTGGCCGCGGCCGGCTCCCCCACCGAGGACGAGCCGATCTCCCGCGGTGTGCCGGCCCAGCAGTCCCGGTAACGCTCGGCGTACGCCGGCTGAACAACGCGAAGCCCTCTGTCACTGCGGTGGCGGAGGGCTTCGTCCCGTCTTAGCGTGTCCGCATGATCGAGCTGGAGGGGTTGACCAAACGGTACGGCGACAAGGCCGCGGTGCAGGACCTCACCTTCACCGTGCGGCCGGGGATCGTCACGGGTTTCCTCGGGCCCAACGGCGCGGGCAAGTCCACGACGATGCGGATGATCCTGGGGCTCGACCACCCCACCGCGGGCGACGTCAGGATCGACGGCAAGCACTACGACCAGCTGAAGGACCCGCTGACGTACATAGGGGCGCTGCTGGACGCGAAGGCCGTGCACGGCGGGCGGAGCGCCTACCACCATCTGCTGTGTCTGGCGCAGAGCAACGGGGTCCCCACGCGCCGGGTGACCGAGGTGCTGGACACGGTGGGGCTCACGGCGGTGGCCCGGAAGAAGGCCAAGGGGTTCTCGCTCGGCATGGGGCAGCGGCTCGGGATCGCGGGGGCGCTGCTCGGCGATCCGCGGATCCTGATGTTCGACGAGCCGGT
Organism: Streptomyces sp. NPDC102462; assembly: GCF_044765425.1. Lineage (NCBI taxonomy): Bacteria > Bacillati > Actinomycetota > Actinomycetes > Kitasatosporales > Streptomycetaceae > Streptomyces > Streptomyces sp. NPDC102462. The sequence goes on along the minus strand of NZ_JBIWKB010000008.1, from coordinate 185,826 downwards.
CAACGGGCTCGACCCCGAGGGCATCCACTGGATCCGGAACCTGATGAAGTCCCTGGCCGCCCAGGGCAGGACGGTGTTCGTCTCCAGCCATCTGATGAGCGAGATGGCGCTGACGGCCGATCACCTCGTGGTCATCGGACAGGGGCGGCTGCTCGCCGACACCTCCATGGCGGGTTTCATCCAGGAGAACTCGCGCTCCTACGTCCGGATCCGCACCCCGCAGCGCGAACGGCTGCTGGACGTGCTGCACGAGGCCGGGATCGCGGTCGTGCAGGCCGGTGGCGGGGTGCTGGAGGTGGAGGGCGGCAAGGCCGAGCGGATCGGCGAGCTGGCCGCCCAGCACGGGGTCGTGCTGCACGAGCTGAGCCCGCAGCAGGCCTCCCTCGAGGAGGCGTTCATGCAGTTGACGGCGGAGTCGGTGGAGTACCACGCGCACTCCGACACCACCCCGGTCCCGCGGGACTGGGGTGCCGACTGGAAGGGAGCCTGAGCCATGACGACCGCACAGGTCATCCGGTCCGAGTGGACGAAGATCCGGTCCGTGGCGTCGACGGTGTGGACGCTGTCCCTCGCCGTGGTCGTCACGCTCGCCCTCGGCATGCTGATCTCCGCGCTGTCGCGCAGCCAGTTCGACGACATGTCCGCCCGGGACCGGCTGTCGTTCGACCCGACCTATGTGAGCTTCGCCGGCATGAGCCTCGGTCAGCTCGCGATGATCGTGTTCGGGGTGCTGGTGGTGTCGAACGAGTACAGCACCGGGATGATCCGGGTCTCGCTGGCCGCGGTGCCGCGGCGCGGCACGTTCCTGTTCAGCAAGATCGCGGTGGCCGCAGGTCTTGCGCTCGCGGTGGGCCTGGCGACCAGCTTCGCCGCGTTCTTCCTCGGGCAGGCGATGCTCGGCTCCCACCGGACGCAGCTCGGCGAACCCGGAGTGCTGCGGGCCGTGATCGGCGGCGGGCTCTACATGACCCTGATCGCGGTGTTCTCGATGGGCGTCACCGCGATGCTGCGCTCGCCGATGCTGTCGCTCGGCATCCTGATGCCGTTCTTCTTCCTGATCTCGAACATCCTCGGCAGTGTCAACGCGACGAAGAAGGTCGGCCAGTTCCTGCCCGACCAGGCCGGCAACCGGATCATGCAGGTGGTCCCCGGGGTCGACGACGACACCCCGTACGGGCCCTGGGGCGGTCTCGGCATCATGGTGCTGTGGGTGCTCGCGGCCGTGATCGGCGGTTATGTCCTGCTGAAGCGGCGGGACGCCTAGGTCCTGTCGTCAAACTCCCGTCGTTCGCCCGGAGGGCGGGCCCTGCGGCGTCGTGGGGGTCCCCCCTGGTCGAGCGGAGCCGAGAGCTTGGGGGAGCGTGCTCTCGGTGTGCCGGGCACAGGTCCTCGTACTGGACGTACTTGGGCCTGTGACCGGTGCGGCGAGAGTGCGTGCATGGCGTCGCAGGGCAGGCGGGGGTTTGACGACAGGGCCTAGTGACATCGGGCCTTTGCTGTGTCTTGGGCGGAACCGTCAGCGCCCGGATAAGCTCCTAACCCTTACGGGGGCGTGTGCCCCGCCGTCCTGAAGTTATCGAGGACCTTCCGATGAGGACCGGAGCATGATCGAGGCTGTCGGCCTGACCAAGCGCTACGGCGACAAGACCGCCGTCCACAATCTTTCCTTCCAGGTGCGGCCGGGAGCCGTCACCGGCTTCCTCGGGCCGAACGGCTCGGGCAAGTCGACGACCATGCGGATGATCCTGGGTCTGGACAACCCCACCGCGGGCTCGGTGACGATCGGCGGCTTCCCCTACCGCAAGCTGCCCAACGCCGCCCGTCAGGTGGGCGCGCTGCTCGACGCCAAGGCGGTGCACGGCGGCCGGCACGCCCGCAACCACCTGCTGTGCCTGGCCCAGCTGTCCGGTATCCCGGCCCGCCGCGTGGACGAGGTGCTCGGTGTCGTCGGTCTCCAGGACGTGGCCAAAAAGCGCTCCAAGGGCTTCTCGCTCGGCATGGGGCAGCGGCTCGGCATCGCGGCGGCGCTGCTCGGCGACCCGCAGGTGCTGCTGTTCGACGAGCCGGTCAACGGGCTCGACCCCGAGGGCATCCTGTGGGTGCGCAATCTGATGAAGGCGCTCGCCGCGGAGGGGCGGACGGTGTTCGTCTCCAGCCACCTCATGAGCGAGATGGCGCTGACCGCCGACCATCTGATCGTCATCGGGCGGGGACAGTTGCTCGCCGACATGAGTGTGACGGACTTCATCTCGGCCAACTCGGCCGACTTCGCGCGCGTGCGGACCCCGGACACCGAACCGCAGCTGCGCGAGAAGCTGACCTCCGCGCTCACCGAGGCGGGCGGGCACGTGCTGCCGGAGCAGGACGGCGCGCTGCGCGTGACGGGGCTGCCGCTGCCCCGTATCAGCGAGCTGGCGCACGAGACCGATGTGCGGCTGTGGGAGCTGTCGCCGCACCAGGCGTCGCTGGAGGAGGCGTACATGCGGATGACGCAGGGCGCCGTGGACTACCGCTCCACCATCGACCAGAAGGCCGGGCTGCAGCAGCCGCTGCCGCCGGGCGCGCAGCCGCCGATGCCGGTGCCGGGCCAGGGCCAGCCGGGCTGGTACGCCCCGCCGCCGCCCCAGCAGGGCGGTCAGCCGTTCGCGGTGCCGCCGGGGCAGCAGGCGCCGGGCGGTGCGCCCGCGGGGCCCTACGGCGGGCAGCAGGCGGGGGCGTACGGCGCTCCGGCGGGCGCGCCGAACCCGTACGGCGCCCCGGCCGCGGCGGCGCCCGGCCCGGGGCAGCCCAACCCGTACGCGCAGTCGGCCCCGCAGCCGCCCCAGGCGCCGCCCGCCGCGGGCACACCGGCCCGGCCGGCCGGGACGCCCGCCCAGCCCGCGGCCGCGCCCGCCCCGGCGGCCGGGGCACCCGCACAGCCCGCGGCGCCGGCCGCCGAGCCGGTGCAGTCCGCGGCGCCCGCCGCCGCTCCCGTCTCCGCCGACCCGACCAAGCCCGAGGACGCCCGATGAGCACCCACCAGCCCCCGATGCCCCAGGCGCCGCAGGCGGCCATGGACGCGACCGACTGGCGGCCGGCTCCGGGCGGCTCGTTCCCCGGCTACACCTCGCCGATCCCGGTGGTGCGCACCCACCTCGGGCATGCGGTCGCCTCCGAGTGGACGAAGATCAAGTCGGTGCGTTCGACGATGTGGACGCTCGGTGTGTTCGTCCTGCTCGTGATCGGCGTCGGGCTGCTGGCCGGGGCGCTGGTCAGCGGCACGTCCTCGAGCATGTCCGGCGAGAACCCGCTGGCGCTCGGCTTCTTCGGGCTGCTGCTCGGCAGCATGTGCATCATCACGCTGGGCGTGCTGACCACCGCCTCGGAGTACGGCACCGGCATGATCCGTACGACGACGACGGCCTGCCCCTCGCGGGTGCGGGTGCTGGCGGCGAAGTCGCTCGTGTTCTTCGTCGTCGCCTTCGTCGTCACGCTGGTGGCCACCTTGGTCGTCGCCCTGGCGCAGACGTCCATGCTGGACAGCGTCCCCGGTGCCCGGACCCCGTCCGGCGGGGAGTGGCTGAAGGGCACGGTGGGCGTCAGCCTGTACATCGCGCTGCTCGGGCTGCTCTCGCTGCTCGTCGGCTCGATGATCCGGCATTCGGCGGGCGCGATCACCATCATGATCGGTGCCCTGCTCGCGCCGCTGGTGATCGCCCTGTTCATGTTCTCGTCGTCGCTGGACAAGGTGCGCGAGGCGCTGTTCGAGTACTCGATCCCGAACCAGCTGAGCGTCTTCTACGCCAACTCGCTGAGCAATTCGGGCCCCTCGGGCTGGGACCCGCTGTGGATCGCCCTGGGCGTGACGGCGGTCGCGTTCGGCGCGGCCTGCCTGCTCCTGGAGAAGCGCGACGTCTGACCCCGGGGGCGACGTGGCCTAGAACCGCGGTGCGTTACGGGACCGCTGCGCCCGAGTGGTGCGGCGGTCCTTCGCGTTCCAGCAGGCCTTGTGCCAGTGGCGGCGGTCGTCGACGCCCGCGTGCTCCGGCCAGGCCACCACGTGCGGGAGGCCGGAGGGGATGACCTGGTCGCAGCCGGGGCAGCGGTAGGTCTTGCCCTCGGCGCTGGCCCCGGCGACATGGCGCACGCTCCAGCCCTCGCCCTGCCACTGCTCCGTGGACTGCCAGCCGCCGTAGCGGCCGGCGCGGTCGTCCTCGGCGCTCCGGCCGGAGGAGGTCGCGCCCTTGGGGTCCTTGGGCCGGTTGCGACGCGGGGACACGGGACACCTCACGGGGCTATACAGGATGCAGGGACTGTGTCCAGCCTACGCGGCCCGCACGGGGGTACGCGAAGGGTTGCCAAAGCACACAAGTCGCCCACCACAGCCCTGCATTCTGCAGACAATCGGCAAATCCCGTCGCCAGGCCGTGTCCTCGGCACGTGTCAGCGGGTTATGCCGGGTGGGGGAGCTCCGCGTCGGAGCCAGGAAAGCAGGAAACGCAATGCAGGTTGGAAGTTTTGTGCTGGCCGCCCAGTTCCCTGGGCAGGGCCAGGGGGAGGCGCTGCACCGGGCTGTTCGCTCGACGCAGGTCGCCGAGGAAGCGGGGCTCGACGCGGTCTGGCTGGCCGAGCACCACTTCGTGCCGTACGGCACCTGCCCGTCCGCGATCACCCTGGCGGCGCTGCTGCTGGGCCGCACCAGCCGCCTCAGGGTCGGCACGGCGGTCAGCGTGCTGCCCACGGTCCATCCGGTCGCCCTCGGCGAACAGGCCGCGCTGCTGCACGTGACGAGCGGCGGGCGCTTCACGCTGGGCGTCGGCCGCGGCGGCCCCTGGGTGGACCTCGAGGTGTTCGGCTCGGGGCTCGCCGCGTACGAGCACGGTTTCCCGGAGTCACTCGATCTGCTGGTGCGCTGGCTGCGCGAACCGGCGGTCGCGGCCTCGGGCGAGCGGTTCGCCTTCCGTGAGGTCCCGGTCGTGCCGCGCCCCGCGGAGGCGCTGACGGACGTGCCGGGCCCCGAGGTCGTGGTGGCCTGCACCTCCCCGGCGAGCGTCCGGCTGGCGGCCGAGCGCGGGCTGTCCATGCTGCTGGGGATGCACGTCGGGGACGAGGAGAAGGCCGAGATGGTCGCCCTGTGGCGGCGGCACGCGCGCGCGGCGGGGCGGTCCGCCGACGAGATCGCCGGTGCCGCCCATGTGTCGGCGGGCGTCTGCCAGATCGCCGACCGGCGCACCGAGGCGGTGGAGACGCTGCTGAAGGCGATGCCCGGTTGGCTGAAACAGGGGCTGGAAGCGCATGTGACGGTGGACGGCCGGGTGCGTGCGATGCGCGATCCCCTCGCCTACACCGAACTGCTCTGCGGGCTGCACCCGGTGGGCACCCCGCGGCTGTGCGCGGACCGGCTCGCGGCGACGGCGGAGCGGACGGGCATCTCCCGCTTCGCCCTGCTCGTCGAGGGCTCGGGCGACCTCGCGACGACCGAGGAGAACGTACGCCGGCTGGGTACCGAGGTACTGCCGCAACTGCGCTGACGCGCCGTGCACTTCGTGCCGGGCGGACTCCGCGTGGAGCGGGGAGCCCGCCGAGCGGGGAGCTTGCCGCCCCAGTACTGATGGCACCTCCCGCGGACGGGGCGGCAAGCAGGCGGCTCACACCGTCAGCAGTCCCGGAGTTCGGGCGACTGGTTGAGCAACTGGCTGCGCACCGAGGTGAAACGGGCCAACGTCTCGTCGACCGCGGCGTCCAGAGGGAACACCGCCACCCGATGGCAGTTCTGGAAGGCCAGCCGCACACCGAAGTGCCGCTGCAGCGCGCCGCGTATCGCGTCACTCGCGAGCGCACGCAGCAGCTGACCGCGTGCCTGCTCGTCCGGCGGGGGCGTCTGGTTGTCGGCGAACTCTCCGCCGTCCACCTTCAGCTGGGCCACCAGGGAGCTGATCATCTCCCATGCGTAGGGCAGGGAGGTCCGGACGCAGTCGACGAAATCGGCTTCGTCGACCTCGCCTCGCTCGGCCTGTTCCAGTAGGGCCGGTGAGACGTCGAGCGACATGGGTTCTCCTCTCGCACCCCTGCTGTGCGGGGGTTGCCGGACAGGTCAGGGAGTTCGCGATGACGGACACGCTGAGTACACATGCCGCGACCTCCCGTTCACTACCGTAGGCAACGGTCGGTGACGGCACCAGCAGAATGCGTACATGGGCCGATCGGATTGAGCACACAATCGGCCAGGGATGAACAACTCTTTACACGGCAAGCGGGACGAGCCGTCCCGAAGGCGGCCGGCGGGGGCGAGGCGGGGCCGACGGGCGGATCGCGGGCACCGGGGCGCGTCGAGTAGCGTTGCCGACCATGCGTCTCGTCATTGCCCGGTGCTCCGTCGACTACGCCGGACGGCTCACCGCCCACCTTCCCTCCGCTCCCCGTCTGATCCTGGTCAAGGCGGACGGCAGCGTCTCGATCCACGCGGACGACCGGGCCTACAAGCCCCTCAACTGGATGTCTCCGCCCTGCACGCTCAAGGAGGAGACGGGGGACTCGGACGGCTCCGCGGGCGTCTGGACCGTCATCAACAAGGCGGGCGAGAAGCTGATCATCACGATGGAGGAGGTGCTGCACGACTCCTCGCACGAACTCGGCGTGGACCCCGGCCTGATCAAGGACGGCGTGGAGGCACACCTCCAGGAACTGCTCGCCGACCGCATCGAGACGCTCGGCGAGGGCTACACGCTGATCCGCCGCGAATACATGACCGCCATCGGCCCGGTCGACATCCTGTGCCGGGACGCGGCGGGACAGACCGTCGCCGTCGAGATCAAGCGGCGCGGCGAGATCGACGGCGTGGAGCAACTGACCCGCTATCTGGAGCTGTTGAACCGCGATCCGCATCTCGCCCCGGTCCGCGGCATCTTCGCCGCCCAGGAGATCAAGCCCCAGGCCCGGGTCCTCGCCACCGACCGCGGCATCGGCTGCCAGGTGCTGGACTACGACGCGCTGCGGGGCATCGAGGACGACAAGCTGCGGCTGTTCTGACGGGCACGCGAGAGCGCGCGGCGGGCCGGGTCCGGGGCGGCGGATCCGGCCCGCGGCGCGTCAGATGACGGACTCCGGGCCGCCCGGCGAGCCCGTGCCGTCCGGTGCGCTCGCCGAACTGCTCGCCGAGGCCGGCGCGCTGGAGGCGGGGCCGCTGGCCGAGTCGGACGTGGACGGCGAGGACTCCGGCGGCTGCGAGGTCGGCGACTCGGAGGGCGGCGGCTGCGAGGCCGACGGAGTCGTGGGCGGTGTGGACGTCGGCGGCCTGGACGTCGGCGGTTTCGATGTCGACGGCTCACCGGCGGGCGGCTTGGACGGGGAACCCGACGAGCCGTCATCGCCCGGCGGCCGCGTCCCGGTCGGGTCGTCCGACGGCCCGGTCGTGGCCGCGGACGAGGGCGGTGTCGGGTCGTCGGAGGTGCCGAACGTGCCGTCGGGGCCCGGGTCGGTGGGCCTGCTGGTCGCCGTGCCGGTGTCGCCGATGTCGCCGGTGTCGCTCTTGGGCGTGTCCGCGCCCGGAGCGCCGTCGTCGGCGCCCTGCCCGGCCGACGGGTTGACGTCGGCCTTGCCTGACGGGTCGTCGGCGCTGTCGTGGGACGTCATGCCGAGCGTCACCACCGTGCCGAGCACGGCCGCGAGCAGCGCGCCGGAACCGGCGGCCACCAGGTTGCGCCGGGCCAGCCGGCGCAGCCCGCCCCGCGGCCCCGGCGCGGACGCCGGGCCCGGGGCAGCGATCCGGCGGGTGACGACCGTGTCGCCGGTCGGTGGGAGAGCGGCGGCGAAGCCGGCGGGGACGCCCGCGCCGGGCGGCGGGGCGGGCTCCTCACGCCGGGCGGCAGATGCTTCCTCGCCCGTGCCGGCACCGCCCCCGGGCGCATCGCCGGCGCGGTCGGCGACCAGGGCGAGGGCGCGCCGGCCGGCCACGGCGCCCCGCTTGTCGGCGAGGGCGCCGTGCAGACCGATGGACGCCTCCAGTTCGGCGCGGGCCCGGTCCAGTTGACCGCCGCACAGCGCGAGGACCCCCAACTCATGGTGGAAGTACGCCTGTTCGGCCACGTCCCCGGCGATCCTGGCGGCCTCGGCACCGGATCGCAGCGCCCGTTCCCAGGCGCCCCAGTGCAGCCCCGAGGCGAAGGCGGGCGCGGCCGTGCGGGCGAGCCCGACGGCCGGGCTCTCCTCGTCCTCGGCGCCCGGCGGGGTCCGCGGCACGAGAACGGCCAGCGCGGCGAGCACGGCGTCGGCCTCGGCGCACACCCGCTCGGGCGTGACGGAGGGGTGACCGGCCCACCACGTGTAGTGCCGGGCGGCCGTCAGGGCCTCGGCGGCCAGGTCGTCGGCGTACCCGGCGGCCTCCAACTGGGTCTGTACGCCCGCCGCGAGGCGGTAGCGGGAGCCGACCGGGGAGACCAGTCCGCAGGTCGCGAGTTCGCCGAGCGCGGCGTCCGCGTGGGTGTCGCCGACCAGGGCGGGCAGATGCGCCTGGTGCGGCACCTCGCCGCCGAGGGCGACGGCGAGCCTCAGGGTGGCGCGTGCCGATGCGCTCAGCCGGGAGGCGAGCAGCGGCGCGGGCGCCGCCGCCTCGCCGAGCGACGGCAGGGGCACTTCCTCGCCGTCCTCGGCGTCCGCGTCGAAGGACGCGGGGCCGCCGCCCGGTTCGGCGGACGCCGGCAGCGAGGAGGCGGGCCGTACGTCCTCGAAGACCCCGAACTCGTCCACGGCGCCCGCGCTGGCCCGCAGCCGGTCGCGCTGGCGCAGCAGGGCGCCGGCCTGGACGAAGCGCAGGGGCAGCCCTTCGGACTCGAACCAGAGGTCGCCCGCCCAGTTGGCCTCCTCCTCGGTGAGGACCCGGCCCGCGGCGCGCTCCAGCAACTGGACGCCGCCGGCCCGGTCGAGGCCGCCGAGGAAGACCTCCTCGACGGTGGAGTCGGCGGACGGTGCGGGCACCTCGGGGGTGGCGCCGATCAGGAACGCGCACTCGGGGGTGGCGCCGATCAGCTCGTCGAGGGCGGCACCGCCGAACTCGATGTCGTCGAGGACGACGACGGCGCCGATCTCGGCGACCAGGCCGAGCAGTTCGTCCCGCTCGGGCCGGTACCCGGGCGCGTCGTACACGGCGTGGAAGAGGTCGTGCAGCACCTCGCCCGCCGTGCGGTGGAAGCCGCTCAGCCGGACCACGCCGTCGGGGGCGAGGTCCGCGCAGTCCTCGGCGACGAGATCGAGCAGAGCGGTGCGGCCGGACCCGGAGGGCCCGGTGAGGCGTACGGAGCGGCCGCGGGCGAGCAGCCGCACCAGGCGGTCGCGCTCGTCCTGCCGTTCCAGCAGCGGCAGCGCGGGCCCGGCGGGTCCCGGCGGCACGGGCGGCCGTGCGGCGCGCTCGGACTCGGCGCGCTCGGCCGCGGTGAACTTCACGGGCCGGCCGGGCCGCTCCCCGGGCGGGCAGGGCTCTATCTCGCTGCCGTCGACGGGATTGACCGTGAGCATCAGGTCACCGCAGACGAGCCGCACCGTGCGGGCGAGTGCGGGTGTGCTCTGGCCGAAGTCCGGTGTGAGGGATTCCCGGGGCGGACGCGGGCGCGGCGGGTGGCCGGTGCCTTCGTGGCCGTGGTCCTCGGGTCCCGGGTTGATCGGGTCCATGGGTTCAAGCCCCCCAAAAGCGTCGTGTGCCCCTGTCCGGCCCCTGCCGGCCTGCTGCACACCGCGCTGTCGCCTCTGGTCCGGGCCCGCTTGAGGGTCGTATGGCAGCGGGCGACCGAACCTTAAACCTTGGCACAGTATCTACGACAGGCCGGGGTACCGGTGGGCCCGAGACGTCACGGTCCAGTGAGGATTGCGCACGACGTGCGGTTCCAGGGGCTGCGCCCGGGTCTTTCCCCCCGCCCGGTGCATGCCCCGTCGCGGTGTCACACCCGGGGCGGGGACTCGACGCCGAGGCCGCCCTCGATGGCCAGGATCCGGTGCAGCCGGGTGGCGACGAGCAGCCGCTGCATCTGGGGCGGTACGCCGCGCAGCACCAGGCGGCGACCGCAGCGGCCGGCCCGCCGGTGCACCCCCATGATCACGCCGAGCCCGGTGGCGTCCCAGGAGTCGAGTTCGGACAGGTCGAGGACCAGGTCGCCGACGCCGTCGTCGACGGCCGAGTGCAGGACCGTACGGGCGTCCGCCGCGCTGCGGACGTCGAGGCGGCCCCCGACGACCAGCTCGGCGTGGTCGCCCCTGATGTGCATAATGCGCTCCCCGTGAGTGCGGCGGCGTACTCCGTGACGGTGCTGTGCACCGTCTGACTGCTTCAGCGGCGACCAGGTTGCCGTCTGTCAGCGAACCGAGACCGAATTCACCCCTGAGGGTGATACCTCGGGGGTCGGTGCGGTCTCGGCGGGGCTGCCCGATCCGAGGTCGGCCGGAAGGTCAGTAGGTGTAGAAGCCCTGCCCGCTCTTGCGTCCGATGTCACCGGCGTCAACCATCCGGCGCATCAGCTCCGGCGGCGCGAACTTCTCGTCCTGCGACTCGGTGTAGATGTTGCTGGTGGCGTGCAGCAGGATGTCGACGCCGGTGAGGTCCGCCGTGGCGAGCGGGCCCATGGCGTGCCCGAAGCCCAGTTTGCAGGCCAGGTCGATGTCTTCGGCGGTGGCGACGCCCGACTCGTAGAGCTTGGTCGCCTCGACGACGAGCGCCGAGATCAGCCGGGTGGTGACAAAGCCGGCCACGTCCCGGTTGACGACGATGCAGGTCTTGCCCACGGACTCGGCGAACTCCCGTGCGGTGGCGAGGGTTTCGTCGCTGGTCTTGTAGCCGCGGACGAGTTCGACCAGCTGCATCATCGGCACCGGCGAGAAGAAGTGCACGCCGACGACCCGTTCCGGGCGCTCGGTCACCGCCGCGATCTTGGTGATGGGGATGGCGGAGGTGTTGGAGGCGAGCACGGTCTCCGGGCGCACCAGTTTGTCGAGCGCACGGAAGATCTCGTGCTTGACATCCAGCTTCTCGAAGACGGCCTCGACGACGACGTCGGCGTCGGCCGCGGCGTCCAGATCGGTGGTGGCGGTGATGCGGGCGAGTGCGGCGTCGGCGTCGTGCGCCTCCATCCTGCCCTTGCCCACGAACTTGTCGTACGAGGCCCTGATCGCGTCGGTGCCACGCCGCACCGCCTCGTCGGTGACGTCGCGCAGGACCACGTCCCAGCCCGCCTGCGCGGAGACCTGGGCGATGCCGGACCCCATGAGACCGGCCCCGATGACGGCGAGCTTCCGTGCCACTCCGACTCCCCTTACGCACTGTTCGGATTGCCTCTTCGGCGGACCCTAGCAGTGCCCGTACGGGGCTGTGCGGCCGGTGATCGGCGATCCTCCTCACAGTCCGGAACGGGACGATTCCGGCTCCCCGCGCCTCCCGCACCTCCGTGCCGGAGCGATGCCGGCGGGCCCGGGGCCGGCCGCCGCGCGCCGGCCACGCCCTCGGCACGCGGGGAGGCAGCGTCTAGATTGGCCACATGGTCAATCTGACGCGCATCTACACCAGGACCGGCGACCAGGGCACCACGAACCTCGGTGACATGAGCCGGGTCGCCAAGACCGACCTGAGGATCGCCGCGTACGCCGACGCCAACGAGGCGAACGCGGTGCTGGGCACGGCGATCGCGCTGGGCGGTCTCGACGCTGAGGTCGTCGAGGTCCTGACCCGGGTGCAGAACGACCTGTTCGACGTGGGCGCCGACCTGTCGACCCCGGTGGTGGAGAACCCCGAGTTCCCGCCGCTGCGGATCGAGCAGTTCTACGTCGACCGGCTGGAGGCCGACTGCGACCGCTTCAACGAGCGGCTGACGAAACTGCGCTCCTTCATCCTGCCGGGCGGCACCCCCGGCGCCGCCCTGCTCCACCACGCCTGCACGGTCGTCCGCCGCGCGGAACGCTCGACCTGGGCGGCCCTTGAGGTGCACGGCGACACCATGAACCCGCTCACCGCGACCTATCTCAACCGGCTGTCCGACCTGCTGTTCATCCTGGCCCGCACGGCGAACCAGGAGACCGGCGACGTGCTGTGGGTGCCGGGCGGGGAACGCTGAGCGCTCCGCTGGGCATGCCGCGATACGCCGTCGGTCGTCTGCGGCGCCGTTGTGGCTGGTCGCGCAGTTCCCCGCGCCCCTTCGGGGCGCTGATTCAGCGCGGCTCGGCGGGTGCCCGCTTGGGGAACAGGGTGTAGCTGGCGGCGATCACCACGTTGATGCCGATCAGCCACACCATCCTCAGCTGCCAGTCCCGCAGTGATCCCGTCCCGCCGTCGGAGCCGACGTACCAGATCGCGGCCTGCAACAGCGCGATGGCGACCGCGGAGGCGAGGATCCAGCGGCCCGCGGTCCGCCACTCGTGGACGGCGCGGGCCATGCCGTACCTGGGCGGCTTCACCGGCGGCGGCCCGCCCGCGAAGCGATGGGCGACCCGGGCGTCGGCCCACTTGATCGTGGCGTGCCCGAGGCCCACCGTGAAGCCGATGTAGACGGCCGCGAGACCGTGCCGCCAGTCCGGTTCCGCCCCGTTCTTGAGGTCGATCGCCGTGACGGTGAACAGCACGACCTCCAGCAGCGGCTCGCACAGCAGCAGTGCCAGGCCGGTGCGCGGCATCCGCAGCAGGTACCGGAAGGCCAGCCCGGCCGCCAGCAGCACCCAGAACGCCACCTCACAGGCGATGATCAACCCGACGATCATGGTTCGCTCCCCTCGCTCACCCCTCCAGGCTCTCCTCCGGGACCGCCCGTTTCCTCGTCGCCGGCGACGAACTCGCGGTACATCGAAAGATGCAGTCACGGACCCTCCCCCGGAGGCAGGCGGGCCGCCCGCGGGCCGTGTTGGATGGAGCCATGGCCCCGACCCCGCCCCTGCCGCACCGCGACGACCTGCGCATCGCGGTGGGCGGTTGGCTGGGCGGGCTGCTGCTGTGGGCGGTCGGCATCTTCCCCAGGACCGTCTCGGACGACCTGGTGGTGTGGCCCGGGTACTGGGCGCCCCTGGTGCCGCTGGCCGTGACGGCGGCCTGCGAGCCGCTGCGCCGCACCCGGCCCAGCCTGGGCCTGCTGATCGGCACGGCCGCGGTGGTCGCGGACCTGCTGACCCGGGGCAGCATCGCCACGATCGTGCTCTACACGGACCTGGTGTACGCGGCGGTCCTGTACGGCACGCCCGCCGCCGCCCGCCGCATCCCCTGGATCACCGGGCTGCTCACGGTGCTCGGCGGGGTGGTGCCGGCGGCGCTCTGGCGCGATCCGCAGGGGATGCTCATCGGAGTCGGCGTGGGCGTCGTCGCCTTCGCGCCGGCCGCGACCGGCTGGGTGGTGCGCAACCACCGGGACGCGGCCGAGGCGGCGCGGCTGCGCGCGGAACAGACCGCGCTGCTCGCCGAGATGGACCGCGCCCAGGCCGTCACCGCGGAACGGGCGCGGATGGCACGCGAGTTGCACGACCTGGTGGCCAACCATCTGTCCGCCATCGCCATCCACTCCACCGCCGCGCTGTCGATCGACGATCCCGGCACCTCCCGGGAGGCGCTGGGGGTGATCCGGGAGAACAGCGTCGAGGGGCTGGCCGAGATGCGCCGGCTGATCCGGATCCTGCGGGACCACGACGACGGCGAGCCGTTCGCCACCCCCACACTGGACGGCCTGGGCACCCTGGTCGACGGGGCCCGCGCCAACGGCCTCGACGTCACGCTCGACAGCGGCCACGGCCGGGTCCCGGCCCCCGTGGAGCTGGCCGCCTACCGGATCGTGCAGGAGTCCCTGACCAACGCGCTCAAGCACGCGGGTCCCGGCCGGGTCACCGTCCGCCTCGTCCAGCAGGGCGGCGTCCTGGACGTGCGGGTGAGCAGCCCGTACGGCCGTCCGCAGGGCCCGCGGGCGCCCGGCTCCGGCGCCGGCCTGATCGGGATGCGGGAACGGGCCGTGCTGCTGGGCGGCGGCTTCGAGGCCGGCCCCGAGGGCGCCGTGTGGACCGTGCGCGCCACCCTTCCCGTGACCGAAGGAGACCCCGAATGATCCGTGTTCTGGTCGCCGAGGACCAGTCCGCCGTCCGCGCCGGGCTGGTGCTCATCCTGCGCAGCGCGCCCGACATCGAGGTGGTGGGCGAGGCGGCGGACGGCGAGCGGGCGGTGGAGCTGGCCCGGGAGCTGCGGCCGGACCTGGTACTGATGGACGTTCAGATGCCCCGCAAGGACGGGGTATCGGCGACCCGCGAGGTCGTCGGGGAGCGGCTGGCCGATGTGCTGGTGCTGACCACGTTCGACCTCGACGAGTATGTGTTCGGGGCGCTGCGGGCCGGGGCCGCCGGGTTCCTGCTGAAGAACACCGAGGCGAGGGATCTGCTGACGGCGGTGCGCACGGTGGCGCGCGGGGAGGGGATCGTCGCTCCTGCGGTCACCCGGCGGCTGATCGCCGAGTTCGCCGCCGGGCCGGTGCGCGGTTCGACGGCCGATCCGGCGGTGCTCGAGGCGCTGACGCGGCGGGAACGTGAGGTCCTGTCGTGCCTGGGCGAGGGGCTGTCCAACGCGGCGATCGCGGAGCGGCTGGCCATGGCCGAGGCGACCGTGAAGACCCACGTCAGCCGTCTGCTGGCCAAGCTGGAGCTGCGCAGCAGGGTGCAGGCCGCGGTGCTGGCGCAGGAGTTGGGGATCTGACCGACGCACCCGTAGTGGTCCAGACCTATTGACCCGTGGTCCAGACCTTTCTATTCTCGCGGCACTGTGGGCGTGAAGGCTCAGTCACACCCCGACACCCCGGTCACCGGTTCTGGCGCCCTGGTGGCCGACAACAGAAGAGGAGGCGCGCGATGCGCTTCAGACACAGAGCCGCGGCAGGGTTCGCGACCCTGTTGCTCCCCCTCGCCGGACTGGTCGGCCTCGCCGGTCCCGCCCAGGCGGCCGACACCGCCACGGCCACCTACGCCAAGACCCAGGACTGGGGAACCGGTTTCGAGGGCAAGTGGACCGTCAAGAACACCGGTACCACGACCATCAACTCCTGGACCGTCGAGTGGGACTTCCCCTCCGGTACGTCCGTCACCTCCGCCTGGGACGCGGACGTCACATCGTCCGGCACCCACTGGACCGCCAAGAACAAGTCCTACAACGGCACCCTCGCCCCGGGCGCCTCGGTCTCCTTCGGCTTCAACGGCGCGGGCTCCGGCTCCCCCGCCAACTGCAAGCTGAACGGCGGCAGTTGTGACGGCACCACGGTACCCGGCGACAACCCGCCGTCCGCACCGGGCACCCCGACGGCCTCCGGCATCACCGACACCTCGGTGAAGCTGTCCTGGTCGGCGGCCACCGACGACAAGGGCATCAAGAACTACGACGTCCTGCGCGGCGGCGCCAAGGTCGCCACCGTGACGACCACCTCGTACACGGACACCGGCCTGACCGCGGGCACCGACTACTCCTACACCGTCCGGGCCCGTGACACCGCCGACCAGACCGGCCCGGCCAGCGGCGCGGTCGCCGTGCACACCACCGGCGGCACCACTCCCCCGCCCACCGGCGACAAGGTCAAGCTCGGCTACTTCACCGAGTGGGGCATCTACGGCCGCAACTACCAGGTCAAGAACCTGGTGACGTCCGGCTCCGCGGCCAAGATCACGCACATCAACTACGCCTTCGGCAACGTCACCGGCGGCAAGTGCGCGATCGGCGACTCCTTCGCCGACTACGAGAAGGCCTTCACCGCCGACCAGTCGGTCAGCGGCGTCGCCGACACCTGGGACCAGCCGCTGCGCGGCAACTTCAACCAGCTGCGGCAGCTGAAGGCCAAGTACCCGAACCTCAAGGTGCTGTGGTCCTTCGGCGGCTGGACCTGGTCCGGCGGCTTCACCGAGGCGGCCAGGAACCCGGCGGCCTTCGCGCAGTCCTGCTACGACCTGGTCGAGGACCCGCGCTGGGCCGACGTCTTCGACGGCATCGACATCGACTGGGAGTACCCGAACGCCTGCGGCCTGAGCTGCGACAGCAGCGGGCGTGACGCCTTCAAGAACCTGATGTCGGCGGTGCGGGCCAAGTTCGGCGCCAAGAACCTGGTCACCGCGGCCACCACGGCCGACGGCTCCTCCGGCGGCAAGATCGACGCCACCGACTACGCGGGCGCCGCGCAGTACGTCGACTGGTACAACGTGATGACGTACGACTTCTTCGGCGCCTGGGCGGCGCAGGGCCCGACGGCCCCACACTCCCCGCTCACCTCCTACAGCGGCATCCCGACCGCCGGCTTCACCGCCGCCGACGCGATGGCCAAGTACAAGGCGCAGGGCGTACCCGCGAAGAAGCTGCTCCTCGGCATCGGCTTCTACGGACGCGGCTGGACCGGGGTCACCCAGGACGCCCCCGGCGGCACGGCCACCGGACCGGCGGCCGGCACCTATGAACAGGGCATCGAGGACTACAAGGTGCTCAAGACGTCCTGCCCGGCCACCGGCACCGTCGCGGGCACGGCGTACGCGAAGTGCGGCAACAACTGGTGGTCGTACGACACCCCGGCGACCATCGCCACGAAGATGGCGTGGGTCAAGACACAGGGTCTCGGCGGCACGTTCATGTGGGAGTTCAGCGGTGACACCGGCAACGGTGAGCTGGTGAGCGCCATCAACAGCGGCCTGTCGTAAGGCCGCCCGCAAGAAGGTTCGCCGGAACAACGCGCGGTGAGCGGCATTGACGCTCACCGGGACCTCGTCCGGGACCCCACCCAACGGGTGAATGCGGCTCAGGCCACATTCACCCGTTGGCCGGGCGGGGCAGCCTCAAGCCACGCGAGGAAACCGGTCAGCGCGTCGTCGCTCATGGCGAGTTCGAGGCGGGTGCCACGATGGGCACAGGCCAGGATCACCGCGTCGGAGAGCAGGGCCAGCTCCTCCTCGCCCTCCGGGACCCGGCGGCCGGCCACCTCGATCGCGGAACGCTCCAGGACCCGCCGCGGGCGGTAGGCGTAGGAGAAGACGCGGTACCACTCGATGCGGTCGCCGTTGTAGCGGGCGACGCCGTAGCTCCATCCCTTGCCGCTGGTGTCGGGTTTCTCCGGCACGTCCCAGCGCAGCGAACAGTCGAACGTCCCCCCGGAGCGCTGGATGAGCCGGCGTCGCAGTCCGAACAGGAACAGCCCCACCACCACGAGCGCTACCACGACTCCGCACACAGTCAGAGCGAGGACCATCGGCACCGACCTCCTCGTCTCCTAGGTAACGGAACGGAAAAATCACCCACATCTGCCTCAGCCGCGGTGGGTACCGGATTGCTCCGGTACCCACCGCGGCTGAGTGACGTCATCGCACGACGCTCCCCCAGAGCCTAGAGGACTGGGAGGCGTCCTCGGTCAGCGCGTCGTCGCCGCACGCAGGCGGACGTCCGCACGCCGCTCGGCGACGGCATCGCCTTCCGCCTTGGCGCGCTCCAACTCCCGCTCCACGCGCTGGACATCGATCTCGTCCGACAGTTCGGCGATCTCGGCCAGCAGCGACAGCTTGTCGTCCGCGAACGAGATGAAACCGCCGTGCACCGCGGCGACGACCGTTCCACCATCACTCGTACGGATGGTCACCGGGCCCGACTCCAGCACACCGAGCAGCGGCTGGTGACCGGGCATGACGCCGATGTCGCCGGACGTGGTGCGCGCGACGACCAGGGTGGCCTCACCGGACCAGACCTTACGGTCGGCGGCGACCAGCTCGACGTGCAGCTCAGCAGCCAAGGGGGGCTCCTCGGGTCACCACCCGGCCAGGGTGCCGGGTGTGGGGTCAATTCTAATGGGCTCTCATGGGCGCGGAGAGAGGGGCTGGACCCCACCCCCGCAAGGGTTGGATCCGCGCCCCTCTCGGACGAGCACGGGGCTCAGGAGACGCCCAGCTCCTTGGCGTTGGCCTTCAGGTCCTCCAGGCCACCGCACATGAAGAACGCCTGCTCGGGGAAGTGGTCGTACTCACCGTCGCAGATCGCGTTGAACGCGGCGATCGACTCGTCGAGCGGCACGTCCGAGCCGTCCACGCCGGTGAACTGCTTGGCGACGTGGGTGTTCTGGGACAGGAAGCGCTCCACCCGGCGGGCCCGGTGGACGACCAGCTTGTCCTCCTCGCCCAGCTCGTCGATGCCGAGGATCGCGATGATGTCCTGGAGGTCCTTGTACTTCTGCAGGATCGTCTTGACGCGCATCGCGGCGCCGTAGTGGTCCGGCGAGATGTAGCGCGGGTCCAGGATCCGGGACGTGGAGTCCAGCGGGTCCACGGCCGGGTAGATGCCCTTCTCGGAGATCGGACGGGAGAGCACCGTCGTCGCGTCGAGGTGGGCGAAGGTGGTGGCCGGGGCCGGGTCGGTCAGGTCGTCGGCGGGGACGTAGATCGCCTGCATCGAGGTGATCGAGTGACCGCGGGTCGAGGTGATGCGCTCCTGAAGGAGACCCATCTCGTCGGCCAGGTTCGGCTGATAGCCCACCGCGGACGGCATGCGGCCGAGCAGCGTGGAGACCTCGGAACCGGCCTGCGTGAAGCGGAAGATGTTGTCGATGAAGAACAGCACGTCCTGCTTCTGGACGTCACGGAAGTACTCGGCCATGGTGAGGCCGGCCAGCGCGACGCGCAGACGGGTGCCCGGGGGCTCGTCCATCTGACCGAAGACCAGGGCGGTCTTGTCGATGACGCCCGAGTCGGTCATCTCCTCGATGAGGTCGTTGCCCTCACGGGTGCGCTCACCGACACCGGCGAACACGGAGACACCGTCGTGGTTGTTGGCGACACGGTAGATCATCTCCTGGATGAGCACCGTCTTGCCTACGCCGGCGCCGCCGAACAGGCCGATCTTGCCGCCCTTGACGTACGGGGTGAGCAGGTCGATGACCTTGACGCCCGTCTCGAACATCTCGGTCTTCGACTCGAGCTCGTCGAAGTTCGGGGCCTTGCGGTGGATCGGCCAGCGCTCGCCGTCGTAGGTCTCGTCGACGTTCAGCACCTCACCGAGGGTGTTGAACACCTTGCCCTTGGTGAAGTCGCCGACGGGGACGGAGATGGCGGAGCCGGTGTCCGTCACCGGGGCCTGGCGGACCAGACCGTCGGTGGGCTGCATGGAGATGGTACGGACCAGGCCGTCACCCAGGTGCTGGGCGACCTCCAGGGTCAGCGTCTTCCTCTCGCCCTCGTTCGCCGGGTCGGCGACGTCCACGTGCAGGGCGTTGTAGATGTCCGGCATCGCGTCGACGGGGAACTCCACGTCGACGACCGGGCCGATGACCCGGGCGACGCGGCCCGTAGCCGTCGCGGTCTCAACAGTGGTGGTCATTAGCGGTCACTCCCCGCGGTCGCGTCGGCCAGGGCGCTCGCGCCACCGACGATCTCGCTGATTTCCTGGGTGATTTCGGCCTGGCGGGCCGCGTTGGCAAGCCGGGAGAGCGTGTTGATCAGCTCGCCCGCGTTGTCGGTGGCCGACTTCATCGCGCGCCGCGTGGCGGCGTGCTTCGAAGCGGCCGACTGGAGCAGCGCGTTGTAGATACGGCTCTCCACGTAGCGCGGCAGCAGGGCGTCGAGGACGTCCTCCGCCGAGGGCTCGAAGTCGTACAGCGGAAGGATCTCGCCGCTGGGCCGCTGCTCCGCCACCTCGTCGAGGCGCAGCGGCAGCAGCCGGGCGTCCAGCGCCGTCTGCGTCATCATCGACACGAACTCGGTGAAGACCATGTGGAGTTCATCCACACCGCCGTCCGCCGTGTCCTGCTCGATGGCCGCGATCAGGGGCGCCGCGACCTTCTTGGCGTCCGCGTACGTCGGCTCGTCGGTGAAACCGGTCCACGACTCCGCGACCTTGCGCTCACGGAAGTGGTAGTGGGCCAGCCCACGACGGCCGACGATGTACGTGTCGACCTGCTTGCCCTCGCGCTCCAGGCGCTCGGTCAGCTGCTCCGCCGCCTTGATGGCGTTGGAGTTGAAGGCGCCGGCCAGACCGCGGTCGCTCGTCAGCAGCAGGACCGCGGCACGGGTCGGGTTCTCCGCCTCCGTGGTGAGCGGGTGCTTGGTGTTCGAACCGGTGCCGACCGCCGTGACCGCGCGGGTCAGTTCCTGCGCGTACGGCGTGGAGGCCACCACCTTGCGCTGCGCCTTGACGACGCGCGAGGCGGCGATCATCTCCATCGCCTTGGTGATCTTCTTGGTCGCGGTGACGGATCGGATGCGACGCTTGTAGACCCGGAGCTGGGCTCCCATGAGTCAGGTCCCTTCCTTACGTCACTTGGCGGCAGCGGCCGGAGCGTCCTCGCCGAGCAGCTTGCCGTCGGAGGTCTCGAACTGCTTCTTGAAGTCCGCGATCGCGTCGGCAACGGCCGTCAGCGTGTCGTCGGACATCTTGCCGCCCTCCTTGATGGAGGTCATGAGGCCCTGCTCCTTGCGGTGCAGGTACTCAAGCAGCTCCTTCTCGAAGCGGCGGATGTCGGCGACCGGCACCTCGTCCATCCGGCCGGTGGTGCCGGCCCAGACGGAGACGACCTGGTCCTCGGTGGCCATCGGCTGGTACTGGTCCTGCTTCAGCAGCTCGACCATGCGCTGACCGCGCTCCAGCTGGGCCTTGGACGCGGCGTCCAGGTCGGAACCGAACGCGGCGAACGCCTCCAGCTCACGGAACTGGGCGAGGTCCACGCGGAGCCGGCCGGAGACCTGCTTCATCGCCTTGTGCTGGGCGGAGCCACCGACGCGGGACACCGAGATACCGACGTTCAGGGCCGGGCGCTGACCGGCGTTGAACAGGTCGGACTCCAGGAAGCACTGGCCGTCGGTGATGGAGATGACGTTGGTCGGGATGAACGCCGACACGTCGTTGGCCTTGGTCTCGACGATCGGCAGACCGGTCATCGAGCCGGCGCCCATGTCGTCGGAGAGCTTGGCGCAGCGCTCCAGCAGCCGGGAGTGCAGGTAGAAGACGTCACCCGGGTAGGCCTCACGGCCCGGCGGGCGGCGCAGCAGCAGGGACACGGCACGGTAGGCGTCGGCCTGCTTCGAGAGGTCGTCGAAGATGATCAGGACGTGCTTGCCCTGGTACATCCAGTGCTGGCCGATGGCCGAGCCGGTGTAGGGCGCCAGGTACTTGAAGCCGGCCGGGTCGGACGCCGGGGCGGCGACGATGGTCGTGTACTCCAGCGCGCCGTTCTCCTCCAGCGCGCGGCGGACCGACGCGATGGTGGAGCCCTTCTGGCCGATGGCGACGTAGATGCAGCGGACCTGCTTGTTCGGGTCGCCGGTACGCCAGTTGTCGCGCTGGTTGATGATCGTGTCGACGGCCAGGGCGGTCTTGCCGGTCTGGCGGTCACCGATGATCAGCTGGCGCTGGCCGCGGCCGATCGGGGTCATCGCGTCGACGGCCTTGTAGCCCGTCTCCATCGGCTCGTGCACCGACTTGCGCTGCATGACCGTGGGGGCCTGCAGTTCGAGGGCACGGCGGCCGTCGGTCTCGATCTCGCCGAGGCCGTCGATCGGGTTGCCGAGCGGGTCGACGACGCGGCCGAGGTAGCCCTCGCCGACCGCGACGGAAAGGACCTCACCGGTGCGCTGCACCGGCTGACCCTCCTCGATGCCGCTGAACTCACCGAGGACGATGGCACCGATCTCGCGCTCTTCCAGGTTCAGCGCGAGGCCGAGGGTGCCGTCCTCGAACTTCAGCAGTTCGTTGGCCATGGCCGAGGGCAGGCCCTCGACCTTCGCGATGCCGTCGCCGGCAAGGGTGACCGTACCGACCTCCTCGCGCGAGGCCGCGTCCGGCTTGTACGACTGGACGAAGTTCTCCAGCGCGTCCCGGATCTCCTCCGGCCGGATCGTGAGCTCCGCCATCTGGGTTCCCTGCTCTCCTTGTTGGGCCCGAAGTTTCACTTGGGGGGATGGGGACTCCCCCCATCTGGAGGTGAATCCTCTGCACGGCCCAACCAGGGCCGCCATCAGTACGTACTGCTTGTTGAGTTGCTGCTAGCCCGCCATGCGGCGGGCGGCGTCCTCCAGCCGGTCCGCGATCGAGCCGTTGATGACCTCGTCGCCGACCTGCACCCGGATACCGCCGACGACCGCCGGATCCACATCGAGGTTGAGGTGCATCGTGCGGCCGTAGAGCTTCGCCAGGGCGGCGCCCAGGCGCCGCTTCTGGGTGTCGCTCAGCGGTACCGCCGAGGTGACGACGGCGACCGTGCGGTCCCGTCGCTCGGCGGCGAGCTTGGACAGGGATTCGATTCCCGCTTCCAGGCTACGTCCACGCGGCGCGGTCACAAGGCGCGTCACCAGACGCTCGGTGGTCGCGTCGGCCCGGCCCCCGAGCAGCCGGTGCAGCAGCTCGGTCTTGGCCGAGGTGCCGGCGCCGCGGTTGGTGAGCGCGGCACGCAGCTCGGTGCTGGAGGAGATGATCCGGCCGAACCGGAACAGCTCGTCCTCCACGCTGTCGAGCCGGCCCACCCGCTGCGCGGCCGTGAGGTCGGCCACATCGGCCAGCTCCTCCAGCGCGTCCACCAGGTCGCGCGGCTGCGACCAGCGGGAGCGCACCATACCGGACACCAGGTCCGCGGCAGGGCCGCTGATCTGGCCGCCGACCAGGCGCCGGACCAGCTCGGCCTTGGCCTCGCCGGGCTGCGCCGGGTCGGTGAGGACCCGACGCAGCGACACCTCGCGGTCGAGCAGCGCGGTGACGGCCGCCAGCTCGTCGGCGAGCCGCGCCGCGTCCACGGACGTGGCGTCCGTCAGCGCGTCAAGACGCTCACGTGCGGCTGTCAGTGCCTCGCGGCTCGCTCCGTTCATCGCGCCGCCTCGGCCTTCTGGTCGAGCTCGTCGAGGAAGCGGTCGATGACGCGGCTCTGCCGGGAGTGGTCCTCAAGGGACTCGCCGACGAGCTTGCCGGCCAGTTCGGTGGCGAGCTTGCCGACGTCCTGGCGCAGCGCGGCCGAGGCGGCCTTGCGGTCGGCCTCGATCTGGGTGTGACCGGCGGCGACGATCTCCTCACGCTGCCGCTGGCCCTCGGCGCGCATCTCGGCGATGAGCGCGGCACCCTGCTCCTGCGCCTCCTGGCGCAGCCGCGCGGCCTCGTGCCGGGCCTCGGCGAGCTGGGCCTTGTACTGCTCAAGGACGCTCTGGGCTTCGGTCTGCGCGGCCTCGGCCTTCTCGATACCGCCCTCGATGGCCTCGCGGCGCTGCTCCAGAACCTTGTTGATGTTCGGAAGGAGTTTCCGGGCGAGGAAGCCGAAGACGATGACGAAGGCGAGCAGGCCGATGACGAGCTCGGGGATCGGCGGGACGAGGGGGTTTTCCATCTCCTCGGCCGCCAGAATGAGCATCGGGCTCATGTCAGTGCCTTTCGTCTAGGGGGCTGTCGCTGATCGGTCGGCCGATCAGGTGCCGTAGACGAACGGCATGACCAGGCCGATGAGGGCGAGCGCCTCACAGAAGGCGAAGCCGAGGATCTGGTTGGCGCGGATCAGGCCGGCCGCCTCGGGCTGGCGGGCCAGGGCCTGGGTGCCGTTGCCGAAGATGATGCCGACGCCGACGCCGGGGCCGATGGCGGCCAGGCCGTAACCGATGGAACCGAGCGAGCCGGAGACGGCGGCAAGGGTCTGGGACATGCCAGTTCTTCCTTCTTCTTTACGGACCGGTGGGGGTTGGCCACCGGACGATCAGGGGGTGGTACGGGCGCTCAGTGGTGCTCGGCGAGGGCGCCCTGGATGTAGGTGCACGTCAGCAGCACGAAGACGTACGCCTGCAGTGCCTGGATGAACAGCTCGAAGGCCGTCATCACGATGGTCATGAGGAAGCTGACGCCGGCGTAGGCGATGCCGATGCCGTTCAGCAGGTACCAGCTGGCGATCGTGAAGAGCAGCAGCAGGGTGTGGCCCGCGAACATGTTCGCGAAGAGCCGGACCGCGTGGGTGAAGGGCCGCACCAGCAGGTTCGAGAAGAACTCGATGGTCATGGCGAGCGGCAGCACCGCGCCCAGCGACTTGTCGTAGCCCGTGACGTTCTTGAAGAAGCCGACGAAGCCGTGCCGCTTGAAGGTCAGCGAGACCCACAGGACGTAGACGATCAGGGCCAGCACCGCCGGGTAGGCGATGATCGCCGTCACCGGGAACTGGGCGACCGGGATGATCGACCAGAGGTTCATCATCCAGATGAAGAAGAACAGCGAGACGATCAGCGGGACGTACTTCTCGCCCTCCTTCTTGCCGATCGTCTCGTACACGACGCCACGCCGGATGAAGTCGTAGCCCGACTCGGCCACCATCTGGAGCTTGCCGGGCACGACCTTCGGCCGGCGGAAGGCGGCCCAGAAGAATCCGACGATGATGATCGAGCCGAGGAGCGCCAGCAGCATCGTCTTGTTGAAGTACAGGTTGCTGTCGGCGTCGCCCCAAAGGGGCTCGAACAGGAACGAGTGCAGGCCCGGAGCGGGGAAGCCACAGCCGTCAAAGATGTGGCAGTCGGTCTCGAAGGCGAGCACCTGCGTCGGGTCAGCACTCACCGCGGGCTCCTTCTGCGTGGCGCATGTGTACGGCAACCTCGTTGTGTCGGCGCGGCGCACGGCCGCGGTTCGGCACCGGACTGGTGTTACGGATGTGGGGGCGGCTGGGGGACATCTCGCCTCGCGATTGAGCAGGCGTCAGCTCGGATGCCCGCGCCCGCGATGCCGCAGTTGGCACCGGACGATAGCAGCATCTCTCATGCGCCTTTATCCCGGCCCTACCTCTCACGACGAGTGCCCGGTCTTCTCCGGCCTGTCACCGCTCACGGGGGCGGCCGAACCGGGTTCGACGTAGAGGATCTTGGACTTCATGTGCGCACGCGTCTGGGCCGCGATCCAGGTGAGGGTGGCCAGGACGAGCGTGAGCGCGAAGGCCCGGGGGTTGAACAGCGTGGTGTTCTTGAACGCCGCGACGAACACGAACAGCAGCAGGATCTGCGCCGCGTAGAGCATCAGTCCCATGGCCTGGAACAGGTGCGGGAGCGATGCGGCGGTGCGCTGCAGGGCGTAGAGGCCCAGTCCCATGAACAGGATCACCACCAGCGTCGCGACGCCCGCCCCGATGGCTCCCTTGCCGCCCGCGACCACCGCGCTGACGACGGCGGCGAGCGCGCCGACGGCAGCCGTGGGCACGGCGGCCTGGGCCAGGGTCCGGACGTCATTGGACGGCATGGCGGCAACTCCGCTTTTCACAGGGGGCGAGGGGTGTCGTCATGGACGAGCGTAGCCCCGGGCTGAGTGGGCGGGACCTCACACCATTGGACTGTGGCACTGGGGCCCGTCGGCCGTGTCCGGGGTTCTCGTGAACCGTATCACAAACTATTTGGTGAGGTCTTTACCTGGTAGGTGTGCTCGCTGTCACACATGAGGGTGACAGTGCGCGTATGTGCAAAATCCCCGCCCAGTTGTCTGGTATTGGGGCTTTTGCTCCCCCACGAGTTGGCAATGCTCTCGTCAGATTCTTACCTTGGGCGTCAGCGGGACGTACCCGCGTTGCGCCCGTCCAGGAGGCGCGAACGAGGGCCGACGGCGCTCGCCCCGTTGACCCCGGCGGTCACCGGAGTGCGCTCTTCTTCCTCAACCGGCGCCGTGCCGGGGCAGGTTGCCACGGCCGCCGGCACCCGCCTGCGCCGGTAGCGCGGCGGCACGAAGTGCTCGGCCCAGCGCGGGGCGCGGGGCGTGAACCGCGGCAGCAGGAGCAGCACCAGGCCGATCGCGCTGAGGAAGACCACACCGAGCACGATCCACATCGACGCGGAGTTCACGGAGTAGGCCAGCGCCCCGAAGGCGATCAGCGCCGACCAGAAGTACATGATCAGCACCGCCCGGCTGTGCGAGTGGCCGATCTCCAGGAGCCGGTGGTGCAGATGCCCGCGGTCGGCGGCGAACGGCGACTGGCCGCGCCAGGTACGGCGCACGATCGCCAGCACCAGGTCGGCGGCCGGCACCGCGATGATCGTCAGCGGCAGCAGCAGCGGGATGTACACGGGCACCGTCTGGTGCACCGCCGCCTTCTCGGAGCCGGTGAACAGGGCCAGCGCGTCCGGGTCGACCTGCCCGGTGACGGAGATCGCACCCGCGGCCAGCACCAGGCCGATCAGCATCGAGCCGGAGTCACCCATGAAGATCCGCGCGGGGTGCATGTTGTGCGGCAGAAAGCCCAGACACATGCCCATCAGAATGGCCGCGAACAGCGTGGCCGGGGCGGCGGCCTCGATGCCGTACGAGTACCAGATCCGGTAGGCGTACAGGAAGAACGCCGCGGCGGCGATGCACACCATGCCCGACGCGAGGCCGTCCAGACCGTCCACGAAGTTCACCGCGTTGATCGTGATGACGACCAGCGCCACCGTCAGCAGCGTGCCCTGCCACGGGGTCAGCGCCACATTGCCGACACCCGGGATGGGCAGCCACAGGATGGTCAGACCCTGCATGACCATCACACCCGCCGCGATCATCTGCCCGCCCAGCTTGATCAGGGCGTCGATCTCGAACTTGTCGTCCAGGACACCGATCAGCCAGATCAGCGCGGCCCCGGACAGCAGCGCCCGCGGCTCGTTGGACTTGGTGAAGACCTCGTTGAGGTTGGTCAGATGGTCGGCCGCCAGCAGGCCCGCGCACAGGCCGAAGAACATGGCGATCCCGCCGAGGCGCGGAGTGGGCTCCCGGTGCACGTCACGCGCCCGGATCTCCGGCATCGCCCCGGCCACGATCGCGAACTTCCGTACCGGCCCTGTCAGCAGGTACGTCACCGCGGCCGTGATGCAGAGCGTCAGCAGGTATTCACGCACAGGCTTCCCCACAGGTCTCGCTGGCCATCACAGCCCCACACCCTAGCGAGGGACGCATATGTATGGGGACTTCCGGGTAGCGACGATGGTTGCACGCGTGGCTGTGCGACAGACGCACGACCCCGCGCCTACCCGCATTCGGCCGGGATACGGCGGAAATCCGCTTCAGCCGGGATACGGCGGAAATCGACCGGCCAGCTCACGCGCCTGCGCACGGGCCCCGACCGGGTCGGCATCACCGCGCAGCACCCCCGCGAGCAGCGCCCCGATCCGGTCCAGCTCCGCCTCCCGCATGCCCTGCGTGGTCAGCGCGGCGGTGCCCAGCCGCAGCCCGCGCGCCTCCCCGTGGGGCAGCGCACAGCAGTCCAGGACCAGCCCGGCGGCGGCGAGCCGGCCCCGCGCCGCCTTGCCGTCGACGCCGAGCGGCGCCGGATCGGCGGTGATCAGATGGGTGTCCGTGCCTCCGGTGGTCACCACCAGCCCCTCGGCGGCCAGCCGGGCCGCCAGCACCCGCGCGTTGGCCACCACCTGCCGGGCGTATGCGGCAAAGGCCGGCCGTGCCGCCTCACCGAAGGCCACGGCCTTCGCGGCGACGGCGTTCATCTGGGCCCCGGCCTGGGTGAACGGGAACACGGCCCGGTCGACGCGCTCGGCCAGTTCGGCCCCGCACAGGATCATCCCGCCACGCGGCCCGCGCAGCACCTTGTGCGTGGTGGCGCACACGATGTCGGCGTACGGCACCGGGCTGGGCGCCACTCCCCCGGCGACCAGCCCGATCGGATGGGCGGCGTCCGCGATGAGGTACGCGCCGACCTCGTCGGCCACCTCACGGAAGAACGCGTAGTCCAGGTGGCGCGGGTAGGCGATCGAACCGCACACGATCGCCTTGGGCCGGTGCGAGCGGGCCAGCGCCCGCACCTGGTCCCGGTCGATGAGCCCGGTCTCCGCGTCCACCCCGTAGCCCACGAAGTCGAACCAGCGGCCGGAGAAGTTGGCCGGCGAACCGTGCGTGAGATGGCCCCCGTAGGACAGCCCGAGGGCGAGGACCGTGTCGCCCGGCCGCAGCAGGGCGGCGTACGCGGCGAGCACGGCGGAGGAGCCGGAGTGCGACTGGACGTTGGCGTGCGCGGCGCCGAACAGCTCCCTGGCCCGATCGACGGCAAGCCGCTCGGCGACATCCGCCAGCTCGCAGCCGCCGTGGTAGCGGGCGCCCGGGTAGCCCTCCGCGTACTTGTTGGCGAGCGGCGAGCCGAGCGCCGCCAGCACGGCCGGGGACGCGTAGTTCTCGGCCGCGCTCAGCTGCAGGGTGGTCGACTGCCGGGCCAGCTCGCCCAGCAGGATCTCGGCCAGCTCGGGGTCCTGCCCGCGCAGCACATCGGCCTCTACGAGGGTGTGGGTGACCGACATGACGGACTCCCGGGCGGTCGACGGTGACGTACGTCCAATGTAGGCCCGGCGCGGAAGGGGTGCGCGGTCGGCTACATCCGTGCGGGGACCCCGGTGAGGGCCGTGACCACCGGGTCCAGGGCCTCGTGTATCTCGTCGCCGACCGACCGGAAGAAGGTCAGGGGCGCGCCGTACGGGTCGTAGACCTCGTCGGCCTCGGCCGTGGGCGCCAGCAGCCAGCCGCGCAGCGCAGCGGCCGCCCGGACCAGCGCGCGGGCCCGCACCACCAGGCCGTCCTCCAGCGGCGGCAGCGTCGTCGTGTCTATCGCCCTCACCAGCCGGGTGAACTCCTTCAGCGTGAAGGTCCGCAGCCCGGCCGAATGGCCCATGGAGATGACCTGGGCCCGGTGGTCACGGGTGGCGGTCAGCACCAGGTCGGCCGTGATCACATGCTCGTCGAGGAGTTCCCGGCCGGTGAAGCCGGAGGCGTCCGCGCCGAACTCGGCCAGCACGGCCTCCGCGTTGGCCTCCATCGGCGCGCCCTCATGACCCCAGGTGCCCGCGCTCTCCACGATCAGCCCGCCACCCAGGATGCCCAGCCGCTCCATCACGAAATGGCGGGTCAGCCGCTCGGTGATGGGCGAGCGGCACACGTTGCCGGTGCTGACATGGAGGATGCGGAAGGTGTCGCGCGGGAATCCGAAGGTCGTCGTCTCCTCCGCGCTGCTGTCCCCGTTTCCTATGCCACGCATGGGGGTCCCCCCTGGTCGAGCGCAGCCGAGACCTTGGGGGATTCAGGGGCCGTCAATTCGCCACCTCAAGGTCGGGTACGACCTTTCGCAGCTCGTCCGGGGTGAGCGCGCCCTCGCGCAGCAGCACCGGCACGTCACCCGTGACGTCCACGATGGACGACGGCACATTGCCGGGGGTCGGGCCGCCGTCGAGGTAGACGGACACGGAGTCCCCGAGCATCTGCTGGGCGGCGTCACAGTCCTCCGGCGCCGGGTGGCCGGTGAGGTTCGCCGACGACACGGCCATCGGGCCGACCTCGGTCAGCAGCTCGATGGCGACCGGGTGCAGCGGCATCCGCACGGCCACCGTGCCCCGGGTGTCGCCGAGGTCCCACTGGAGCGACGGCTGGTGCCGGGCGATCAGCGTGAGGGCGCCCGGCCAGAACGCGTCGACCAGCTCCCAGGCCATCTCGGAGAAGTCCGTGACGAGGCCGTGCAGGGTGTTCGGGGAACCGATGAGGACGGGCGTGGGCATGTTGCGGCCCCGGCCCTTGGCCTCCAGCAGGTCGGCCACGGCCTCCGCGGAGAACGCGTCGGCGCCGATGCCGTAGACGGTGTCGGTCGGCAGCACCACGAGTTCGCCCCGGCGGACGGCGGACGCGGCCTCACGCAGACCCGTCGTACGGTCGGTGGCGTCATTGGTGTCGTATCGCCGTGCCATGTCTAGCGGTCTCCTTCTGTTGTCGCTCGGTTCGCCTCCGGAATGCCCTCGGCCGGCCCGCCCGGCCGGGCCACCGCGCGCGTCGGCGTCACGGCAGGGCCCTGCGGGCGGTCGCGAACCGGGGGCGGTTGTTGAGGTCGGGATGGTCGGCCGCGTCGGCCCAGCCCCGCTCCTCGGTGAAGATCCACGGCACCTGGCCGCCCTGGGTGTCGGCGTGCTCGATGACCACGACGCCGCCGGGCCGCAGCAGCCGGTGCGCGGTGCGCTCCAGGCCTCGGATCAGATCGAGGCCGTCCTCACCGGAGAACAGCGCCAGCTCCGGGTCGTAGTCACGGGCCTCGGGGGCGACGTACTCCCACTCGGTGAGCGGAATGTACGGCGGATTGGAGATGACGAGGTCGACCTGGCCGTCCAGGTCCGGGAAGGCGTCCAGGGCGTTGCCCTGGCGCAGGTCGACCCGGGAGCCCGCCATGTTCTTGCGGGTCCACCGGAGGGCTTCCTCGGACAGCTCGACGGCGTGCACGCGCGAGCGCGGCACCTCCTGGGCGAGGGCCAGCGCGATGGCGCCGGAGCCGGTGCACAGGTCGACGATGAGCGGTTCGACCACGTCCATGGCGCGCACGGCGTCTATGGCCCAGCCGACCACCGACTCGGTCTCCGGCCGCGGCACGAAGACCCCGGGCCCGACCTGAAGCTCCAGATACCGGAAATAGGCGCGTCCGGTGATGTGCTGAAGCGGCTCGCGCTGCTCGCGGCGGGCGACGACCTCCCAGTAGCGGGCGTCGAAGTCGGAGTCCTTCACGGAGTGCAGCTCACCCCGCTTCACACCGTGCACGAACGCGGCGAGTTCCTCCGCGTCGTTGCGGGGCGAGGGCACGCCGGCGTCCGCCAGCCGCTGGGTGGCCTGGGCCACCTCCGCGAGCAGCACGCTGCGGGAGGTCGGGGGTCGCCCCCCAAAAGGTCGCTGCACGCTCGTCCTCCGGTGTTCGCTACGTCGTCCGGTCGTCCTGGGCGCCTCAGGCCGCGGCCAGCTTCGCCGCCGAGTCCGCGTCGACGCAGGCCTGGATCACCGCGTCGAGTTCGCCGTCCAGGACCTGGTCCAAGTTGTACGCCTTGAAGCCGACACGGTGGTCCGAGATGCGGTTCTCCGGGAAGTTGTACGTACGGATCTTCTCGGAGCGGTCGACGGTACGGACCTGGCTGCGCCGGGCGTCGGCGGCTTCCTTCTCCGCCTCCTCCTGTGCCATGGCGAGCAGCCTGGAGCGCAGGATACGCAGAGCCTGCTCCTTGTTCTGCAGCTGGCTCTTCTCGTTCTGGCAGGAGGCGACGACTCCGGTCGGAATGTGCGTGATGCGCACGGCGGAGTCGGTGGTGTTGACGGACTGGCCGCCCGGTCCCGAGGACCGGTAGACGTCGATACGGAGGTCGTTGGGGTTGATCTCCACGTCCACCTCCTCGGCCTCGGGGGTGACCAGGACGCCGGCCGCCGAGGTGTGGATGCGGCCCTGCGACTCGGTGGCGGGCACCCGCTGCACCCGGTGCACCCCGCCCTCGTACTTCAGCCGGGCCCATACGCCCTGCCCCGGCTCGGTCTGCCCACGCGACTTCACCGCGACCTGGACGTCCTTGTAGCCGCCCAGCTCGGACTCGGTGGAGTCGATGATCTCGGTCTTCCAGCCGACGCGCTCGGCATAGCGCAGATACATGCGCAGCAGGTCACCGGCGAACAGGGCCGACTCGTCGCCGCCCGCGCCCGCCTTGATCTCCAGGATGACGTCCTTGTCGTCGCTGGGGTCACGCGGGACCAGCAGCAAGCGCAGCTTCTCGGTCAGTTCCTCGCGCTGCTTCTCCAACTCCTTGACCTCGGCGGCGAACTCCGGGTCGTCCGCGGCCAGTTCACGGGCCGTGTCGATGTCGTCGCCGAACTGCTTCCAGGAGCGGTAGGCGGCGACGATCGGAGTCAGCTCGGCGTAGCGCTTGTTGAGCCTGCGCGCGTTGGCCTGGTCGGCGTGCACCGACGGATCGGCGAGCCGCTTCTCCAGGTCGGCGTGCTCACCGACGAGTTCCTCGACGGCCTCGAACATCTTGGGGCTCCTGTACTGCTCGGAAAAGGGGAAGGCGGGCGACCAAAAACGCCGGTCCCGGGCGTGCCCCGGTGAGGGGCACGGCCGTGGACCGGCGGATGGGGGCTCGCTACTTCTTGGAGCCGGCGGCAGCCTTGCCGAAGCGGGCCTCGAAGCGGGCCACACGGCCACCGGTGTCGAGGATCTTCTGCTTGCCCGTGTAGAACGGGTGGCACTCGGAGCAGACCTCGGCCCGGATGGTGCCGGACTCGATGGTGCTGCGAGTGGTGAACGACGCGCCACAGGTGCAGCTGACCTGCGTTTCGACGTACGCGGGGTGGATGTCGCGCTTCAAGGTGTCTCCTAGGTTTCGGGAGGGCGCCGGGTCGCTGCCGCGGGGTGCGGGGCGTGAACCGGAGCCGACGTCCCAGTCTGCCAGGACTGGGGCCATCCCCCAAAACCGGGTACGCGGCTCTTCTATTCCGGGCGCCCAAGGAGGTGCCGCGGTTTCGCCGCGGGCGGGTGCCGGTTCATTCTGGCTGGCGCGCTCATTGTGGGCCGCGCCCAAGGGGGTGCCGCCTTGGCGCCGCGGGCGGGTGGCGGCCTCCATTGTGGCTGAGCGCGCAGTTCCCCGCGCCCCTGGGGGGCGGGCGTCGTCATTCGCCGGGCGGCCGAGTGGGGGCGCCCGACGGGGTGCCACTGCCTCGCCGCAGGCGGGTGCCGGTTCATTGTGGCTGGCGCGCCCAAGGGGGTGCCGCCTTGGCGCCGCGGGCGGGTGGCGGCCTTCATCGTGGCTGAGCGCGCAGTTCCCCGCGCCCCTGGGGGGCGGGCGTCGTCATTCGCCGGGCGGCCGAGTGGGGGCGGCCGACGGGGTGCCGCGAGTTCGCCGTGGGCGGGTGCCGGTTTGATGTGGCTGGGCGCGCCGTTCCCCGCGCCCCTTGCGGGGCACCGGGGGGGTCAGGGGGTGGTGATGACGTTGTTGGCTTTGCCTGTTGCTGTTTGGTGGGTGGCTGACTTCGGGATCGGGGTGTCGTTCTTCAGGGCGGTCCAGACCAGCTGGGATCTGGTCTTGTCGAGGATGACCCGGTTGGGGTTGGCGGGGTCGTACTGGACCGGCATCGTGACCATGGTCATGTGCGACGCGCTGATGCCCTTGAGCCCGTTCGCGAAGCTGACGAGCGAGTTGACCGAGCCGAGGTCGGAGTCGGTGGTGACGGCCTTGGTGGCGGCGTCCGCGAGACCGTACAGCTTCGTCGGATCGCTGAGGACACCGATCTGCTTGACCTGCTCGACCAGCGCCTTGACGAACGCCTGCTGGAGCTGGATGCGGCCGAGGTCGGAGCCGTCGCCGACGCCGTGCCGAGTGCGGACCAGGCCGAGCGCCTGCTCACCGGTCAGCTGGTGGGTGCCGGCGGTCAGGTCGAGATGGCTCTGCGGGTCGTTGATGTCCTGGCTGGTGGTGACCGTGACCCCGCCCAGTTCGTCGATGAGCTTCTGGAAGCCGCTGAAGTCGACCTCCAGGTAGTGGTCCATGCGCAGGCCGGTGAGGGATTCGACGGTCTTGACCGCGCAGGCGGCCCCGCCGGTGGAGTAGGCGGAGTTGAACATCACGCCGTTCGCGGCCGGGTGGCTGCCGCCGTCGGTGTCGGTGCACTCGGGCCGGTCGACCAGCGTGTCGCGGGGCACGGAGACCACACTGGCCCTCTTGTGGCCCTCGTAGATGTGCACGATCATCGCCGTGTCGGAGCGGGCGCTGCCGTCGTCGGCACCGCCGCCGAGCTTCTCGTTGGAGCCGGAACGCGAGTCCGAGCCGAGGACCAGGATGTTCTCGGAGCCGTTGTCGGCCTTCGTCGGCCGGTCGGTGCCCAGGGCCTGGTTGATGTCGACGCTCTTGATGTTGCCGTTGAGCTTGAAGTACACGTACCCGGCGCCCGTGCCGCCCAGCACCACGATGCCCGCGGCCGTCCAGGCCGTGATCAGCAGGGCCTTGCTGTGCTTGCGCGTCCTGCGATGGCGGGACCGCTTGGTGCCGGACTCGGGTATGCCGGGCCCCGGCGTGCTCTCGGCGGACATGTGCTCCTCGGTCCTGTTCGGGTGCTTCGGTTACCCCCTGCTTCCGGGGACGGTCACGATGCCTGTCGCACCATCGTCGCTCCGCCTGGTCAGACGGCGAAACCGGGGACAGGGTTGCATGACGCGCTGTGCCCGCCCTGTGCAAGGGCGGGCACAGCGGGTGGCGGTGCGGGCCGGACGGGCCCGGCGCTCACCTGGGCTTTCAGCCCCAGATGTCGTACTGCTGGTAACCGGTGCCGAGCGAGACCCTTGTGGTGAAGATCTCGCTGGTGCCCTTGCCGCTGCCCTTGTACAGGTACAGCGTGCCGCTCTTGGTGCGGGCCAGGAAGTCGGCCTTGCCGTCGCCGGTGAAGTCGCCGACGGCGTCGAAGGCGTTGAAGCCGGTCCAGGCGCTGCGGACCTTGACCCGGGCGGAGAACGCCCCGCTGCCGGCCTTGCCGGTGCCCTTGTACAGGTACAGGTCCCCGGTGCTGCTCTTGCGGGCGAGCAGGTCGGCCTTGCCGTCGCCGTTGAAGTCGCCGTGGCCGCGGACCATGTTGTACTGGTTCCAGCCCGTGCCGACCTTCACACGCGAGCCGAAGGTGCCGTTGCCCTTGCCCGGGTAGATCCACAGGGTCCCGCCGGAGTCGACGGACAGCACGTCGGGCAGGTAGTCGCCGGTGACGTCACCGGGCGTGATGATCCGGGTACGGGTCTTCCAGCCGGTGAAGATCTTCGTCTGCGCCCAGGAGCCGCTGGCGATCACGTAGTGCGTCCAGTAGACGTCGCCGGTGCCGCTGTCGCGGACCACCAGGTCCTGGATGCCGTCGCGGTTGAGGTCGGTCTGCAGGACGACGTTGACGCCGTTCCAGTTGCCCCAGGAGATGCGGGCGGCGAACGAGGACCCCTTGGAGTCCTTCTCGTAGCCGGTCTTGGTGGCGGCGGCGCGCATCCAGACGTCGGCCTTGTTGTCGGTGTGGCTGAGGTTCGCGTCGTCGACCTGCGCGTAGGCGGCGCCGACGTAGGTGCTGACCTTGCTGAAGACGCTGTAGGCGCCCTTGGCGACGCAGTCCGTCACGCCCCAGGAGACGACGCCCACGATACGGCCGCCGACCACGAGCGGGCCTCCGGAGTCGCCGTTGCAGGCGGTGGTGGTGCCGGTGTCGCTGCCGGTGGCGGGCTTGCCCGCGCACACCATGTGGCCCTTGACGAAGTCGGTGCCGTAGGCGCGGGCGCAGGTGGTGTCCGACTGGACGGGCAGCGTGGCCGTCTTCAGCGTCGGCGAGATGTCGTCGGAGGTGGAGCTGGTGCGGCCCCAGCCGTACACCTTGGCGCTGGTGCCCGACGCGTACGAGGCGGTGTCGCCGGACGTCGTCATCCGGATCGGCGTGGCCTTGACCGGGGCGCCCAGGGTGAGCACCGCGATGTCGTTGTTGAGCGTGCTCGCGCTGTACGACGCGTGGTTCCACTGGCGCAGTACGCCGGTGACGGTTCCGCCGTGCAGGTCCGTGCCGCCGGAGGCGTCGCTGGTCGGCAGCTGGGCGGTGCCGGTGACGATGGCGCCGTTGGCCTTCCAGTTGTAGCCCTTGACGCAGTGCGCGGCGGTCAGGATCTTCGTCGGCGAGACGACCGCGCCGCCGCAGAAGAAGCCGATGTCGTCGCTCTCGGCGGCGGTGCCCCGGTCGTCGTAGTACCAGAGCTGGGCCATCCACGGGGCCGAGGTGATGGTGGTCTGGCTGCCGCCGATGATCTTCGGGTCGATGCCGGTGGCGCGGGTGTCCGCGCTCAGCGACGCCTTCTTGACCGGCCGGCCCGCGGTGTCGTCGCCGGCGAGGGCGCCCGCGACGCGCTGCTCCAGCGTGGCGAGCGAGGGTGTGGCGAGGGCCGGCTCGACGGTCGGGGTCGGCAGGGCGGTGGCCGCGCCCGCGGAGGTGGTCAGCAGCGTGGCGGCGAGGGCGGCGGTGACGCCGACGGCGGCGACGGGCAGCCCGATGCGTATCCGGCGTCTGTGACGTCCACCGGACATGGTGGTAAGCAAGGAAGTCCCCCCAGCTGAACAAGCGTTGGAAGGGGTGCAAGACAGCACACCCGTTCCTATCAGCGCCAAAAGGCCGGCCCCCGTCACTCAATGACGGGGACCGACCCAAAGCACCCCCAAGGGGCGCGGGGAACTGCGCGACAAGCCACAGCCCACCCGCAGTCGCCCGAACCACAGACGACCAACGGCGCCGCGGCCCCGGCCAAACCAAGCGGAGCGGCTAGTCGCCGTTTCCGGGCGTAGGCGTGGTCTTCTGGATCTGCATCAGGAACTCGACGTTCGACTTGGTCTGCTTCATCTTGTCGAGCAGCAACTCGATCGCCTGCTGCTGGTCGAGCGCGTGCAGCACCCGCCGCAGCTTCCAGACGATGGACAGCTCCTCGTTGCCGAGCAGGATCTCTTCCTTACGCGTACCGGACGCGTCGACGTCCACCGCCGGGAAGATCCGCTTGTCGGCGAGCTTCCGGTCGAGCTTCAGCTCCATGTTGCCGGTGCCCTTGAACTCCTCGAAGATCACCTCGTCCATGCGGGACCCGGTGTCCACCAGGGCGGTGGCGAGGATGGTCAGCGAGCCGCCGTCCTCGATGTTGCGGGCCGCACCGAAGAACCGCTTCGGCGGGTACAGGGCGGTCGAGTCGACACCACCGGACAGGATGCGGCCGGAGGCCGGCGCGGCCAGGTTGTAGGCGCGGCCAAGACGGGTGATCGAGTCGAGCAGCACGACGACGTCGTGGCCCAGTTCCACCAGCCGCTTGGCCCGCTCGATGGCCAGCTCGGCGACCGTGGTGTGGTCCTCGGCCGGGCGGTCGAAGGTCGAGGAGATGACCTCGCCCTTGACCGACCGCTGCATGTCGGTGACCTCTTCCGGACGCTCGTCGACGAGGACGACCATCAGGTGGCACTCGGGGTTGTTGTGGGTGATCGCGTTGGCGATCGCCTGCATGATCATGGTCTTGCCGGTCTTCGGCGGGGCCACGATCAGACCGCGCTGGCCCTTGCCGATGGGCGAGACGAGGTCGATGATCCGGGTGGTGAGGACGCCGGGGTCGGTCTCCAGGCGGAGCCTGTCCTGCGGGTACAGCGGGGTCAGCTTGTTGAACTCCGGTCGGCCGCGCCCGTGTTCGGGGGCCATGCCGTTGACGGAGTCCAGGCGGACCAGCGCGTTGAACTTCTCGCGCCGCTCGCCTTCCTTGGGCTGGCGGACCGCGCCGGTGATGTGGTCGCCCTTGCGCAGGCCGTTCTTGCGGACCTGGGCGAGGGAGACGTACACGTCGTTCGGACCCGGAAGGTAACCGGACGTACGGATGAAGGCGTAGTTGTCGAGGATGTCCAGGATGCCCGCGACGGGGATCAGGACGTCGTCCTCGGCGAGCTGCGGCTCGGCGATCTCGTCACGGCCACGGCGTCCACGCCGGTCACGGTAGCGTCCGCGCCGGCCCCGGCGCCCGCCCTCGAAGTCGTCGTCGTCCTGCTGCTGCTGCCGGTCCTGGCGACCGCCCTGCTGGTTCTGCTGCCGGCCGCCCTGGCCCTGGCCCTGCTGCTCGTCGCCCTTGCCCCGGCGGTCACGGTCACGGTCCCGCCCGCGCTCGCGGCGGTCGCGACGGCCACGGCCCTCGCCGTCGCCGCCGTCGCCCTTGGCCTCGCCCTGCGCGGAGCCGCCGGCCTGCTCGGCCGATGTCGCGGGCTTGGCGGCCGGCGTCTCGGCCCTGGTCTCGGTCTTCGCCTCGGCGACGACGGTCTCGGGGCTGCCCGCATCCGCGGTGGCGCGGCGCCGCCGGCGCTCGGCGGGGGCGCCGTCATCGGCGCCCGCCTGCTCGGCGGGGGCCGAGACCTTGGGAGAGGGCTGGCCGGGGATCTCGATCTGCTGCTGGGCCACGGCCTTGTCGGCGGGGGCCTCGGCCTTGGCCTCGGTCTTCTTGCCCGCCTCCTCGCCCGTACGGGTCCGGGAGGTGGCCCGGCGCTTCGGCTTGGTCTCGGTGGCGTCCGCCTTGGCCGCGGGGGCACTTGCCCCGGCGGGGCTGCCCCCGGCCTGCGCCTCCTTGATGACCTCGATCAGCTGGCTCTTGCGCATGCGCGCCGTGCCCCTGATGCCGAGGCCGGATGCGACCTGCTGCAGCTCGGCCAGCACCATGCCCTCAAGGCCGGTACCGCGGCGCCGCCGGGAGCCGGCACCGCTGGCAGGCGCGGAGGCGTCCGTGGCGGGCGCGGCAGCGGTCTCCTCGACACGTGCGCCCATCAGATCGGTGGTGTCGCTCACGAAGGGTCCTTCCCTGGAGCGGACGTCGGCCTGTCTGGCTCGGCGACCGGTTGTGCTGTCCGGCTTCGGCCCTTGCTGTGTGGACCGTGCCGGGGCGGTGGTCCGCCAAAGCGGCGGAAGAGATTTCTGGTGATGGCGCTTCCTTGAGCCGTGGCACCCAGTGTCACGTGGCGTGGTCGCACCGATTCCGGAGCGTGCCCGGCAATCCGCTCAATGCCCTAGTGCGGCGTACTGCCCAGGTACGACGTACAGGACACGAAGTGGCTTGGGAGGCTCCCGGAAGAATGTCTGTCCCGGACGGGGACACGAAGCACCTCGCCATGGTGGGGTCGGGTGCAGACTTGAGGTTAACACTACCGGATCCAACAAACATTCCCCCTCTCCAAATCCGGCAACCGGGTGTCAGGTCGCAAGCGGCAGCACGCTCGCTCCCTGGAGGTCAAGGCCCAGCCGGTTGGCGGCCCAGCCGACGCCCGCCAGGGCCTGCACCTTGTCGGCGGTGCCGGCGTCGGCCAGCGCCATGACGGTGGGTCCGGCGCCGGAGATCACCGCGGGGATCCCGTCGGCGCGCAGCCGCTCCACCAGCGCGGCGCTCTCCGGCATCGCCGGTGCGCGGTACTCCTGGTGGAGGCGGTCCTCGGTGGCGGGCAGCAGCAGCTCGGGGCGCCTGGTCAGGGCCTCGACGAGCAGTGCGGCGCGGCCCGCGTTGGCGGCGGCGTCGACGTGCGGCACGGTGCGCGGCAGCAGGCCGCGCGCGGTCTCGGTGAGAACCGGCTTCCCGGGCACGAAAACCACCGGAACGATGGAATTGTCGGGCTCCATCCTGATGGCCCGGGCGGCGCCCTCCTCGGTCCAGGACAGGGTGAAGCCGCCGAGCAGACACGCCGCCACATTGTCGGGGTGGCCCTCGATCTCGGTGGCCAGTTCCAGCAGCGCGGGGTCGTCGAGCCGGGCCTCGCCGCCTATGGTCACCGCCCGCGCGGCGACGATGCCCGCGCAGATGGCGGCGGAGGAGGAGCCGAGGCCCCGGCCGTGCGGAATGCGGTTGGCGCAGACGATCTCCAGGCCCCGGGGCTGTCCGCCCAGCAGGTCGAAGGCGGTGCGCAGGGAGCGTACGAGGAGGTGGTTCTCGTCACGGGCGAGCGTCTCGCTGCCCTCGCCCGCGATGTCGATGTGCAGTCCGGAGTCGGCGACCCGGACGACCACGTCGTCGTAGAGCCCCAGCGCGAGGCCGAGGGCGTCGAAGCCCGGGCCGAGGTTGGCGCTGGTGGCGGGAACGCGCACCCGGACGGCGGCGGCGCGGAACGCTGGACCGGCCATCGCTCGATGACTCTCCTTGAGCTGCGTGCTTGTCGAATGACATTCGATGCGTACGTACGTGACCTCGGGCCGCGGAGACGACGCGGCACCGCTGTATGCGCGGCATATGCGGCAGGCGGATTCTGTACAGCCTATCGAAGGAAGGTTCTGCGGCGACATAGGGCGCACGGGAGGCGCACGATGCGTGTCGCAAGCCCCCCGTGCACCCCTCCTAGGGAGTCCCCGGGTCAGGTCCTAGGGAGTCCCCGGGTCAGGACGCCGGCAAGGCGACCCGGCCGACCCGGCCGAAGGGGGTGCCGGTTCGGCCGCCGAGGCCGTCAGGCCAGCCCCAGCCGCTGGGCCGCGGAGGCCGCGTCGACCGGGACGGTGACCGGCTGCGGGGCGCCCGCGACGGCCCAGTCGGGGTCCTTGAGGCCGTTTCCGGTGACCGTGCAGACGATGCGCTGACCGGGGTCGACCCGGCCCTGCTCGGCGGCCTTCAGCAGGCCGGCCACCGACGCGGCGGACGCCGGCTCCACGAAGACGCCTTCCTGCGCCGCCAACAGCCGGTAGGCGCGCAGGATTTCACGGTCCGTCACCTCGTCGATGAGGCCGCCCGACTCGTCCCGGGCGCGCAGCGCGTACTGCCAGGAGGCGGGGTTGCCGATGCGGATGGCGGTGGCGATGGTCGAGGGGTCCTTGACGATCTCGCCGCGCACGATCGGGGCGCTGCCCGACGCCTGGAAGCCCCACATCCGCGGGGTCCCGGCCGCCACCCCGTCGGCGGCGTACTCCCGGTAACCCTTCCAGTACGCGGTGATGTTGCCCGCGTTGCCGACCGGCAGCACATGGATGTCCGGGGCATCGCCCAGCATGTCCACGATTTCGAAGGCGGCCGTCTTCTGCCCCTCGATACGCACCGGGTTGACCGAATTGACCAGCGCCACCGGGTAGTTGTCGCTCAGGTTACGGGCGAGCGTGAGGCAGTCGTCGAAGTTGCCGTCGACCTGGAGGATCTTCGCGCCGTGCACCAGCGCCTGGCCCATCTTGCCGAGCGCGATCTTGCCCTGCGGGACCAGCACGGCCGAGACCATCCCGGCCCGCACCGCGTACGCGGCGGCGGAGGCGGAGGTGTTGCCGGTGGAGGCACAGATGACCGCCTGGGCCCCCTCCTCCTTGGCCTTGCTGATGGCCATGGTCATGCCGCGGTCCTTGAAGGACCCCGTCGGGTTCGCACCCTCCACCTTCAGGTGGACCTCGCAGCCCGTGCGCTCGGAGAGCACCTGCGCGGGCACGAGGGGCGTGCCGCCCTCACGGAGCGTCACGACCGGCGTGCTGTCGGATACCGGCAGCCGGTCCCGGTACTCCTCGATGATTCCGCGCCACTGGTGGGTCATTGCTGGTTACTCTCCTTCAACCCGCATGATGCTGGCGACACCCCGCACGGTGTCGAGCTTGCGCAGCGCCTCGACGGTCCCGGACAGGGACGCGTCCGACGCGCGGTGGGTCACGACGACGAGCGACGCTTCCCCGTCCTTGCCCTGCTGCCGAACCGTATCGATGGAAACACCGTGCTCGGCGAACACGGTGGCGACCTGGGCGAGAACACCCGGTTTGTCGGCTACGTCGAGGCTGATGTGGTAGCGCGTGACGACCTCGCCCATGGGCGAGACGGGCAGCGCCGCGTACGCCGACTCGCCGGGCCCCGTGGCCCCGCCCAGCCGGTTGCGGCAGACGGCCACCAGGTCACCGAGGACCGCGGACGCCGTGGGCGCGCCGCCCGCACCGGGACCGTAGAACATCAGCTGCCCGGCGGCGTCCGACTCGACGAACACGGCGTTGTACGCGCCGCGCACGGAAGCGAGCGGGTGGGTCAGCGGAATCATCGCGGGGTGCACGCGCGCGGTGACCGACCCGCCGTCCTCGGCCCGCTCGCAGATGGCGAGCAGTTTGATGGTGCAGCCCATCTGTTTGGCCGAGGCGAAGTCGGCGGCGGTGACCTCGGTCATGCCCTCGCGGTAGACGTCGTCGAGGCGCACGCGCGTATGGAAGGCGATACCGGCGAGGATGGCGGCCTTGGCCGCGGCGTCGAAGCCCTCGACATCGGCGGTCGGATCGGCCTCCGCGTACCCGAGGGCGGTGGCCTCGTCCAGCGCCTCCTGGTAGCCGGCCCCCGTGGAGTCCATCTTGTCGAGGATGAAGTTGGTCGTGCCGTTGACGATGCCGAGCACACGGTTGACCTTGTCCCCCGCGAGCGACTCGCGCAGCGGCCGGATCAGCGGGATGGCACCGGCGACGGCGGCCTCGTAGTACAGGTCCTCGCCGTTCTCCTCGGCCGCCGCGTGCAGGGCGGCGCCGTCCTGGGCGAGCAGCGCCTTGTTGGCGGACACGACGGAGGCGCCGTGCTCGAAGGCCGTGGTGATGAGGGTGCGGGCGGGCTCGATGCCGCCGATGACCTCCACGACGACGTCGATGTCCCCGCGCTTGACCAGGGCGGTGGCATCGGTGGTGATCAGGGCCGGGTCGATGCCCTGGCGCACCCGGTCGGGACGGCGCACGGCCACACCCGCCAGTTCCACCGGCGCTCCGACGCGGGCGGCGAGGTCGTCGGCGTGCGTCGTCATGATGCGCGCCACCTCTGAGCCGACAACCCCACAGCCCAGCAGCGCCACCTTCAGCGGACGCGTACGCATCATCCGACCTCGTTTCCTCATACCGTCTACGGTGGGACCAGTCTCACTCACCGGACGGCGGTTTCTCCCCTTCGTCCGGATCGTGAGACGTCGATTTCATTGTGCCGAGCCGGAAAACCGGAGATCTTCCGGCCCCGCGGACGCCGTCGTCGTCCGCTGCCGCATTCCGACCCGACGCGGGGCTCACCCGACGTCGAGCCGCAGCAGGTCCTCCTCCGTCTCGCGCCGCACGATCACCCGGGCCGCACCGTCGCGCACCGCGACCACCGGCGGCCTGAGCACATGGTTGTAGTTGCTGGCCATGGACCGGCAGTAGGCGCCGGTCGCCGGGACCGCGATGAGGTCACCGGGTGCCAGATCGGCCGGCAGGAACGCGTCCTTGACCACGATGTCCCCGCTCTCGCAGTGCTTGCCGACGACCCGGCACAGCATCGGCCCGGCATCCGACGCCCGGGAGACGAGCGCCACGCTGTACTCGGCGTCGTACAGCGCGGTCCGGATGTTGTCGGACATGCCGCCGTCCACCGAGACGTACGTCCGCAGCCCGTCGAGCGGCTTGACGGTGCCGACCTCGTACAGCGTGAACGCGGTCGGTCCGACGATGGCGCGGCCGGGCTCCACGGAGATGCGCGGGGTGCGCAGCCGGGCGGCCTCACAGGCGCGGGAGACGATCTCGGTGAGCGCCTTGGCGATCTCGTGCGGCTCACGCGGGTCGTCGTCGCTGGTGTACGCGATCCCGAGCCCGCCGCCCAGGTCGATCTCCGGCAGTTCCACACCGTGCTCGTCCCGGATGTCCTGGAGCAGGCCGACCACCCGGTGGGCGGCGACCTCGAAGCCGGACATGTCGAAGATCTGCGACCCGATGTGGGAGTGGATCCCGATGACCTCGAGCCCGTCGAGCTGCAACGCCCGCCGCACCGCCTCCGCGGCCTGCCCGCCGGCCAGCGGGATGCCGAACTTCTGGTCCTCGTGCGCGGTGGCGATGAACTCGTGGGTGTGGGCCTCGACGCCCACGGTGACCCGGATCTGGACCTTCTGCCGCTTTCCCAGGGACTGCGCGATGTGCGCGACCCGCACGATCTCCTGGAACGAGTCGAGGACGATCCGGCCGACGCCCGCCCGCACGGCCCGTTCGATCTCCTCGGCGGACTTGTTGTTGCCGT
Organism: Streptomyces sp. NPDC102462; assembly: GCF_044765425.1. Classification (NCBI taxonomy): domain Bacteria; kingdom Bacillati; phylum Actinomycetota; class Actinomycetes; order Kitasatosporales; family Streptomycetaceae; genus Streptomyces; species Streptomyces sp. NPDC102462. The sequence goes on along the minus strand of NZ_JBIWKB010000008.1, from coordinate 142,648 downwards.
GGAAGGCGATCCGCTCGGGCGGCATGCCCGCCGAGAGCGCGGTGGCCAGCTCGCCCCCGGAGCACACGTCCAGGTTGAGCCCCTCCTCGTGCAGCCAGCGCACCACGGCCCGCGACAGGAACGCCTTCCCGGCGTAGAAGACGTCGGCGTCGTGCCCGAAGGCGGTGCGCCAGGCCCGCGCCCGGGTGCGGAAATCCTCCTCGTCGAGGACGTACACGGGCGTGCCGAACTCCTCGGCGAGCCGCTTGACGTCGATGCCGCCCACGGTGACGACACCGTCGGCGCCGCGGCCGACGGTGTGCGCCCACACCTTGGTGTCGAGCGCGTTGAGGTCGGCGGGCGGGGCGGAGTAGTGGCCCTCCGGGAGGACGTCGGCGTGCCGGGGCCCGGCGGGATGTGCGGAACGACTCATGACAGTGGCTCTCTGACTCTCAGGCTCTCAAGGCTTGCTCCGGTGCTCTCCAGGGTTTTCACCGGGGCACTCAGAGGTGGTCGGGGGCATCGATGCCGAGCAGGGACAGGCCGCCGGCCAGCACCGTCCCGACGGCTTCGGCAAGCGCGAGCCGGGCGCGGTGGGCGGCCGAGGGTTTCTCGTCGCCGTGCGGCAGAACGGTCAGCAGAAACGGCAGCGCGGCATCGGCGACGGCGACGAGATGCCGCGCGATCCGGTCCGGACCGCGGTGCAGGGCGGCGGCGCGGAGGATACGGGGGTGATCGGCGAGGGCGACGAGAAGCGGGCGCACGGCTGTGGCCGGGGGGTGGGTGGCGAGGATGCCGCGGGTGTGTGCGGCGGGGGGGTGGGTCGAGGTGACCGTGCTGGTGGTTGTGCTGCCGGCTCCTGCTGGTGTGGCTGTGCTGGTGGCCATGGCTGGTGTGTTGGCCGTATGTGTGACCGTCGGGCCGGTCAGGTCGTCGCCGAAGATCCGGCCCTCGCCGGAGATGCGGTCCTCGCCGGGGGTCAGGTCGTCGCCGGGTTCGGCGGTGAAGCCGAGGCGGGCGGCGTTGCGGGTGAGGGCCCGGGTGCGGGCGTACGCGTAACGGACCCGGAAGAGGGGATTGCCCTCGCGCTGGACCAGATGGTCGGCGGTGATCCGGGGCCGGTCGTGCGGGGCGGGGTACAGCAGCGCCCAGCGGGCGGCGTCGGGTCCGAGCGGTGCGGGGTCCTCCGGGGCCGGCACGGGACGCAGGTTCACCGGCTCACCGTGCTCGATCTCGACCCGGCCGCCCTGGGCCGCCACGATCCGCACCAGCGCGTCGGCGACCACCTCGGCCCGCGCCTCGTACGGCACCCGCAACGCGACGATCTGCCCGGCGAGCGCGTCGCCGTGACCGTAGGCGGCCCCCCGGTCCCGGATCTCACGCACGAGCGCACCGACGGATGCCGCGCCCGGCTCAAAGCTGATGTTGAGGAACCCGGGACCGGTGACGACCACGTCCCCGATCCCCTCGGCGCCGACGAGATACGGCCGCAGAATCTCGGCGACCCGCCGAGCGGGCTTCCCGGCCGACCGGGCGAGCTGCAGGGCGACGTTGGTGGCATAGTCCCCACACCCGCCGGGCCCGGGCACGGTCACCACGACCCGCTCAGGCACGGTCACGCTCAGCTCCCCCCCGTCCACAGCACGACGCACCGCGCCCAGCACGGTACGGGACAGCTCGACGGGGGTCACGGGACAAGCGTAGGGGAGGAAGGGGGTGGCCAGTCGAACAGGTTCGACCATGCCCCGCGCTACACACACCGCAGCCGAACCCGACGCGACGCCGACAGGCCCGGAGACGCGCCGCTCCAGAGACCGCGGAACCGGAACGCCGAGGCGACGCCCCACACCCGCCGATCTCCCGCCCCCGAGCGGCTAGGCGCCCCGGAGGCGGCGCAGGGAACGGCACAACCAACCACAACGCACCCACACCCGCCGAACACCCAAAACACCCCGAGCCAATAGGCACCCCGGGCTGACGGGCCGACTTGGCGGCGAGCCTACGGGCGATGGGACGGCGGGCCGACGGGCCGACGGAACGGCGAGCTGGCGAGCTGGCGAGCTGGCGAGCTGGCGAGCTGGCGAGCTGGCGAGCTGGCGAGGCGATGGTGACGACGGGCCGACGAACGAGGAGAGTCGAGGGTCGACGGACAGGCCGGGCGGCAGGACGACGGGGCGGCCGGACGGCGGGCCGGCGGGATGACGGGGCGGCCGGACAGCGAGGAGACAAGTCGGCGAGCCGACGGGCGACAGGACGACAGGCGAGGGGAGGCGAGCCGACGGGTCGACGGACCGGCCGGGCGACGGGGCGGCCGGACGGCGGAGCAACGGACGGCCGGGCGGCGGGGCAACGGGATGACGAGCCAGCCGGACGGCGAGGAGACGAGCCGGCGGAGCGCCGGGCCGACGGGGGCGAGCCGATGGGTCGACGGACAGGCCGGGCGGCGGGACGGCGAGGAGACGAGCCGGCGGGCCGACGGGCGACAGGACGACGGGCGAGGGAAGGCGAGCCAACGGGGCGACGAAGGCAACGCTACGGCGAGACGACCCAACTCACCTCATGTCCATGCCTCTCACGCTCACGCCTTCTCATGCTCATGCCCTCGCCGCGCTCCCCGCTCCCCACCCCCGCACAGCCCCCACGGGCCAAGGCCGCACGAACCGTTCCATCCACTCCACCTCACACCAATCCACTCCACGCACGTACTCACCCACTGGTCCTCCCGCGGGCTAGCCGGAGAACTCGAAGTCAGCCGGAGAACTCGGAGTCAGGGGTACGCGCCCCTCCCTCGACATCCCCCGCTTCCAGACCGCCCTCAAGCGGAGGACCACCCACCACCCCACCGATCTCCGCCCCGGCATCGACGTCCCCACCAAGATCACCACCGCGGGACCCACCCACACCCCCGCCAGCCACCTGACGCCCGCTCCCCTCGCGCCCCCGCTCAAGCAGGCGCCGCACGAGCCGTACCAGCTCGGCGGGCTCGAAGGGTTTGGAGAGGAAGGCATCGACACCGACGTCGAGCCCACCCTCGACCTCGTTCTGCGTACAGGCACTGACGATGGCAAGAGGAAGATCATGCGTACGCGGATCGGCCCGCAACTGAGCGGCGGTACGCAACCCGTCCAACCGGGGCATCACGACGTCGAGAGTCACGACGTCGGGCCGCACCTGATGAACCACATCCAGACACTCGGCACCGTCGGCCGCGGTCACGACCTCGATACCCTCCAGTTCGAGATTGACCCTGATCAGCTGTCGGATGACCTTGTTGTCGTCCACAACAAGCACCCGCCCCGAAGCGCCTGGCACACCACGAGAGTAGGTCGGGACCAGCCACCGCGTCCGGCTTTTCCCCACTTCCACCCGTCCGAGGGAGCCCCCCACCGCCCCACCCACGCCAAACCCGTTCCTGATCACCCCGGAAGACCTGCTAGGGTTCTACCCGTCGCAACGAGCAACAGCTCCACACCCGACACGCCCCCGTAGCTCAGGGGATAGAGCAACGGCCTCCGGAGCCGTGTGCGCAGGTTCGAATCCTGCCGGGGGCACTCACATTGCAAAATGCATGAGTGCTTGACAGACCCCGTGACCAGTGGAAGCAACTGGGACGGGGTCTTCGCGTATGTGCCACCAGATGCAGTGCTCTGCAGCCGGATGACAGTGATCACGCTGTAATAGTTAAGTGATCTTGAGTGGGAGTTCGCAGCTCAGCGACTGCTTTCCGAGTGTCGTCGGCCCGCCGTCACTGATCACGTAGAAGCGCTAAACGACTGACACTTGTCTCCCTGAACCAGCCCGCCACAGACGACAGCCCCGAGCAGTAGGTGCTCGGGGCTGCGCAAGTCGTTCAGCGCTTCTCCCTCCTCCTCCCCCCTCTACTAGTCCTCGCATGGTCCGGTCGTTCATCTCCTGCTCCTGGCCGTCGCTGCACTTGGCGTAGATCGTCAGAAGGACGTCGACCGAGTGGCCCGCGCGAGCGGCGACCCCTGGCGCCGGTACACCGGAGTTGAGCCATTGGGACACGCCTGCGTGGCGCAGGTCGTACGGGCAGAAGGCCAAAACCGAGGAGACTTGATCGGGGACGAGCGCCTGTCCCCCGTGCCTGCTTCCACCCGCAGGGGTACGGCAAGGCCGCGATCACGTTGCCCCGCTCGCTGGAGAACAGCCGACCGTCCTTCGCCGTACCGAACTCCTTCACGTGCTCACGGAGGAGCCGAACCAGCGAAGACGGAATCGGCACGATGCGCACCTCACCATGGCCCCGCTGCTTCAGGCCACGCCGATCGTGCGCCTCGCCAGAGTCGGTCCCCGTCCTCCCCGCCGTGGGACGCGTCTCGGCGAGCTCGATCTGGCCCCATCCGGACGCCGGAAGCGTGCAGTCGGAGCGCCGGAGCCCAGTGCCTCACCAGCCGCATGGCCGCGTAGTAAAGGCACCCCCGAGACCACCCGCAGCCGTCGCCCGCTCGCCCGGTCAGTCTTGCCCCGTACGACGACTGCCGGGTTGGCCCTCAGGAAGTCGACCAGTTCCCGGAGGCCGACCAGGAAGGCGGCACGGTCACCGGAGCGGATGACGTAGTCAGACACGGAAAGTCCCCTTCTCGGGTCATTGAGCTTCTTCAGCGTTGCCGCTCCAGGGTGAGTACGGCTTTGGCGATTGACGTCATGCGGTTTGGGCTGCATCGGGATCTGCCGAAGATCCGCCAGGACTTCAGGCGTGCGGCGCCGGGTTCGACTGGTGCCCGTGGCACGGCCAGGGCCCGGTTGACGGTCTTCTCGGTGAGGGTGAGTTCCTGCAGTGGCCTGCGTTTGATGCCCGTGGTCACCCAGGGGCCGCCGCCCTGGTGGGCGGGGTCGGCCGGGACGGGGATGCCCTGGCGCCCGCAGATGCGGGTGACCCGGTGCGTGCGGGCCGCGGTCAGGTCGTGGGCTCGGCCCGGCAGGGCAGGTGAGAGCCACAGCGGCCGGCCGCCCGGATCGGTGACCACCTGCACGTTCACTCCGTGTCGGCGGTGCTTGTGGGGGTAGTCGGCCCGTCCGTCGCCGGCCCTGTCGCACTCGGTGAGCGTGCCGTCCAGCAGTACGACGTCCGTATCGGCCTCGCGCAGGACCTTCAGCAGTCCCGGCGCACGTTCGGCGGGCAGGTGGATGACCGTGCTGGTGTGGGCGTGGGCGGTGGACTCGCTGATCCCGAACCCGGCAGCGGTCTTCGCCAGGGGGGTGTGTTCGCGCAGGTACACCAGTGCCACCATCGCGGGTTGAGACGGACGGAGCTTGCAGCGCCAGCCGCCCTCACGGGTGACGACGAGCATGGTCACCCACTCCACGAGTGCATGAGGCAGGTCGAGTGCGGCAGGATGGATGACCAACGAGGCCCCCGAGCAGCGTGATTGAAACGTCAGACATCTCGATCAACGGCTCGGGGGCCTCGCTCGTCGCGCTCGTAGGCCGTCACCTGATCGGTGGCCAGCTCGAAGAAGCTCACTTGAGGCAGCGCTCCCCACCTCCCTGGCGATAGCCTGCGAGCCAACGCAGAGAGGCGGGTCCAGTGGGCTTCGACGCAGAACGATCAGCGCGCATCGCCGCCATGCGGGAAACTGCTCGGCCCATCTGGGAGGCGAGTGGCGATACGGACGTCCTCCAGCAGTTCCTCAAAAACAACGGGTGCCATGGAGCGGAAGCCGTGTTCGTCACCATGGGCCTCTTGGACTGCGATCTTGCCGAAGCCCAGCGGGCCTTCTTCAGCGCCCCGTGCCGCGACGCCGAACGCCGGTTCCACAACGACGCCTTGGACCTGCTTGCCAAGGACACCGCCGACGACGCCTGACAGCAGGCGGGGCCTTGACTGAGCCATTAAGACTCCGCCGACCAAAACGAGCACGGCTGAGGAAGCTGGCACCAACGCTAATAGTCCATGGGGTCTTCTCCAGCCGTCGGCCGGATCAGTCGCTGGCTGCCCAGGTCGATCACGTTGGCCGAAGCCGAGCCGAGCATTGCGGAAAGCGTCGACACGGAAGCAGCGGAAGTTGCGATTACTTGGTCACCGACATCAGAGCACTCCGCAAGCCTTCGAAGCGTCGCCCGAAAGTGGTCCTCGTCCAGTTCATGCTGGCGGGGCTCGTCCAACATCAGAAAACCCGGATGCTGAGTTCGCAACAAGTTGGCTACTTCTCGAATCCCGTTCAGGTATGCGATCTTCGTGCGGACAACGTCACTCGCACTCGCATCCGTGTCGAGGTTGAGCCCTTCTCGCTCAGGCCTAAGCGTCTCCTCGTCAATGCTTACCAGGGCGGCATCATAGCTACTGAAACCGAAGTCAGTTAGCTGCTCTCTCACGGATCTCTGTAGCATGTCGCGTCGGCGATAGTCCTCTTGCGGTGTCACATTCGGTAGGTCTGAGAGCTCAGAACGAACCTCGAAAATTTCATTCGCCAGCTCTTGCATCTCAACAAGGAGGTCCTGTACAGCCTCCCTCGCTCTGGTGAACTCAGACAGACGAACTTCTGCGGCAACCCGCTTCGCAATATCCCCTGAACTGGGGAACTCACCAGGCACCACTAGATCACCATGAAGCGCCTTGATCTCCATCCGGCAAATGTCCACGGACCTTTGAATGGCTCGATAGGACACTCGGCTTTCCGTCGCCGCTTCCCGCGCCTGGCGCCGCATCTCTTCAAATGTCCTGATCTGAGATGACAGCAGAGAGATCGTAGCGTCGACATCTAGAACTGGGCCGACATGCTCAACTTCAACATTTGACAGTGGTTGATGACAGGTGGGGCAATCAGTTGCATCGAGATCAAGTACATTGCTAGACGCTCCCAGCCTCAGCAGTGTCTTGACGTCCTGATTCTTAAGCTTCTCGTCGGACATTGCGCTGATTCGGTCATCGAGAATCGCGACCTGCTTTTCGTTCAGCGTCAGGTTCTGTTCAACGATCTTAGCCATCGTGGTGAGCCGCGTCAGCTCCCTTTCCTGCTCCGACAGCCGCTCCCGGATCAAGTCGTACCCAATATCAGTTACCTGCGGCGCTGGCTCAGGGGCAGCGGCCTCCCGCAGAGCCAGCATCAATTCCTCGTCGCTGACCCATTCCTCGTCCACAAGAACCTGTAAGCGAGCTTCTGCAGTTGCTGTTGGGCGCGTCGGCCTAGAGCCACTCCGAGCCCTAGCCCCGACAGGCAACTCTGGCAGGCCAATGACCCGTCCGCCGGCAGCAGAGGCCGTAGCCCCCACCGCCGCTAGCTTGCTACCCCAATCACTACGCAGCTTCTTGAGTCTATCCTCAAGACGATATCGCTGAGCTGCCGTTTCGGGTCCAGCGAATCCGAGAAGGAACTCTGCAGCTCGTCGCGTTGGCTCGCGCAGTTGATACTGGGTAACGGGCCGAGGTCCTGCGGATCCCCATGAGCGCTGATCCGCATACAGGAAAGGGAAAATAATCTCAGGGTAGAGCAACGCCTCGCCACCTGTGTACTTAGGAATGACAGGCAGCTGCCAACCGAAGTACTCCGCCAGGAAGCGATGAAAGCCCCGCGGGTTTCTCGCAGAACCTGATTCTCGCACGAAATATTCTTCGTGTCGAAGATCTGCTAAGCCGTCTGTGACGGCAGCGCCTCGCCATACGCGAACCAGATTCGGCTGCACTCGACTGTTCTTGACAGCTCTCTGAACAGTGATGATTCCGTTCGCGTTCTCTAGCTCTACTGCGCACCAGCTCGATGCAACCGCTACGGCGCGTTCTGGTTCTCCGTAGGAGATCTGGGTCGTTAATGCACTACCAAGTGACGTTCCCGAATTAGGGCCGAACATAGATTCCAGCCCCAGTGAATAAATGATGGCCTGCAGTGATTGCGTCTTTCCACGACTGTTACTGGCGCGCAAGACGTTCAGGCCGGGTGCGAAAGGAACGGTTGCGCCAGCGGGCCCAGCTGCGCTGTGGACCCGCAGCTTGACTGCTCGAATCCTGGTCTTCATCTCAAACCCCTCAGCCTGACCATTAGGAAGCGCGCGTGAGCCGTCGCGCAACTGCCGCGTCACTTAGCTTTTTGAATTGACGGATGTAGGATTTCTCGGCGCTCATAAGTTCCTCATCAAGTTCAATTTGTTGAGCGAACAGAACACCGGGAGGCTGGAGAGTGACACGATTATGGCTCGTACCCGTGATGCTCACGATTCCTCGAATGAGCCCGACGTTGAGCGCTACAGGAAGGTGAGGATCGGACCTCTGAGTGACAGTATTCGCGTATCTACTGCCGGACCACCACGACAAAAGCATTTGACCCGCGCGTTTACTCTGCAGCGACCATGTAAACAGATGAAGATTCTCAATGGTCGCACTGTTCCTATTGAAGGCGCTCAGCACTATCGCAACTTGGGCAAGCTTATAGGCAACGCGTGCATCAGCTGGGATCGGGTGAGGTTGGCTGCGGAACTCGATCCGTGCGTTGGCGAGTTCGTCGTCGGCACCCAGAAATTCGGAGATCATATCAGCTCCCTAGGATGCCAGATCTTCGTAAAAGTCCAGAGGGCACCTCATCAGCCACTCTGCGACCTGCCCTTGGGCCAGCGTCCGCGAGTCACCTGAAGCGGTATCGGGCGCACATGCCCTCACCCTGCTCTCAGTCTCTAGTAGGACGCGCTGCAGCAGCGTGGCAGGACGGCTGTCATCTAGACTGAACTCCATTACGAGACGCTGTTCCAGGTCGTCCAGTTCCGACTCAAGCAGTGTATGGATTTCGGTGTAATGAAGCTTGATGTACCCGCGAAATTCCTGACTGTTGATGTACGAGTGCAGGAGACCCCTTACGTACTCACTTCTGCGTGACTCGTCGCGCAATCTGTGCACTTTACCGAGCTTCTCGCGCATCTTATCCACGCCAGCACTATCGACTGAACTGTAGTCCGGCTCGGAGAGCGGCGGTAGATGCATGCGAGCGAGTTGCGCGTTGACTACCCTCTTGTAGCTGAGCTCGTAGTCTTCCATTGTCTGGCATATGACGTGGATCTCAGGGTCGGCATAGTCAAGGTTCGCATCGCGAATTCTTTTCGTTTGCGATGCGCAGTGAGCTACGAGATCCTTATTGTCGATATAAGGGCACATGATGATCCAGCGGTTGATCTTCACGTGCTCACCGAAGAGCTTTTTGAGCTTATCGGCGTTATCGATGAACTTACCGACATCCCTCGTGGTCTTGTCGCGTTGTTTCTCGTATCGTTTCTGATGGGACAGTGGCTCTTGGGGGCTGTAACACTGGAATAGGTGACCACTTAGTGTGTACGCCTCAAGTCCGTGGTCTCCACCCGTGTCTGGGACGGGGACAAGGTCGGCCCCATGCTGCATCCTGAGCACTCGCGTGCACAGGTCCTGCCACTCCGCGCCACTGAGGCCGATCAAGCCATGCATGCTCTGATCCACAGCATGAAGCTAGCGGCCCGCCTGGGTACTTGTCTCACCTGTCAGCCAAATCGACTGCTTTACGACCAAGTCGGCGCGCTGCAACGGCCTGTAGGCCGCGCAGAGGCCCGGGCCTGCCACCAGTGGCGAAGCGCCGTGCTCGTTGCGATCGTCACTGCGGGCACTGGGCTCGTCGGGTGCCTGTGCGCAGCTCAGACCCCGACGGCTGACGACAGCATTGACGGCAACGACGGCGGACGGCAGTGGCGTCTGACGGCCCTGCACGGTGCCGGCGTAGGCCGATCGGGTGGACCTGCCAAGGCTTGCCCGCATCTTCTAAGCGCCAGCTCCCCGAGAACGCTGACGCCTCCTCGGGGTCCGATCGCTAGGCTCGGCTCCGTGAGCGATGACGCCCGTCTCATAGCGAACCATCGAGTCCACGTTGTACCCGTGGTCCTGGCTCTGGCCAATCCACCATGGCAGCGGGACGTGTGGCTCGACCCTTCTGTGTTCGAGAACATGGACCACGTCTTCCACACGCTCTTCGACGACTTCTGCGATGCAGACGAACCCGAGCGATACCTCGGCGTCAGTCTCAGAACTGAGGAAGAGGTCGCTCTCATGCGAGAGCTCGGCATCGCGCTCAACACCGCCGCGGCCGAGGCACCCAACGACACCGACACGGAGTGTCTCCAGGCATCCGTCTGGCCAGAAGTCGTGGCCGTTGCCGGACGCCTCGCTCAGGTCATGGTCGCGAACGACCTGAGGGAACTTGCCGTACTGCTGGACGAAGAGGCCGTGCAAGACCCGTGCCAGGTCGTGCGGGGAACCACGGGGAATACCGGGGATCAGGACAACGGACGTCAAAGTCCTGACACCGCTTAGCCGCAGGTCAGACCGGCAACCTTCCCTAAGCGCCCCTAGCTTCCCAAGCTGATGTCCTCAAATGCGGAGGCGGGCACGCTCTTGGATGCCATCCCCTGAATCCTTTGGTCTGCCGCTTCGTCCGGGCTGCGGCGCTGGGGCGCCGGTCCCGGCCGAAGCGGCAGACCGACGCCGAAGAAAGCAAGGCGCGAGCAGCAAGAAGCCCCGTACATCACCGCCGGGGGAACGGTGACGTACGGGGCGGAGCGGACCGGTCGCGGGAGCAGGCTCGTACCGCAATCGGCCGGAGTACCGGAGCCGCAGCGTTCAGGCAGCCGACGCATTGCGATAGGCAGTCCCCGTCCCCTGCGTCAACGAATCGGCGTGCAACTTCATCTCTACCGCCAGGCTCGACACGATCAGTTCGGCCAGACTCTCCGCCGCTTCCGGGCGGATGGTGCCGAGGCGTACCAGGCCGTCCCCCGAGACGTTCACGTCGGCCGCGAGTCCGGGGAAGTCCGCCTCCAGGCCCAGGACGGTCAGTTGCTCGGCCAAGATGCCGGCGCTGCGTCGAGCCTGCGCCCAGCCGCGGACGTAGGGCACGTCGGGCATCAGGTTCTCGGCGCGCTTGGCGACGGCTCCCCGTCGGTCGGTCATGGCTCAGTCCCTTCCTGTGCGGTGTTCGGCGGTTTCGTCGCGGCTCTCCCCCAGGCGTTGCACCCCCGATGTCAGCGCCAGCCGGAGCAGTTCCGCCAGTCGCTCCGCGGTGGCCGGCGACACACGCCCGAGTTCGACCAGGCCATGCCCGAAGGCGTTCAATTCGGCCCGGAGATAGGGGAAATCCTTTTCCAGACCGGCGCGGATCAGGGCATCCCGCAGAGCCGTCGTGGCATTGCGCGCGGCGTACCAACCGTCGCTGTTCAGCGGCGACCAGGAGGCAGCGTCGTGCCGGTGAGTGGGGTCATCCCGCATCGGTCGCAGCCCTCTCGATGGCGGTGAGGGCGAAGGCAGCCGCGGACGGGTAGCGCTCGCCGTAGCGGTCCACGCGGGCAAGCAACTCGGCGGAGGCAACGAGCATGGTCGCCAGGGCCACCGGGCGGAGCGGGTTGGCCATCGGTCGCCGGGTCGGGGCGCGGAGCCACTCGTAACGGTCGCCGCGCAGGGGCATGGGTCCCGGGACAACGACGACCGAGTCTCGGCTCAGGTAGCGGTAAGCAGGTGGCGTGCCCGCTTCTCTTTCGAGGTGATGGACGAAGGTCTCCTGACTCTGCGAGCCGAGGAAGAAGCCGACCCGTTGTGCCTTGTGGTCGAGCACTGTAGGGCCGAACGGAAGGCCCCGGCGTAGCAGTTGATCGAATGTCTCGATTCCCGTTCGCTGGTCTACCGTCACCACGTCGAAGTACCGGCCAGTCGGCAGCATGTACGGCGAGCGGGGGTCATCCTCCCAGGTGGCCCTGCACGCAGCCGGATCGTCTGCCGCCGCGGAGAGCCATTCGACGCCCCTCCTGGTCATCCTCTGCACGTCATCTCACCTCGGTCGGACTCAGTTGCGGCCGCTGCCGCCCTGTGTCCAGCCTCACGGTCACCACCCTGACCAGGGCAGATGACGAGAGGTGACGGGGGATGACGCGTCATTCGTGGACGCGTCATCCCCCGTCACGAGCAGCCGTCAGGGGTACGCCGATTACTTGCAGCGCCCGACGATGCACCACGCTTACGTTCGGTTGTAAAGTCAGAGCGCTGTGAGGCCCGGTTTCGCGATTGCGCGCGCGAGGAGGGAACATCACGTCTTCGATGCAGCCCACCAGTATTCGTTTACGGCAGGCCCGTATGGATCGGGGCTGGAGTCAGCCGCGGTTGGTACGCGAATTGCGTCAGGCTGCCGCCCGTCGTGGCCACCACCTCCCGTCCGACGCCAGTGTGAAACGCCGTATCGCCAGTTGGGAGAACGGACACAGCGTCCCGGACGACTTCTATGGCCCGCTGCTGTGCGAGGTATACGGCCTCAGCGCTGCCGAACTCGGGCTGAACCACGAGGGCGAACCCGAGACAGGGCTGTTGGACGTCACGTATCCGGCAAGTCCAGAGGGCGCGATCGAGACCGTAGGGCAGTTGTGGCGCGCCGACCTCAACCGTTACGAGCCCCTGTTACAGGCCCAGCCGTCCGAACCCGCATGGAACGAAGCCTCGCTCCGCTGGCTGGTGGCGCCCGAGCCAGGCATTCCCCGGCAGCGCCGAGACGGAATGCGCGTCGGTCTCGGGGACGTAGCGGCCATCAAGACGACCGCGGATATGTTCGCCGAACTGGACGACCGCTTCGGCGGCGACCACGCACGGCACGCGGCCGTCCAGTACCTCAGTACCGAAGTGACGCCGATCCTGCGCGGCCAGTACACGGAGCAGGTTGGCCGGGCGCTTTTCTCCACCGTGGCCGAAGCAACGCTCCTTGCCGGTTGGATGTCCTACGACGCCTGCTACCACGGCTTGGCACAGCGGTATTTTCTCCAGGCCCTTCGACTGGCCCAGGACGCCAATGACCGCCGGCTCGCCGGCAGCATTCTGTCGGCCATGAGTCACCAGGCGACGTTTCTCAGGCACTACACCGAGGCGGCCACCCTCGCCCGCGCGGCGCTCATGGGCATCGCTCCCGTGGCCACGCCGACGCTGCGCGCCCAGTTCCACGCCATGGAGGCCCGTGCTCTCGCCCGAACGGGGGACGTAGGAGCCTGCGAAGCCGCCCTGAGCGCGGCCACGAACGCCCTGGAGAGCCGGAACAACGACGACGAACCGGAGTGGATCAGCTACTTCGACGAAGCCGAGCTTGCCGCCGAGGCCGCCCACTGCTTCCGAGACGTCAACAGCGCCCGTCAGGCCGTCGCCCACGCCGAGAACGCCATGAGCGGCAGCCACGTACGGAGCGACTTTTTCGCGACCATGGTTCTGGCCGACGCCCACCTGCGCGCCGGAGACGTCGAGGAGGCATGCCGCGTGGCACTCGACGCGCTTGATTTGGGCGAGCAGCTGAAGTCGGCCCGATGCGTCAGTTATCTCGCCGAGTTCCGGCGGAATCTCGCAGTGGCCGGCGACAGCGCGCACGTGCAGACGTTCACCGAGCAAGTCAGAGAGCACAGGCTGTGGATTGCCTCGGGCGGTCGCTTCGGTGTTTGAGCGCAGGCCGCCGCGCGTTCAGTTCAGAACGGGCCCCACTCGTCACGGCCCTCCCCTCTACGGAGAGACCGCACTCGCCGAGCGAATTCGGCACCAGCCCGCTCGTTCGTCGGGACCTGATGACCGAGCCAGGCGACCATCATCAGCTCACGCAGGTCAGCAAGCGTTTCGTACCCCGGCCAGTTCATCAGGTCGAAGCCGTACCGGTGCACGAACTCGGCGTACTCTGCCTTTGTGTGCCAGCCGAACCGGTCGTAGAAGATGGCCGTCTGGATCAGGTCCCACTCGCGCGGGGCGAGGGCGAAGCCATCCAGATCGATGAGCACGGCGTGCCCGTCCCGATGGCGGAGGATGTTGCCAATACTGGCGTCGCCGTGGATCAGGCCGAAGGGAAGGACGAAGTCCAGCCGGTCGTAGTCCTTGGCGAGACGCGCCGCTCGCTCCTCCAGGAACGTACGGTCCTCCCCCGGGATGCCGTCAAGACCTTCCAGGGACGCCGCCACCTTGGCCAGTGGATCGAAGTACGGCAGCCCCAGGGATTCAGGTTCTTCGAGCCAGTGCAAGCGGCGCAGGAGGTCGGCCAACTCGCCGACCGTCGCGTACTCCTCGTTCTCCTGGACGCTCTCCCAGATGGTGACCACCAGACCGCCGACGACAAGCGGTTGGGCGACCGAAGCCGTCACGCGCGTGGCTGGGAAGTCCTGCGACTCAAGCCAACGGGCAACGCCCACGGCGCGTTCCATCTCTGCGAACACCGACGGGTCACGCGCGATGCGGACGATGACCGGTGACGTCGTCAGGCGGTAGACCGCGTTCGAACCGAGCCGCAGCAACTCGGCGCCGCGGTGGTCAAGTCCGGCCGTCGCGCACGCCTCCCGGAGGACGGGCGCCAGCCCCTCCGCCGTGAACTCCGTGCCGCCGCCGTCAGGTGCCCCGCTGCTGCCCGAGATCATGCTTCGACCATACGGGCCGTACCGACCGCCCGACAGGCCGCCCACGTAATAGGGGCGTAATGATCTTCGCCAGCAGCGACCGCGACCACGCTTCCCCCGCAGGTCAGCGCTCCAAAAGCGCAACGGTCTCTGCTGGCCTCCGGAGCCGTGTGCGCAGGTTCGAATCCTGCTCTCAGGCGTCGCCGCAGGTCAGAAACGTGTTGTCCGCCCGAAACCCGCAGGAGGGGAAGGCTGCCCAGGCTGGCTCGCCAGGCGCGGGCAACTCGATGCCTCTCTGCCGGGTGCACGCGATGCCATGCCCCCTGGAGCTGCCCTGGCCCAGGCAAAAAGCAACGCCTGCTCGTCGTGGCGGGGCCGTTTTCGCGGCTTCGGTGCCTCACAAAGCACCTGTCAGCAGCCGGCCGACGAAGTCCATGTGCTGTGTGTGCCCCGCCCGGAGCCATGTCTCGGCATTGCCGGAGCCTTTCGAGCCGTCACCGTACGCGCAGGCGCGCAGCCAGCGCTCGCCTTCGGCGTGGCCCGGATCACCGAGTCCGCGGAAGCCGTTGTGCTCGACTATCCAGCGGGCCTGGGCGCGTACCCGGGAGACGTGGTCGGGGCCCCTGGTCGGTGCTCGGGCGATGAGGAAGCCGTCCGGTGTGGTGTAGCGCAGCAGGCTCCAGCCCGGGCCCGGTTGCCGGACGGGGGCGATGTTGGCGCTGCAGGCGTGCTCCACGGAGTAGTCGCCGTACACGATCCGCCTCGTCAACTCCGGGCGGGCGGTGCGCACCAGGTGGTGCAGCCGCCGGTCGTGGCGCACGGCGGTACGGGTGGGTTGCATGTCGATGTCGTCCATGACCCGGGGGAAGGCGCCGGCGGCGAGGACGAGCGTGCGCCACGGAACGAGGGCGCCGAGGAGGTCGATCGCGATGAGGGCGGTCTTGACGGCTTCCCCGGCGTCCGTGACCGGTCCGAGGTCCAGAATGAGGTCGAGGCGGGAGGGTGGCAGGCAGAGGCGGTCGATCAGGTCGAGGAGCTGCGGGCGGAGGCTGCCGTGCGGGTCCAGCGGCTCGTGGAGCGTGAGCCGTATACCGAGGCTGCGACCACTGAGGAAAGCGAGGTCGGCGGCGTAGCGCTGATGCCTTGGGGCGCGCTCGGGCCCGGTGACCAGGCGCAGGCGGCTTCCGACGGCCAAGTGCCACAGGCTGTCCGCGGACCCGTGGATCAAACGCTCGACGTGGGCCGCGTCGACCCAACCAGGGTTGTCGCCCATCGTCTCGATGAGGTCGTTCACGCGCGGGGTGAGCCAGTCACTCAGCAGGGTCTCGTCGGTCTCCGGTTCGGACACCGGAGGTGCGTCCCGAAGACGCTCAGGCCCGACACGCGGTACCAAGGTCCACAACGGCTCGATCCGGCGCCTTACCGTCGCGTCCACATGTTCATAGGCCCGCCTGGCGGCTCGGGTGGTCGGCAGTACCGGTACGTAGACCGTTCTGGCCATCACGGCTCCCCCGTCGGTCCCGCAGCATGGGTGTGTCGCGCCTGATCGAAGGGTGCGGGGAGAGCTTTCATGACGAAAGAGGGCCATTCAGGCCACGGCGGTCGTTGGAACCTCGGCGGCGCGCCCGTGCAGTCACTCCAGCGGGGGCTGTCCTCGATCGTCCGGTCCGCATCCCGCTCTGCTCTGCTCTGCCAGACTCGATGGCATGCCGAAGAGCCGTGGCCGCCGCAAGCAGCCTCTGGAAGTCAGGAATGTCCTCGCGGTTGAGGCGTGGTTGGCCGCCGGGATGATGGATCGTGAGCCGGAGCAGACGCTGTGTCTTGAGGTGGTGGGCCGGGTTACACCACCGTCCGGCTCCGGTCCGTCAGCGGCATCGTCGCCCTGTGCGGACGCCGTCGGCACCGTCAGGCGATCGGCCTTCTCAACCTACCGCTGCCCGAACCCGCGCCCGAGGGGTGGGCCCGGGTGGAGGCGTACCGGCACTGGGCATCCTGAGGCGCGTACCCCCGTCTCGCCGCTACTGCCAGGCGCGGACCAGGTCTTCAGGCCCCCAGTGGGCCGCGAGCGGTAGACCGTCGGCGACACCGCTGCGGGACACCGCGACCAGCGGGGTGTCCGGTCCGGCACCGGGCACCGCGAGCACATCCCGAGCCAGTGCGTCGTATTCACGCCGGCCGAACGGCTGGGACTCCAGCCACTTGATGGAGCCGACGAAGTGCACCGCGCTTGCCACGGGTTCACGATCGGTGCCCACCAGGTCGATCTCGGGGTTGTTCTGCCGATTCCACCAGCCGCCGACGGCCTCTGTCTCCGGCCAGCGCTCGTCGGGCAGCAGCCGCAGCAGCGACTCGCGGATGAGCGGCTCGACCGCACGCCCGCGCCAGGTGGTCCAGGACCGCTCGATGCGCTCCAGGGCGAGGTCGCCCCGGCCGCGCTCGATGAGCGGGATCCCCCGCTGCAGGAAGGCCAGCCAGAACCGGAGATACGGATCGGCGATGCGGTAGCGCTTGTTCTTGGTGTCGGCCTTCGCGGACAGTGGCAGGTCGGCCGCCAGAACCCGCTTGGCCTGCAGGGTGTTCAGCAGCGGGGACAGCGTGCCCGATGGCAGGGCACCTGTTCCCCCGGCCTGTGCCGCGATCGTGGAGAAGGTCCGCTCGCCGCTGCCCACCGCCTCCAGCACCGCCCGCGAGTGTGACGCCTCGGGGAACTCCCCCAACAGCGACAGCTCGCCCGCCACCAGCAGCGGAGACAGCGGATTCGCCACGGCCTCGCGCAGGAAGTCCACCCGGCCGGCCCCTGGCCGCCACGACTGAACGATTTCCGGGAAGCCTCCCGTGATCAGCAGCGCGTCCACCGCGTCCGCCGCATCCAACCCGGTCATGGCCTGCACATCGCCCAGGTGCAGCGGCCGTACGGTCATCTTCGCCGCCCGCCCGAAGAACGGGCGGCCGTACGACTGCAGCGCCTCCATCACCGACATGTCACTGCCGACCAGGATGAGCAGGACCGGCTTGGCGGACAGGTGACGGTCCCAGACGGTCTGCAGAGCCCCCTCGAACTCCGCGTCCTGCTCGACCAGCCACGGCACCTCGTCGATCACCGCGATGCTCGGGGCGTCGTCCGGAGCCGCGACGGCCAGTGAGCGCAGCGCCTGATTCCAATCCGCGGCCTGCAGCCCGGCCACCAGTTCCGCCCCCGGTAGGGCGGACTGGGCGAGCGCCCCAGCGAAGTCCGCCCGCTCGGCCATCGCGTTGCGGCCCCGGGTCGCCTGGAAGACCACATATGGAATCCGCGACCGGTCACAGAACTCCTGGACCAGGCGAGACTTCCCGACCCGGCGCCGACCGGTCATGATCACGGCCTGCCCACGGGTAGCACCCGCGCCCTCGATCACCAGGCCCAGCTGTCGAGCCAGCAGATCCAGATCGGCTGCCCTGCCCTTGAATTCCATCGGCCACCCGCTCTCAGCGGCATAAAACGCATGTTCGATGTTACGTAGATTGAATCTTACTTAGATTCTAGCTCGCTTGGGGACGCGGTGTGCTTGCATGTGCAGGCGTATGCAGCGCTGAGCGGCGCTACGACGGGGGCTGTGGACTGTCTGCGGACAGGATCTTGGAGCGTCTGCCCAGGTCAGCCCGTCTGGCTGACGAAGGGCGCCGCAACCGGACTCAGGTCGAATGATCACGCGCCGACGGTGCCTTGGACGCGGTCACAGCCCGGCGTGCCAGTTCTGCTCCAGATCGCCTGTGTCCAATACGCTGCGATGGCGTCCAACCTGGCGTCCTCGATAAGGCGGACGCATGGGAATGCCGCCCTGTGGCGGCTCTTCAGGTTGGCCCGGATGGCGCAGCTGCCGGATGCGGAAGGGTGTGGCATGAGGTCCCCAGGCGTGCATCTGCGGGAGATCACCGACGACAACCGGGATGCTGTTCGTGCCCTCCGCGTCCGACGTGATCAGAAGCAGTTCGTCGCCTCCGTGTCCAAGTCGCTCAAGGAGGCGACCAAGAAACCGGAGACCAATCCCTGGTACCGCGCCGTGTACCGCGGCGACGAGCCAGTCGGGTTCGTCATGCTCTCGTGGAAGCCGCCGGCTGGTCCCTACAAGGGGCGGCACTTCATCTGGCGCCTCCTCGTCGACAAACGGCACCAGGGGCGGGGGGTCGGCCGAGAGACGCTCACGCAGATCGCCGCCCTGGTTCGTGCGGACGGCGCCACCGAGCTACTGACCAGCTACGAGCCCGGCGACGGCGAACCGTGGCCCTTCTATCAGAAGTTCGGGTTCGAGCCCACCGGGGAGATCGACGACGGCGAGATCGTTCTGCGACTCGCCTTCCCCACTCGGTGAGCTGTTACGGAAGCATGGGCCCTTACCCCGCATCCGGCCATTCCTCCGGGGGCTCTGGCGGCTCGGGGTCAGCCTGCAACTGCCGCTCCGCTCGGCGGCACATGCGTAGAGCGCGAATCGGACGAGACACATGTGGCAGCCGACCACTGGCGAAACGGAACTCGACGCGGCAGGTGCTACCAGCAACCAGATGCCGAGGGCGGGCGGCTGGTACGCGACGAAGCCCCCGGCGGCCCGGACGAGTACAGCGCACGGCCCGGCAAGCAGGCCTTCGGACCGTGGCCCGGCGCCACGGTCCGTACCGGCGGTGCAGCGCTCAGGATCAGCGACCCAGGTTCATCGTGCCCAGGGCCTCCAAGAGGCTCGCGGCAGAGGGCGGCCGGGGCCTGGGGTGAGGACACCCTGGTGGTCTTCGCCGTCTCGCATTGTCACGCCCGGTCACTACGCTTCGGGCATGGGACTTTCGATCTCCGTTGGGTTGCTTTATGACCAGGCGCGTAACGACCCGGAAGGGTATGAGTACCACCGTCGTGGCTTCGTCCGGCTTGGTCGGGCGTTGCGTGCTGAGCGGGTGCAGTGGGCGGAACCGGAGGTCGTTGCTCCGCCGAGCCCTCATGTCTTCTCCGGCGGGTTCCCGTATGGGTATCTGACCCGGCTGCGTCGCGTCCTTGTCCTCGCCGGCCGGGGAGAGCCCGTGGTTCCCGTCCCGCAGTCCGACAGCGAGGCATGGCACCGTGACCTTGCGAGGATCGACGACGAGACCTCGTTGCTCGTCTCCCACCTGCTGTGTCACGCGGACAACGCCGGCTATTACGTCCCCGTCGACTTCGCCGATCCGCTCTTCCTCCCACCGGAGTCAGGGGTCGCCGGCGCCGGGATGGTCGGCTCCAGCCAACTGCTCCTGACCGAACTGAACGGCCTCGCGCCTGCGTTGGGTATCCGCCTCGCCGACGCACACTCCTCGCATCCGGAGCCCGTTGCACAGGACGTATCCGTCGGTCTCTCGGACGACGATCCGTTCGGACCGGAGAAGTGGGCCTGGGGCCAGCTCCGCCAGGCTTGCCTGGCGAGCGTCGCCGGTGGTCACGCCGTGGTGTTCCACTGATTCCGGATACTCCGGGCTCACAGGGCGTGGTCGTCCATGCGGCGCATCAGGTTCCGTTTGCGTTTCTGGGCCGTGCGCAGGGCCGTGACGTACGCGGTGAACTCCTCCGGCGTGCCCAGGCGGCGGTGGCAGTCTCGGATGCTCAGCAGGAGGTCGACCAACTGCTCGTAGACCGGGTTTCCGGTCTGGTTGGCCAGCGGTTCGGCCAGGCGCAGGTAGACACCGAGCGCGTCGGCGGGACGGTCGGCGCGCGCCTGGTCGGCGAGGGCGAGCCACTGCCGGTCCTGGGCGCCGGTCCGGGCGGCGGCCCGCCAAGCGGCGTCTACGTCCTTGTCATCGAGCAGCGCGTCGACCAGGACCGGGCCGTCGTACCGGCCCGCCTTCCGCTGCTCCGCATCGGCGCGCAGCAGGGTCAGCGCCCGCTCGCGCTCGGCCGGCCAGCAGTGCGCGGCCTGCGCGGCGGACCGCAGTTGCTGGTACGCCAGCAGGGAGCGGCGGGCGCCGAAGTGGTCGCGGCGCACGGTGAGGGCGTCCGACAGCCGGTCCGCCTGGGCGTAGCGGCCGCAGAGGTAGTCGACCAGTGCGGTGTCGACGGCGGCGAGGTCCCGGGTTTCCCGGATGCCGCGTTCCGCCCAGCGCAGCGCCTCGTCCGGGCGTCGGGCGGTATCCAGCTCACGAGCGATGAGCAGGTGCGTGTGGCCGTTCGGTGCGAGGTCGGCCGCCTGGACGGCGATTACCGTGTCGACATCCCCGCCCGCCTTGGCCAGGCGTTCCATCAGGTACTTCTCGGCCCAGCCGGTACGGTTGCGCCGCCATGCCTCGACCGCCGACTCCCGCAGGACGGCCATTCCCTCTGCGCCGAGTACGTCCTCGTAGTCGAGCGGATCGATGTCGGTCAGGCCGTCGTCCAAGTCGCCGAGCGCATGGCCGACCAGCCAGCGCGCGAGTTCCCCGGGGTCGGGGCGCGCCGCACGGCATGCGTCGAGGTGGGCATCGGCGAGGTCGGCGCCGATCTGCCCGAGCCGGCCGTCGGAGTCGTCCACGCTCTCCGCCGCCTCCGCCAGCAGCCGCATCGCCTCCCGGACCAGGGTGATCGCCTCGGCGGCCCGGCCCGAGCCGGTCAGCGCGCCGATCGCGGACACGGCCTGCTTGGCCTGGTCGGCGTAGGCGCGGGCGTCGGCGTACTCGACGTACCCGTACTGCGTGAAGGGGCCGATGTCGAGCAGGTCGCGGATGCGGGCCCGGACCGTGGCCAGGTCTCCGCGGGCGCTCGCTGCCCGCAGTTCCAGGCGTCGCCGCAACTGCCGGTCCTCGTCCATCTGTTGCCGCAGCAGAGTGAGCAACTCGTCCTTGGACAGGGCGGACAGCCAGCCGTCGAGATCCTGCGTGCGCTTCCGGGCCGCCTTGCGCTGCCGCGGCAGGCTCGCCCGCTGGGCGAGCGCCGTCAGGCCGAGGGCCACAAGGTGCTTGCAGAAGTTGCCTTCCAGGCCGTACGGGCAGTCGCACGTGCCTGCCAGGCCGCCGGGGCCGTCCAGGGTCAGCTCCGCCTCGTACCGCTCCGTGCCGTGAACGGTCGCGGTGATCCGGCCGTCGCCGACCTCGACTCCGGACACCGCGTCCAGGTATCCGAGCCCGCGCTCGAAGGAACGGGCACCGGCCAGCGCCCTGAGGTTGGCCTCGGTGAGACTTTCCACGGTTTCCGCCTGCTCGGGTTGCGTACTTGACTGGACATCAGCCTAGGCGCTCCGCTGGATGTGCCGCGATGGGCCGTCGGTCGTCTGCGGCACCGTCGTGGCTGGTCGCGCAGTTCCCCGCGCCCCTTCGGGGCGCCGTCGAACCGCCGCCGGGTATGGAGGGCGCCCTTCTCGCGTGCCCGTGCTGCGGCTATCGGGCTCTCAAGGCGCGTCCCGACTTCGAGATCCGTGTGGGGGCGGCGGACCTGACGGTCTTGCCGCTCAAGTGGCGCTTCAGCGGTGGTCCCTATGGTCACGTCGGTGCTGCCCTCGGGTGAGTGGTGGCGAACACCTAAGGGGGTGCCATGGAGATCCCGGTACGGCTGCGGCAGGCGCGCGCCGCGCTGCTCCTGGTCTTTCTCGTCCACGGCGCGGTCTTCGCCCTGCTGGTCACCCGCATCCCGGCGGTCCAGGACCGGTACGGGCTCAGCGACGCCGCGCTCCCGTTGTTCCTCGCGGCCGTGCCGGTCCTGGCCGGTGTCGGCAGCGTCACCGTCTCGCGCGTGGTACGCCGGGTTCCCGCCCCCGTGGTGGTACGCGTCCTCCAGCCCCTGATCTGTCTGTGTCTGGTCGGGGTCGGGGCGGGCGAGGCCGTCTGGCAACTCGTGGCCTGTCTGGGCGTGTTCGGGCTGCTGGTGGGTGCCATGGAGGCGAGCCTGAACATGACGGGCGTGGGGATCCAGCGCGGCTACGGTCGCAGCATCATGCTGGGCTTCCACGGTTCCGCCAGCCTCGGCGGCATCGTCGGCGCCCTGCTCGCCTGGGCCGGAGCCCACTGGCACCTCTCGCTGTTCGTCCTCTTCGCCGGTTCGGTCGCCCTGCTGCTGCCGTTCGCGGTGTCGGCCGGACCGCGTCTGACCCGGCAGCCGGGCGGGCCGGGCGCGGTGGCGGGCGGCCGTGCCGCGGCTGAACCGGCCGCGCGGTCCGCTCGGCCACGCGGAGTCCCCTGGAAGCCGCTGCTGCCGCTCTGCCTGATCATGACCGTGGCCGTCGTCGCCGACTCCACCGCCACCAACTGGAGCGCCAAGTTCCTTGAGGACACCCTGCACAGTTCGGAGGCGATGGCGACCGTGCCGTACGCCCTCTACATGGCGGCCACCCTGGTGGGCCGTGGTCTCGGGGACGGCTGGGTGCAGCGGTGGGGAGCGGTGGCCGTGGTACGGGCGGGTGTCCTGCTCTCCGCGGTGGGGTTCGCCGTCATCGCCGCCGCACCGGAACCCGTGACCGGTGCGTTCGGTTTCGCCGTTCTCGGCGCGGGGTTGTCCGTGATCATGCCCCAGCTCTTCGTGGTCGGTGCGCAGCGGCTGCCGGGGACGGTGGACAGCGCCGTGGCCCGCGTCAACCTCTTCAACTACGTGGGCTTCCTGATCGGGCCGCCCCTGGTCGGGGCCGTCGGGGCGGCCGTCTCCTACCGGGCGGCCATGGTGGTGCCGCTGCTGCTCATCCTGGGCGTCCTCCTCGTCGCCGGCACCCTGGCCCAACCGGCCCCGCCCGGCTCCGACGCGCAATCCGGCTCCGACGCGGAATCCGAGTCAAGGGCGGAATCCGACTCCGGCGCGGAATCCCAGTCCAGCGCGCAGTCCGGCTCCGGCGCCGAATCCGCCCCGCCCGTCCCGCGGTCCGACACGACCAGGACGACCACCGGCTGAAGGCGTCCCCATCCCGGCCGCTCGTCAGCCGGGATCGGTGGTGGGTTCAGGTTGTTGTCGTGGGTTTTCTGGTGGGTGTTCGGTGGGGGGTGGGGCCGTCCAAGTGGGCGACCACTGTGGTGTAGAAGCGGTGTACCGCGTCGTCGACGCTGCGGATGAAGCCGGATTCCGCGTTGCCGCGGCTGCTTCCCATTCCCCTGAAGAGGGACAGGCGGAAGCCGGTGATCTGGGTGCCGTTGTCCTTGGGCAGCATGTCCGCGGGTTCGGGGCGGAGCCGTTCGAGCGTTCCGCGTGGGCCGCCCGTCTCTCCTTCGACGAGGGTTTCGATGTGGAGGTCCGCCGGTGCCTCGGCCAGGCGGCGGACGAGCCGCTTCGCCCATGCCAGGGGGTAACCCTGCTCGGGTACGGGGATCTCGGTGAAGGTGCGGAGCTTGCCCGTACGCAGGTCGGCGCTGATCGCCAGGACGCCGGGCATGCCCTCGATGCGCAGCTTCGCTTCGAGCTTCCCTTCGAGACAGAGCTGATCGGCGAGGCGGTCCCGCAGCGCCTTCGGGTCGGTTCCGCGTCCGGCGCGTTGGACGGGCAGTACCTTCTGGCCCAGTTCGCCGCCCAGCCGGAGACAGACCTGGCGAATGAGCCGTTCCCAGCTTTCGACGACCTCCAGTGCGCGGGGGTCTCCCTGGCACAGGGTCTCGTCGTCGATTCCGTTGCGTACCGGAACCCAGGCCGGGCCCATGTTCTGGAATCCGTGGCAGCCGGAGTTCTCGTGCTGCACGTAGTGCAGCAGTTCCTGGAGCAGCCATGCGTGCGCCGCGTTGCCTACGCCCTCGTGCCGGATCAACATCTGGGCCTGATGGGCGACTTCGGCCCATGACAGGTGCCAGAGGGCCACCTTGTGCTTGCGCCGTCCGTCGATCTTCACGTCGACGAGCGGGCCGCCCTCCAACGCGACGTCGTTCGACAAGGTGATCACGGCCTCGTAGCCACGGCGCGCGGCGATGTCCGCGTACGCCTGTACCTGATCGGCCTTGAGGGCATTGCCGTTGGTCTTCGTCTCGACCAGCGCCGTCCACAGCTTGCCGGCCCGCTCGACCCGGATCACCCCGTCGGGGCGCCGCGGGGTGTCACCGTGCGGAAGCGTGACCTCCGTGAAGGTTTCCGTACGACCGGCCGGTGCCCCGAACGCGGCGGTGAGCCTCCTGCCGAACTCCGGTACCTGCGCCATGACCGACAACAGCACCGAGGTCGCTCGCATTTCACGGTCCCGGTCGCTCTTGAGGACCGAGACGGGGAAGAGTCTGGCCTCCTTCCACGACTCGTTCTCCGCCAGCGTCTTCTTGGCCGCCTTGGGCAGGGTGACCTTCTTCTTCGCGGTACGAGGCCGTGCGGTCGGCTTCCTCGGTCCGGACTCGCTCTCGGGGCGGCGCGGAGCGGGGACCGCCGCCTCCAGGGGCCCCGGCGGTGTCGGCCCGTCGGCCGGCGTCGGTGCCGGTGCCGTCGTGCCCACCTGCTCGTCTACGGCGGCGTCGGCCGGTGCCTCTTCTGCCGCCGCGCCGTCCTCGATATCGACCGCCGCGTCGTCCTCGATGTCGACCCCGAAGTCCGTCGCCAGACCGGCGAGGCCGGTGTCGTAGCCCTGGCCGACCGCGCGGAACTTCCACTCCTGCCCGCGCCGGTACAGTTCGCCGAAGATGATCGCGCTCATCGCGTCGGCGCCCTCGATGGAGAAGCGGAGCAGTTCCTCACCGCCACCGTCCGCCAACGACAGCCTGACGCCCTCCAGTTCTGCGAAGCGGGCGCCCTCGTACCGGCTGGCGGCCACGACGATGCGGTCGATCCCGGACGGGACCGCGGTCAGGTCGAAGCTGATCCCGTCCTCGCTGCCGTCGGCCGTCGGTGTCTTGCCCAGAAGCTGCACGCTCCCGTCGGCGGCGACCGGGTTGTTGTAGAAGCAGAAGTCCGCGTCGCTGCGGACCTTGCCGTTCGCGTCCAGCAACAGGACGGATACGTCGGCATCCCCTTCTCCGGTCGGGCTCCGCCAGCCCAGCCCGACGATCACCGAACCGACGTTCTCGCTCAGGGCTGACAGAGATACGTTCGAGCCCTTGACCATCTCCCGCATAAAGCCCCCCCAACACGATGCACACCGGGCGTGAGAGCGCCCCCGCCCCAGTTGCCTGATGTGCAGCACTATGTGACGAGCCGCACACGGGTGACTGTAGTGCCCACGGGGCGCGGCTGTAGGGGATGCGGAGAATTCGTGGAGATCGTGTGGGCCGTGATCCAAGGGACCGTGGGCGCGCGGTGGTTGGCGTCGTCCCAGTGGTCGTGGGTCGTGGGGTTGGCGGTGAGGGGGCGTGGGTGTCGTGCGTGGTGGGCTTCACATGGGTGGGTTTCCTGCGACTTTTCGCTCGCGCCCGTGACGCGGCCTTCGCGCGTCGCGCTGGACTAAGTGACCCCCGTGCGGGGTCGGGCGCCTGCACTCCGGGGGGAGGCTCGCGGGCGCCGGTGTGCAGGGCGGGCTTGTTTCACCCCCCGTTGCGGGTCCGCCCCTGCGCGAAGGGTCGGCTCGGGCGTCCCATACGTGGCAGGGCGCCCGAGCCGATGCCCGTCGGGATCAGCAGGGTCGGCGGGATCAGCGTGTGATGCGGATCGTTGCCGGCGCGGTCGGGAGTGCGTCCGCGGCGACCGTCACCGACGACAGGGTGCCGGTGCCTAACCGGTCGGTCCATACGCCCTTGAGCACGGCGCGGTCCGGCAGGGCACGGTGTGGGTGATGTCCTCGGCGGTGCGGTGGGTCAGGTCGCCGGGGGTCGTGGTGCACCGCTGGCGGCCGGAAGATGTGCAGCGAGAACTGGCCGCCGGCCACGTTGTGGTGACCGCGAAGAGGCGGGAGCCGTCGGGCGTGGAGCCGGTGGCGGCGGCGTCGCGGGCTACGTACTTTCCGTCGCCGCTGAAGGCGGCCGCGCCGGACGGGAGCAGCGGGTAGGCATTCGCCGCGTCGGACAGGTCGTCGGTGTTGCGCAGCCGGGTGCCGTGGGCGGCGTCGGGGGCCGCGGCCTGGCTGTCGTCGGCGGAGAACGCGGCGCCGGGTGCGAGAGCGTCGTCGTGGGTGTCGTACACCGGGCCCGCCTCCGGCTGGAGTACAACGGGCCGAACCCGGCGTGTGTTCAAGTGTGTCCCGCGCAGGGCGCGTTGGTGCTCATCGTGCTCGACGTGGTACCCGTGACACTCATGAAGCAGCTGTGAAGATCCGCTGTCCAAGGGTTACACGCCTGTTGCCGGCCCGATGCTTCGTGCGTCGCATCGCCGTCTCCCCATGCGCCAAGATGAGTTGATCGATGCCCGCGAACCCCGGGCGGTGCCGTGTGCGGGCCGGGGCTTGGCGGCGCGGGAGGGAGGATTGTGACGTACGCAGGGGCGCTCAGGCGCGGAAGACGGGCATCTGCGGTGCTGGTCTGTGCGGCGTTGGCGCTGCTGGCCGGGTGTTCGGGGGAAGCGGGGAACGGGGCCGGTCCCGGTGCCGCCACGCCGTCCGCGACGGGCGACGGCTCGGCGGGCTCCGGCCCGGCCAACGGCGGCACAGCCAATGGCGACACGGCCAATGGCAGCACCACCGACGGCAGCACGGCCAACGGCGGCGCGGCCAACCGCGGCACCGATGCCGGCGCACAGGCCGGCCAGTCGGGCACGGGTGCGGATGCGGCCGGTTCGCGGTTCCGGGCCGATGCCGCGCGGCTGCCCGAGACCCGGTCGCAGGCGCTGCGGCTGCTGCGTACCGTCACCGCAGGGCCGGACAGTTACGGGCCGGGCTACGAGCGCCGCACCCCGTACGAGAGCGATCCGGCCGACTGGCCGGTGCTGGGCCCCGACTGTGTCTGGCGGCAGGCGTCGCTGCCCGCCGACGTACTCGGCAGCCTCACCCGTTATGCCCGGCTCCCGGCCGGCGGGGGCAGGGGCGAGGTGCGCGCCGCCGCGACCGTCACCGTGCACCGCACCGCAGCCCAGGCCGACGGGGAGATGGCCGAGACGCTGGAGGAGGCGCTGCGCTGCCCCGACCAGCAACTGCGGGCCACCGAGCGGATCCGCGGCCTGAACTCGATCGGCTCCGGTTACGGAACGAACGGGAACACCTCCGCCGACGATGTGCTGCTGGAGATGGGCGAGTATCTGAATCCCGGCCTCGGCAAGGAGGCCACGCCCTACTTCTGGGACCAGGTACGGCTCGGGCCGGTGACGATCGCCGTCGTCGTCGAGGGCGGCAAGGGGTACGCGCAGGGCGATCTGCTGACCGCGCAGGCGCGGGCGGTGGCCGCCATGGAGACCAAGGTGCGCAGCGAACTGGGGGCCGGCAAGTGATCGACCGCTCGCTGCGCCCCGGCGACCCGTCCTTCGTCGGCGGGCACCGGCTGCTGGCCCGGCTCGGCGAGGGCGGCATGGGCGTCGTCTATCTCGGCCGGACCGACTCGGGTGCGCTCGCCGCCGTGAAGGTGATCCGGGCCGAGTACGCGCTGGACGACGACTTCCGTACCCGTTTCCGCCGTGAGGCGGACGCCGCCCGGCGCGTGGACTGCCCCTGGGTGGTCAAGGTCACCGGCGCCGACCCGGACGCCGCGCCGCCCTGGCTCGCCACGGTCTTCGAGCCCGGTCCCTCGCTCGCCGAGGCCGTCGGCCGGCACGGCCCGCTGCCCGTGCGGGCGGTGCGGGTGCTGGGCAAGGCGCTGGCCCGCGCGCTGGCCGCGGTGCACGGGGCGGGGCTCGTGCACCGGGACGTGAAGCCGGGCAACATCCTGCTCGCCGCTGACGGCCCCCGGCTGATCGACTTCGGCATCGCCCGCTCCCTCGACGCGACCGCGCTGACCGCGACCGGACTGGTGGTCGGCACGCCCGGGTTCCTCGCCCCCGAGCAGGCGGCGGGGGACGGCGACCGGGTCGGGCCGGCCGGCGATGTGTTCTCGCTGGGCTGTGTGCTGGCGTACGCGGCGACGGGCCGGCCCCCGTTCGGCGGCGGCGCGGTGGACGCCCTGCTCTACCGGACCGTGCACGACGAGCCCGATCTCGACGGCCTGGACGAGGTGGACGAGGAGTTGGCGGCCGTGCTGCGGCGCTGCCTCGCCAAGGATCCGGCGGACCGGCCCGCTCCGGAGGAGTTGGACGCCGCTCTGGTGGAGGACGTGCCGTCGGGGACCGTCGACTGGCTGCCCGCCGCCGTCGTGCGCATGGTCGCCGACCGGTCGGCCGAGATGCTGTCCCTGCCGGAGATCGGGGCCACGATCATCGAGGGGCCGGTGCGGGACCGCGGCCCGTCGCGGCGCGGGTTCCTCGCGGTCGCCGCGGGGGGTGCGGCCGTCCTCGCCATGGGCGGCGGTGCCGCCGCCTGGGCCGCGCTGCACGACGGCTCCGGCAGGCACACGTCGGCCCGGCCCGGCTGGGCCATCGGTGTGCAGGCCGATCTGAGCGGCCCGGGGAAGGCGGCCGGGCGGGCGCAGGAGCAGGGGGCGCGGATCGCGGTGGAGGAGTTCAACGCGCGCCTCGGCCGGCCGTTCACGCTACACCTGACGACCTCCGACGACGGGGGCCGGGCCGAGCGCGCCGCGGCGGCGGCCCAGCGGCTCGTCGACGACCCGGACGTCCTGGCGGTGATCGGGTCCAGCACGGACGCCACCACACAGGCCGCCCTGCCCGTCTACGACGCTGCCCTGCTGCCCGTGCTGGGCATGTCCGCGGGGCAGAACCTCGCGCGGAACGTCCGTTCCTTCGTGCGCGGCCGGCCGCTGCACAACGTGGTCGCCATGAGCCTCGGCTACCAGTTGGAGGCGACGAGCGCGGCGACTCCGGTCGGGGTGCTGCTGGACCGCAGCGGCGGTGACGTCTCCTGGATGACCATCCAGATGGTCAACTTCGTCGTCCGCCAGTACGGCGACGCCACGCACCCGCGGGTGGTGCCGGCCGGCACCGGCGATCTGACCCCCGTGCTGTCGGAGATGCGGGCCGCCGGCATCAAGGCGTTCGTGTACGCGGGCCCGCTCGACGGGGCGATCCGGGCGGCGCGGGGGCTGGCGGACTTCACCGGGCCGAAGTACGCGGCCGAGCCCGCCCTCGACGCCCGGTTCGCCGCCGAGCCGGCCGCGGCCGGGTGGACGGTGGTGGCCAGCGCGATCGGGCCGGGCGCGGCCGGTGTCCGCTCGTTCGCGCAGTCCTTCCGCACGCGGTACGGGCACGCACCGGGCTTCTGGGCCGCCGAGGGCTACGACGCGGCGAAGCTGCTGATCCGGCAGCTCGTCGCGACGAACGGGAGACGGCCGGCGCGCAAGGCGCTGATCGGTCCGTTGCAGAAGGCCACGTACCACGGCATCACCCGGGACTTCGCCTTCGACCAGAGGGGCGCGGGCCAGCCGGTCCTGACCACGCCGGCCAGTTTTGTGCACCAGGTCATCGACGGCGAGTTCCACTATCTGGGCCCGGCGCCGGACAAGGCGCCGCAGCCGAGGACGGCGTGACGGTGCGCCGGCCGGGGGGCGGGCGACGATGCTGCCGCTGACCGCCGCGGACCCGGAGTCGATCGGCGGGTACCGGCTGCTGGCCCGGATCGGGGCGGGCGGCATGGGCGTGGTGTATCTGGCGCGCTCCGGGGGCGGGGCCCTGGCCGCCGTCAAGGTGATCCGTGCCGAGCACGCCGCCGATCCCGGTTTCCGGGCCCGGTTCCGCCGTGAGGCGGCCGCGGCGGCCCGGGTCGACGGCCGGTGGACGACGCCGGTGACGGCCGCCGATCCGGAGGCCCCCGAGCCGTGGATCGCCACCGCGTTCGTGCCCGGTCCCTCGCTCGCCGAGACGGTCGGCGGGCACGGGCCGCTGCCCGCGGACACGGTGCGGGCGCTGGGTGCCCGTCTCGCGGACGCGCTCGCCGCCGTCCACGCGGCCGGGCTCGTCCACCGCGATGTGAAACCGGGGAACGTGCTGCTGGCCCTGGACGGCCCCCGGCTGATCGACTTCGGCATCGCCCGCGCGAGCGGCGCCACCGCGCTGACCGCGACCGACGTGATCGTCGGCACCCCGGGCTATCTCTCGCCCGAGCAGGCCCGGGTCCGCGACGGGGAGGTGGGCGCGCCCAGCGACGTCTTCTCGCTGGCCTGTCTGCTCGTCTACGCGGCGAGCGGGCGGCCGCCGTTCGGCAGCGGCCGAGCGCCGAGTGTGCTGTACCGCACCATCCACGAGGCGCCCGATCTCGGCGGCGTCCCGGACGAGTCGCTGCGCGCGCTGCTCGCCCGCTGCCTCGCCAAGGATCCGGCCGACCGCCCGACCGTGCCCGAACTACGCGCGGAACTCGGGGAGTTCGCCACCGACGACTGGCTGCCGCCGGGTCTGCCCGCGGTCATCGCCGAGCGTTCGGCCGCGGTCCTGAAGCTGCCGGAGCCGGAACGGCCCGCGCCGGATGACGCGGCACCGGCCGATGCGGCGGCCGAGGAGCGGACCGTGTCCGGCCGCCGCCGTTTCCTGGTGCTGGGCTCCGCGGCGGCGGGCGTCGTGGCCGCGGGCGGCGGCGCCGCCTGGCTGCTCGGCGGTCGCCGCGGGGCGGACCCGAACGGCCGCCGGCCTTCGCGCACGATCGCCGTGCAGGCGGATCTGACGGGCCCTGGCAAGGCGCTCGGCACGGCCGTCGAGCGAGGCGTGCGGCTCGCGGTCGAGCAGCACAACGCGCGCGCGGACCGCGGCTTCGACCTGGCCCTCACCGTGCTCGACGACCGCGGGGACCCGGACCGGGCCGAGGCGCTGGCCCGGCGGCTCGTGGCGGGCGGGAAGGCGTGGGCGGTGGTCGGACCGACGTCCGACGCGACCGCGTTCGCGGTGCGGGACACCTACAACAAGGCCCCGCTGCCGATGGTGACCGCGTGGGCGGGCTCCGACGGCCTGTACAGCACGGTGTCGGTGACGGAGCCGGCCGTGTTCCAGGTCAGGCCGTCCGACGGCGCGATCGACGCGCCACTCGTCCGCTATCTCACCAGCGTCAGGCCGGTCACCCGTACCGCGCTGGTCGACGACCGGGCCACCCGCGACTACAGCTGGCTGATCGCCACCTCGCTGACGGCGGCTCCGCCGTCCGGCGGGTCGGTCACCACGTACCCGGTGGCCACGGACACCGACGACTTCGGTGCTGTGGCCGCCCGGGCGGCGAGGGCCGAGGCGGTGGTGTACTGCGGCAGTTCGCCGCGGCGGGCCGCCGCCTGCGCCCGCGCGCTGCGGGCGGCCGGGTTCACCGGCACGGCCGCCGCGACCGAGCCGGTGCTCGACCCGGTGTTCCTGGACGCGGCGGGCGCGGCGGCCGAGGGGTGGGTCTTCTCGGCGACGTTCGTGGACCCGGCGCGGCTGAAGCCGGCCGCCGGGTTCGTGCGTGCGTACCGGCGGCGGTACGGCGTGGGCACGGTGGGGCGGGGCGCGGCTGAGGCGTACGATGCGGCCGGTCTCGTCGCCCGCGCGCTGACCGCGGTGGGGACGGGTCCGGTGGACACGGGCACCCTGGTCCACCGGTTGCGGTCGCTGGCGTACCGGGGTGTCACGAGGACCATCGCCTTCCGGTCGGACACCGGCAGCGTGCAGCTGGACCCGGGTCTTTTCCTGTGGCGGGTGACGGACGGGGCGCCGGTGTTCCTCGGGCAGTACCAGCAGGTGCAGGCGGCACGCGAACGCCGGCCGCGGCGGGAAAGCGCCGCCGGTGTGGCCGGTTCCCGCGCCCCGTAAGGGCGACGATGACGGGGCATGCCGCGGTTCGTCCGCCCTGCCCCCGGCGCCCCACTTGGGAATCTTTGGAAGAGAAAGCGCTTCGATTTTTCCCGATCGTTATCAAGATCGGCGCATCGGACCCCGGACGGGGAACGTATGTTCCTGCTGTTGATCACCGGCCGGTCACGCATGTGACCGGCCTATGACATGTCGGCGGTGTCCGACGCGGCGTCAGCCGTGGAACAGGGGGAGGAAATCGTGAAGAGCATGTCCGCGCGAGTCAGGGCGGGTGCCGCGGTGTCGGCGTTCGCGGCCGCGGCCGCCGTACTGGCGGGCGCCGGTCCCGCCGAGGCGGCGACCACCGTGAAGGTCACCAGCAACTGCGACGTCTACGGCGTGACCTGCACCGGCGACCTGTGGATGGTCTACAACTCCAAGGATCTCGCCCTCAACGGCGACCGCATCGTGTCCAGTTGGGCCGACTTCTACGGCAACATCCCCGACTTCGCGGGACGCAGCAAGTACGTCGGCTCCGACCTGTACAACTACGTCTACGTGTTCAACGGCAACGGCAACGGCAGCGGCCAGGCCGTGAAGAACAACGCGGCGTCGGTGCGCAACTGCGCGCCCGCGGACAACTACCGCGTCTACTACAACTCCGACTACCTCGGCCACTCGCAGTACTTCGGCCACGCCTCCGCGTACGACTGCCCGTTCGTCAACCTGGACTCCACGTTGAAGAACGAGAACGCGTCCGCGCACTTCGCGTGAGCCGGTCGGTGAGCACGAGCACGGCCCGTCCGGGACGCCGGGCGACCGCCACCGCGGTCGCCGGGCTCCTGGCCCTGGCCGCGGCCGCCGCGGGCTGCACTTCTGGACCGGGCGGCCCCGGCGGCACGGACGGCGCGCAGGCCGCCGCTGCGGCGGGCGCCGACACGGCCGCATGGCCGGACGCGACACCCCGGCAGGGCCTGGCCAAGGGGCTGTCGCTGCCGCTGGAGGACTACATGCAGACGTACCAGGACACGGTCGTCCTGGAACGGGCCTCGCGCAAACTGCAGAGCGAGTGCATGGCGCGCTACGGCTTCCAGGTGACGTTCCCGCCGGTCGGGGTCAATCCGCCGCCGAACGACAACGACGCGAACATCGAACGTCGTTACGGCATCACGGACCGGGCGACCGCCGAGCGGTACGGCTACGGACTGGCCGAGGAACCGGACCAGCGGGGGCAGCGGATGCCGAAGCTGAGCGAGGCGGCGGTGGCCGTGCTGACCGGCCGGGTCGCCTTCAGCCCCGAGGCATCGGCGGCACCCCGCAGCTACCGGGGGAAGAAGATCCCCGAGGGCGGGTGTGGGCGCTGGGCCGTGGACCGGATCGGCTCCTCGAAGCCGGACTTCTCGCTGGTCTCCAAGCTGGACCACGACAGCCTCGACCAGTCGCAGCAGACCGCGCCCGTGCGGTCCGCGCTCGCGGCCTGGTCGCGGTGCATGAAGGGCAAGGGCTACGACGTCGGCACGCCGTACGAGGCACCGAAGCTGGCGCCGTCGGCAGGCGACAGGCCCTCGCAGCGGGCGGTCAACGTCGCCCTGGCCGACATCGACTGCAAGGAGTCGGTGGATCTCGTGCGGATCTGGTTCGAGCAGGACGCGGAGATCCAGCGGCGGCAGATCGAGGCCCACCAGCTCGAACTGACAGAGGCCAAAAAACTCAACGAGTCCGCACTCAAAACAGCCGAACAAGCACTACGCGCCTGACGGGTCGCTGCGCGGCTCAGCAGTGTCGCTGCGCGGCTCAAGCGGGGTCGCTGCGCGGCTCAGCAGGGTTCATGGCTGAGCGGGGTCCGTGGCTGACTGAGGGGGTCGCTGCGGCCGAGCGGTGTCGCAGGGCGGCGGCCACCGCCGGTGGGGCGGGCGCTGCGCGGTTGTACGGGCAGCGGCCGCCGGGCGGGTACGCACAGTTGGGCGGGCGGAAGGGGCTCGCTCGGCCGGGCGGGCGTCGGGCGGTTCAGCGGCCGAAGGGCGGCCGGGCGGCCGGGCAGCCGAGCCACCATCGGGTGGTCGGACGGCGGGCGGGCGTTGCGCTGGTCGACAGCCGGACGGGCAGCGCACGGTCGGGCGAGCGTCGGGTAGTTCAGCGGCCGTAGGGTCGTCGGGCCGCCGGGCGTCAAGCAGTTCAGCGGCCGAAGGGCCGTCGGGCAGGGGGTGGCAGCGCGCGGGCCAGCCAACCTGGCGGCCGGGCGGGCGGTCAGCGGCCGGGCTGCCGAGCCAACTTCGGGTGGCCGGGCGGGCGTTGCGGTTCAACGGATAGCGGCCGCCGCCTGGCTGGCAGCCGGGTTAGCAGTGCGCGGCTGAGCGGGCGGAAGTCCTGCTCGGCCGGGGCAGGCGTCCGGCGGTTCAGCGGCCGAAGGGCCGTCAGACCGCCGGGCAGGGTGGCGGCAGCACGCGGCCCAGCTGCCCACCGGCCGGGCGGGCGATCGGCCGTCGGGCCGCTGGGGTGTTGGGCTGGTGTGGGTGGTGGGCATGGAGGCGTAGGTTCCGGAAAGGGGGCTGGTGTGGGCGAGGCCGATGGGTTTGCGCGTGGGCGTCGTTGGGTGGTCTGGGGGGTTACGGGGGCCGTGCTCCTGTCCGGGGCGGGCGTGGCGGCGGCGCAGTTGATCAAGTCGCCGGCGCAGGCGGTCGCGGACTCCTCGGCGCCGCCCCCGAGCACGCTGACGGCGCCGGTCGAACACCGCACCTTGCAGGACTCGGTGATCGTGCGCGGCACGGTGCGGGCGGCGCAGTCCGTCGAGGTGGCCCCGGCCGGCTCCGGCCCGGACGGGGGCGCGCCCGTGGTGACGAAACTCCCGGTGAAGGCCGGACAGGCGCTGCGGGCGGGCCAGTTGCTGCTGGAGGTCTCCGGCCGGCCGGTGTTCGTACTCAAAGGCGGTCTCCCCGTCTACCGGGACCTCAAGCCGGGCGCCGACGGCGACGACGTGGCGCAGCTCCAGTCGGCGCTCGCCGGCCTCGGCCACGGCACCGGCGGTGACCGCGCGGGCCACTTCGGCCAGGGCACCAAGGACGCGCTCGCCGCCTTCTACGCGAGCATCGGCTACGACCCGCTGCCCGCCGACGCGGACGGCGCCGAGGCGGTGGACGCCGCCGAGAAGGCGGTCACCGAGGCCCGGCGCGCCGCCGAGGACGCGCAGGACGCGCTGGACACGGCCCTGGCGCCCGCCGCCGGCGCGAACGGCACGG
Source organism: Streptomyces sp. NPDC102462 (assembly GCF_044765425.1). Lineage (NCBI taxonomy): Bacteria > Bacillati > Actinomycetota > Actinomycetes > Kitasatosporales > Streptomycetaceae > Streptomyces > Streptomyces sp. NPDC102462. Next base: position 107,524 of record NZ_JBIWKB010000008.1, on the reverse strand, counting down.
CCGGCGCGCGGCCGTCGGCGTCACCGGCCCCCTCGGACGCGCCGGCGCAGCTGTCCCCGGCGGCCGATCCGGCCGAGGCGCGCAAGCAGGTGACGCGCGCGCAGGAGGACCTGCGCACGGCCCGCGAGCATCTGACCGCGGTGCGGGAGACCTCCGGTCCGATGCTTCCGGCCGCCGAGGTCGTCTTCGTGGACCGGTTCCCGGCCCGCGTGGAGAGCGTGGCCGCGCACGTGGGCAGCAAGGTCGCCGGCACGGTGCTGACGGTCTCCGCCGGCCAACTCGTGGTCAGCAGCTATCTCCAGGCGCACGAGAAGGGGTTGATCAGGGCCGGTCAGCGTGTCGAGCTGCTGTCCGAGCTGACCGGCGCGACGGCCACCGGCACGGTGTCCTCGGTCGCCGACACCGCTTCGCGGGAGGCGCCCGCGGCAGGTGACGAGCAGGCACAGGGCCAGGAGTCGGCCGCCCAGGGCTATCTGATGCTGGTCGAGCCGGACAAGAGCCTGCCGGTGGAGCTGGCCGGGCAGGACGTGCGGCTCACCGTGCGGGCGGCCTCGACCCGGGGCAAGGTGCTGGTCGTACCGGTCTCGGCGGTCTTCGCGGGTGCCGACGGCACCACCTCGGTCACCGTGCTGGACGCGGACGGCACCCGGCGTCGGGTGCCCGTCACCACGGGCACCACGGGCGACGGCTATGTGGAGGTGCGGCCCCGGGGCGGCGCCCGGCTGGCGCCCGGGGACCGTGCCGTCACCGGGGTGCGCTCCGGTGCGGCGGCGCCCGGCGGGGCGGCGCGGTGAGCGCCGCGGCCGTCGCACCGCCGGTCATCGAACTGCGCGGGGCCGCGCTCACCTACCCGGGGCCGTCCCCGGTGCGGGCTCTGCTGCCCTGCGATCTGACCATCCACGCGGGCGAGTTCGTCACGGTCGTCGGCCCGTCCGGCGCCGGGAAGTCCTCCTTCCTCAATGTGCTCGGGCTCCTCGACTCGCTGACCGAGGGCCGCTACCTGCTGGACGGCATCGACGTCGACGCCCTGCGGGACGCCGAGCGCACGGCGCTGCGCGGGCAGCGCATCGGGTTCGTCTTCCAGTCCTTCCACCTGCTGCCGCACCGCACGGCCTGGGACAACGTGGCACTGGCCCTGACCTACCGGGGGACGCCGCGCCGGGAACGCCGGGCGCGCGCCCGGGAGGCGCTGGAGCAGGTCGGCCTCGGCCATCGGATCCGGGCGCTGCCGACGACGCTGTCCGGGGGTGAGCGGCAGCGGGTGGCCATCGCGCGCGCCCTGGTGGGCCGCCCGTCGCTGCTGCTGTGCGACGAGCCCACCGGGAACCTGGACACGGCGACGGCGGAGTCCGTCCTCCAGCTCCTGGACCGGCTGCACCGGACCGGCATGACGATCATGGTCATCACCCATGACCCGGCGGTGGCCGCGCACGGCGGCCGGACCGTGGCGATCCGGGACGGCCTGCTGAGCGAACCGGTGGGCGCGTGAACATTCCCTTCCGGCGTGCCGCACGCCCCGCCCGCACGGTCCGTCCGTCCCGGCTGCCGCTGCGCGACCTCGTCTCGGAGGCCCTGGCCGGGATTCTGCAGCGGCCCGCGCGCTCGGCGCTGACCTCGGTCGGCACGGTGCTCGGCGTGGGTACGTTCGTCGCCATCCTGGGGCTGACGGCGACGGCCTCCTCCCAGATCGACGAGCGCTTCAACGCCCTGTCGGCCACCGAGGTGAACGTGGAGGACGTCTCACGGGAGCAGAACCCGTACGTCCCGCTGGGTTTCCCGGCCGACGCCGACCGGCGGGTCGAGCAGCTGAACGGGGTCGCACACGCCGGTGTGTACTGGCCGGTGGAGCTGGGCGCGGGCACCGGTGTGCGGGCGGCGCCGGTGGGCGACGGCGCGGGCAGCGAGCAGATCCCGGTGGTGGCCGCGTCGTCCGGAGTGCTGCGGGCCGCGGGCCCCACCCTGGAACAGGGCACGCTCTTCAACTCCTGGCACGACAGGACCCGGCAGCGGGTGGCGGTCATCGGCGCGGGCATGGCCTCCCGGCTGGGCATCGGCACGCTGGAGACCCAGCCGGCGATCTTCATCGGCGAGAAGGCCTTCGTCGTCGTCGGCATCGTCGACGATGTCCGGCGCAAACCGGACATCCTGCTGTCGGTCGTCGTGCCCCGCTCCACGGCGCAGGAGGTCTGGGGCACGCCCCGGGGCAACGCGCAGATGTTGATCTCCACCCGGGTGGGGGCCGCGCCGCAGGTCGCGCGGGAGGCGCCGGTGGCACTGGACCCGGCGCACGCCGAGTACTTCAAGGCGACGCCGCCGCCGGACCCCAAGGCGCTGCGCAACGAGGTCGGTTCCGACCTCGACCAGCTGTTCCTGCTGCTCGCCGTGATCTGCCTGCTGATCGGCAGCATCGGCATCGCCAACACCACGCTGGTCGCCGTGCTGGAGCGGACCGGTGAGATCGGACTGCGGCGCGCGCTCGGCGCCCGCGGCCGGCACATCACCGCGCAGTTCCTCGCGGAGTCCGGTGTGCTGGGCGGGCTCGGCGGGCTTGCCGGTACGTCCCTGGGGACGCTCACCGTCGTGGGCGTCGCCGTGGCACGGCAGTGGACGCCGGTGCTGCACCCGGCGGTCGTGGCGAGCGCGCCGGCCATCGGTCTGGCCACCGGTGTCCTGGCCGGCGTCTACCCGGCCTGGCGGGCGTCCCGCATCCAGCCCGTGGAGGCCCTACGCCGCTGACACCCCCGACGACCGGGACCGCGACGGCTCTTTCCACCAGCGCGGTGTGCTCGGGGGCCGCGCCCAGGCGGTGCGCTTGCACGGTGCGCCACGCGCGTCCGGTCCGCACGATCGCGGGCGCGGGCGCGGGCCGTGGCGCCCGTGCGCCCAGGGGGCGTCCGGCTCCACGCCCGAAGAACCGCGTCGGCCTGCGCACCGCCGTCCCCGCGGACGGGATCCGGGGCCGCCCCGGCCGGGGAATGTCTGCGGGTCCTGGCAGACCGCCTGCGGAGCGCTCCGCGTTCGCGGGGCCGGTGGTGCGGCTGCCGGCGCGGTCAGGCCGTGCGTTTGCGGGACGCGGTGGACTTCTTGGTCGTCGTCTTCTTGGCTGTGGTCTTCTTGGCCGCCGCGCGCTCCGCGGACTTGGCCGCCGGCTTCGCCGCCGTCTTCTTGGCCTGGGCGGACTTGGCCGTCTTCCCCGCGGCGGCCGTGGTCTTCTTCGCCGCCGTCTTCTTCGCCGCGGCCGTCGTCTTCCGGCCGCCGGTCTCCTTGGGGGCCGCGCGGGTGGACCGGCCCCGCGGCAGCGCGGTGACCTCGGCGTGCTCCGCCTCCTCGGCACCGCGGGACTCCTTGGCGGCCCGGACGCTGTTCTCCAGCGCGGCCATCAGGTCGAGCACCTTGCCGCCCGGGGCCGGTGCGGGCATCTCGGGAGGCTCCTCGCCTGCCGCCTTCGCGGCGATGACCTCCTCCAGGGCCACCTGGTACTCGTCGTGCAGATCCGCCAGGTCGACCTCGCCGAGCGTATCCATCAGCGCGTCCGCGAGATCGAGTTCCTTGTCACGGACCGTGACGTCCGTCTCCGGCGCGACCCCCTCGGGGGCCCGTACCTCGTCCGGCCACAGCAGGCCGTGCATGGCGATGGCCTCGCCCACCACCCGCAGCATCCCGAGGCGCTCCCGGCCGCGCAGCGCGTACTTGGCGATGGCCACCTTGTTGCTGCGCTTGAGCGCCTCGCGCAGCAGGGTGTACGGCTTGGCCGCCGCCGCGCCGCCGGCCGCGAGATAGTACGCGGCGCCCATCTGGAGCGGATCGATCCGTTCGGCCGGTACGAAGGCCACGATGTCGATCGTGCGCGCGGTCGGGATCGGCAGGTGGGCCAGGTCGTCGTCGGAGATCGGAATCATCGTGCCGTCCGCGTCCTCGTACGCCTTGCCGATCTCCGCACCGCTCACCTCGCGGTCCTCCAGTTCGCAGAACTTGCGGTACCGGATACGGCCGCCGTCCTCGGTGTGGATCTGGCGGAAGGAGATCGCATGGCTCTCGGTGGCGTTCACCAGCTTGATCGGGATGCTGACGAGGCCGAAGGAGATGGCGCCGTTCCATATGGATCGCACGTTCCACACCCTTCCATCAGGTTCGTGGTGATGTGTCCGCGAATATCTGGGATTGTCATCGTATGACGCCGATCACAGAGGTGGAGGGGCGACGGGTCGCGCTCAGCAACCTGGAGAAGGTGCTGTATCCGGCGACCGGCTTCACCAAGGGCGAGCTGCTGCACTACTACGCGACCACGTCCCGTGTCCTGCTCCCCCACCTCCGTGACCGGCCGGTGTCCTTCCTGCGCTATCCGGACGGGCCGGGCGGTCAGGTGTTCTTCACCAAGAACGTGCCGCCGGGTACGCCCGAGTGGGTCACGACCGCCGAGGTACCCAGGTCGGAGGGGCCCGCGCGGATGGTGCTGGTACAGGACTTGGCCTCGCTGATGTGGGCGGCGAACCTCGTCACCGAGTTCCACACGCCCCAGTGGTCGATCGGGGCGCCCGAGCAGGCCGACCGGCTGGTCTTCGACCTCGACCCCGGGGCCCCGGCGACGGTCGTGCACTGCTGCGAGGTCGCGCTGTGGCTGCGGGAGCGGCTGGCGGCGGACGGGATCGAGGCGTACGCGAAGACCTCCGGGGCGAAGGGGCTGCATCTGCTGGCCGCGGTGCGCGGGGCCTCGTCGGAACGCGCCTCCGAGTACGCGAAGGGCGTGGCCGTGGCGGCGGAACGTGCGCTGCCGCGATTGGTGGTGCACCGGATGACGCGGAGCCTGCGGCCGGGGAAGGTCTTCGTGGACTGGAGCCAGAACGCCGGGCGGAAGACCACGGCCACGCCGTACACGCTGCGCGCCCGGACCGGGCCGTCGGTGTCCGCGCCGGTCACCTGGGAGGAGGTCGAGGACTGCCGGGAGGCGGGGCAGCTGGCGTTCCAGGCCGACGACATGGCCGCTCGGCTGCAGGATTTCGGCGACCTGATGGCCCCCCTCATGGACGACGCACAGGCAGCGGAACTCCCCTGACGGCATACGGCGGGCTCTCCGGTGGGGCGCCGCGCCCCGAAGGGGCGCGGGGAACTGCGCGCCCAGCCACGAAGACGCCACAGCCACCCGGCCGATGCCGTCGCCCAGGGCCCGCCCCGGGGCGCAGCGCCGCGGTTGGGCAGCGCCCCGAAGGGGCGCGGGGAACTGCGCGCCCAGCCACGAAGACGCCGCAGCCACCCGACGGCACAACACAACTCCCCGCTAAGGCGCCGACAGGCAACTGACGCCGCAGCCACCCGACGGCACAACACGACTCCCCGCTAAGGCGCCGACAGGCAACTGGCGCCGCAACCGCCCGATGGCACAACACGACTCCCCGCTGAGGCGCCGGCAGGCAACTGGCGCTGCACGGCCCCCCGCGCGGAGCGCTCCGCTGTCGTGCCCCGGTCTCACACCCGCAGCCAGGTGTTGCGGTCGCGGGCCATCGCGTGCAGGGCCTCCACGTCCGCCGGCTTCAGCACCGCGCCCAGCCGGGACAGCGCCGGCACGTCCGTGTCCCGCAGGACGCGCAGCTCGCGCGGCGGGACGGTGACGGTGATCTCCGCGGCGCCCGCGACGGCCAGGACCGGGCGTACCTCGGCGGTCAGGGCGTAGGAGGCGCGGTCGGCGTCGGCGCGGACGCGGCGCAGCAGCGGGTGCGCCTCGCGGCGGCCCAGCGCGACCAGCGGGTCGGACACCAGGACGCGCTGTTTACGGGCGTACAGGCTGTGCAGGGCGAAGAGTCCGCCGGGGCCGATCAGCAGGTGATGGATGCGGTCGCCGCCCGGCAGCGCAATGGAGTGCAGGGTGTGCCAGCCCGCGCCGTCCAGCCCGTCCAGGGCCTCGCCGACGGTCTGCTCGGCGAGCAGCGCCCGGCGCCGCGGGTCCGGCCGTAGCCGCCGGGCCGGGCCGGGGTCCCGGTCGAGGGCCACCAGCAGTGCCTCGCCGGGGCGGTTGGGTGCCAGGTCGTCGTCCGGGTGCAGGGAGAGCCGGGCCAGCTCCGCGGGCGTGGGGACGGACGGCGGGCCCACGGCCACCGGGCCGGTCAGGAACGGGCCCAGGGCCTCCAGTACGTCCTCCCTGCGGTCCTCGCTGAGCAGGTTGACCCGGGCCGCCTCGCGGTCGTACCAGGCGACGTTCCTGCCGTCGACGAGGCACACGTACAGCCGCTCCCGGCCGTGCCGCCGGTCCGGCACCACGCGCAGTCCGCTCATGCGGCATCACCCCTTGACCATGGGAACAGGAGGGGTGGGGCGGGGGCAAGGACGCGGCGGCTTGTGTGGACGGTTGCGCAGTTCCCCGCGACCCTGGCGGGATCGGCTCGGGGGTGCGCGTCCGATGCGGGGTGCGGGTCGCTTGTGGCCGATCGCGCAGTTCCCCGCGCCCCTGACGGGGGCGACTCTTCGGGGGCACTGGGTTGGTTCTGTTGGGTCAGTGCGGGGGGACGGGCGGGAGGGGGGCTCTTAGCGTGGCGTGCAGTCGGCTTCTTCTCGTTTTCCTCTCGGAGGTCTCCATGGCCCTGCGTTCCGTCCTCGTCCGCGGTCTCGCCGCGGGCGCCGCGTCCTGTGCCCTGGTCGGCGCGTTCTCCGGCGCGCCCGCCGCCGCGGCGTCCCGTGCGGGTGAGGATCACCACTACCGGGGCGTGGTCACGGCGGACAGCGGCCTGTGGCTGCACGCCCGCCCCGACCGCGACAGCCTGCGGATCGGCTTCCTCCAGCGGGGCGAGATCGTCTCGATCCGCTGCGCGGTCCGCGGCGACAGTGTCCGCGGCAACCCGCTGTGGTACCTGCTCACGGACGGCACCTGGGCCTGGGCCTCGGCCCGGTACATCGACAACATCGGGCCCGCGCCACGCTGGTGCTGACACCCAAAGCCCGCAAGGCCGCCGGTACGGGTAGGTTCCGGACATGACGAAGGCCGGAACCGCCGGGCCGGCGGCACAAACCCCCACCCCCGTCGTACCGCTCCCCCGGCGCCGCGGCATCGAGCTGGCCCTTATCGTGCTGGCCGTCCTGCTGTCCGTGTACGGCTACTGCGCCGTCGGCCTCGCGCGCACCGGTGCCGTACCGCCCGGCGCCGCCGGCTATGGCGCCGGGCTCGGCGTGCTCGCTCTGCTGGCGCACATGGCGGTCCGGTTCCGGGCGCCCGGCGCGGACTGCCTGCTGCTGCCGATCGGGGTGCTGCTCAACGGCCTCGGCCTGGTGCTGATCTACCGGCTCGACCTGGAGACGCCCGGCGACCGGGCGGCGCCCGCCCAGCTCGTGTGGTCCACGCTCGGCGTGGGGCTGTTCATCGTGGTGGTGGCGCTGCTGCGCGACCACCGGGTGCTCCAGCGCTACGCCTATGTGAGTGGCGCCGCGGCCCTCGGCCTGCTGATGCTGCCGATCCTGTTCCCCGCGGTGAACGGCGCCCGCATCTGGGTCCGGATCTCGGGATTCTCCATCCAGCCGGGCGAGTTCGCGAAAGTGCTGCTCGCGGTGTTCTTCGCCGCGTACCTGGCGGCCAACCGGAGCGCGCTCGCCTACGCGGGCCGCCGCGTCTGGTTCGTGCAGCTGCCCACCGGCCGGGTCCTCGGCCCGATCGTCACCGTGTGGCTGATCAGCGTCGGCGTCCTGGTCCTGGAGCGGGACCTCGGCACCTCGCTGCTGTTCTTCGGCCTGTTCGTGGTCCTGCTGTACGTCGCCACCGGCCGCACCGGCTGGATCGCGGTGGGCGTGCTGCTCGCCGCGTTCGGCGCGGTCGCGGTCGGCTGGCTGGAGCCGCACGTGCACACGAGGATCGAGGACTGGCAGCACCCGTTCGCGACGATCGAGGCGGGCGAGGGCCCCAACCAGCTCGCGCAGTCCCTGTTCGCCTTCGCCGCGGGCGGGGTGCTCGGCAGCGGCCTCGGCCTCGGCCACTCCGTACTGATCGGCTTCGCGGCCAAGTCGGACTTCATCCTGGCGACGGCGGGCGAGGAACTGGGGCTCGCCGGGCTGTCGGCGATCTTCCTGCTGTACGGGCTGCTGGTGGAGCGCGGCTACCGTACCGGCCTCGCCCTGTGCGATCCCTTCGGGCGGCTCCTCGCCACCGGCCTGGCCTCGCTCGTGGCGCTCCAGGTGTTCGTCATCGCGGGCGGGGTGACCGGGCTGATCCCGCTGACCGGCATGGCGATGCCGTTCCTGGCGCAGGGCGGCTCCTCGGTCGTCACCAACTGGACGATCACCGCGCTGCTCATCCGGGTCAGCGACTCGGCGCGGCGCCCGGAGGAACCGTGGGCGGACCGATGACGCGGCACATCCGACACGCCGCCGTGTTCTGCGCGCTGCTGCTCGCGGCGCTCCTTGTGAACGCCGCCCGGGTGCAGGTCGTCGAGGGCCCCGCCTACGACGGCAATCCGGCCAACCGCCGTGCCACGATCGCCCGTTACGGTCAGCCACGCGGCGACATCCTGGTCGGGGGCGCCCCGGTGACCGGCTCCCGGGACACCGGGGAGCAACTGCGCCACGAACGGACGTACGTGAACGGCCCGTTGTACGCCCCGGTCACCGGCTTCGCCTCGCAGGTGTACGGGACGACGTTCCTGGAGCACGCGGAGGACGGCATCCTCTCGGGCTCCGATCCGCTGCTGTCGCCGTTCCCGCTGTGGAACGACGTGACCCGGGCGCGGAACCAGCCGGGGAACGTCGTCACCACGCTCCACCGGGCCGCGCAGGAGGCGGCGTACCGGGGGCTCGGCGGGCGCAAGGGCGCGGTGGCCGCCGTGGAGCCGTCGACCGGCCGGATCCTGGCGCTGGTGTCCAGCCCGTCGTACGACCCGGCCGTGCTGTCCGGCAACGGCGGCTCGGTGACGTCGGCCTGGGCCCGGCTCAACCGGGACCCGGACAAGCCGATGCTCAACCGGGCCGTGCGGCAGACCTATCCGCCGGGTTCCACGTTCAAGGTGGTCACGGCGGCGGCGGCGCTGGACGCCGGTCTGGTCCAGGATCTGGACCGGCCGACAAACTCCCCGGACCCGTACACGCTGCCCGGCACCCGGACGCGCCTGACCAATGAGGGCGAGGGCTGTGCGGACGCCTCGCTGCGGGCCGCGTTCGAGTGGTCCTGCAACACGGTGTTCGCGAAGCTGGGCGTGGACGTCGGGGTGGAGAACATGGTGGCCACGGCGCAGGCGTTCGGTTTCAACGACACCGATCTGAAGATCCCGTTCTCGGTCGCGCAGAGCACCTTCGACACCTCGGTGGACAGGGCGCAGCTGGCGCTGTCGTCGATCGGCCAGTACAACACGCGGGCCACGCCGCTGCAGATGGCGATGGTGGCGGCGGCCGTCGCGGGCGGCGGGCAGGTGCGGGCGCCGTACCTGGTGGAGCGGACCACCCGCAGGGGCGGTGAGACGCTGGGCACCGCGGGTCCCCGTGCGCTGCGCCAGGTGATGAACCCGGCGACGGCCCTGCGGATGAAGGAGCTGATGACCGGCGTGGTCCGCGACGGCACCGGCACCAACGCGGCCATTGCGGGTGCCACCGTGGGCGGTAAGACGGGCACCGCGCAGCACGGCCTCGGCAACGCCGGTGTGCCGTATGCCTGGTTCGTGTCCTGGGCCAAGGCCGACGCCGATCTGGAGCCGAAGGTGGCCGTCGCGGTGGTGGTGGAGGACGCCTCGGCGGACCGAGGAGAGATCAGCGGCGGCGGTGACGCGGCGCCGATCGCCAAGGCGGTGATGCGGGCGGTACTCGGACTGTGAGACGGGGGTCCCCGCGGGCCGGCGCCCGAGGGGGCGCACCGGCCCTTGGTTCAGGTGTGCGGGGCCGGCGTCCCCTCAGCCGTCCGCGCCCGCCTCGATCGTCCGCTCCACCTCCGCCACCCGCTCCCGTTCCTCCGCCTCGAAGCGTTCCGCGTCCAGCTTCTCGGCGATCTCCTCGTCCTGGGCCATGAGCCGGTCGAGGTCACCGTCGCCCAGTTCCAGGACGCCCATGTCGACGTAGGCCTGCTGGAGGCGGCTGCCCCACAGGCCGATGTCCTTGACGCAGGGCACGATCCGGCTGAACAGGAGCTTGCGGAACAGCTGGAGGAATTCGGACCGTTCGCTCAGTTCCGCCGCCTGCGGCCCGGGAATGCCGAAGTTCTCCAGCACCTCCACCCCGCGCAGCCGGTCCCGCATCAGGTAGCAGCCCTCGATGACGAAGTCCTCGCGCTCGCGCAGTTCGGCGTCGGTGAGCTGTTTGTAGTAGTCCCGCAGCGCCATCCGGCCGAAGGCGACGTGCCGGGCCTCGTCCTGCATGACGTACGCCAGGATCTGCTTCGGCAGCGGCTTCTCGGTGGTGTCGCGGATCATGCCGAACGCGGCGAGGGCAAGGCCCTCGATCAGCACCTGCATGCCCAGGTAGGGCATGTCCCAGCGGCTGTCGCGCAGCGTGTCGTCGAGCAGCGACCGCAGGTTGTCGTTGATCGGGTAGACGAGCCCGATCTTCTCGTGCAGGAACCGGCCGTAGATCTCGGCGTGCCGTGCCTCGTCCATGGTCTGGGTCGCGGAGTAGAACTTGGCGTCCAGGTCGGGCACCGACTCCACGATCCGCGCGGCGCAGATCATCGCGCCCTGTTCCCCGTGCAGGAACTGGCTGAACTGCCAGGAGGCGAAGTGCCGGCGCAGCTCTCCCTTGTCGCGGTCGGTCATCTTCGCCCAGTAGGGGGTTCCGTAGAGGGTCATCGCCTCGTCGGGGGTGCCGAGCGCGTCGTACGGGTCGACGTCGATGTCCCAGTCGATGCGCCGCGTGCCGTCCCACTGTTTGTCCTTGCCCTTCTGGTACAGGGCGAGCAGCCGGTCGCGGCCGTCCTCGTACTCCCAGCTGAACCGGGCCGCGCCGGTCGCGGGCACCTGCCAGAGGGGTTCTCCCGGGTCCTTGGCGTACACGTCATAGGTGGGCATGTCTCGCAGGCTCACACGTAGACGCCGAGTCAACAAGTCGTGTGCGGGGGATTGACGGGCTTGCTGACAAGCAGTCTCATAAGTGCGGAGAGACTGGACCCCGGGCAACGAGGTGACGGAGCCATGACGACCCTGACGGAAGCGGACGCCCTCGACGGGCTGCGCGACGCGCTCGGCCTGCTCAAGGACCGGGAGCAGGTGGCCGAGCGGCTGCTCGCCTCTTCCGCCAAGCACTCCTTCGATCCCGACCAGGAGCTGGACTGGGACGCGCCCTTCGAGGAGGGCAAGTGGTTCTGGCCACCGGAACTGGTGTCGCTCTACGACACCCCGCTGTGGAAGCGGATGAGCGAGGACCAGCGGATCCTGCTCTCCCGGCACGAGGCAGCGGCACTCGCCTCGCTCGGCATCTGGTTCGAACTCATCCTGATGCAGCTGCTGGTCCGGCACATCTACGACCGGGCGGCGACCAGCGCCCATGTGCGCTACGCGCTCACCGAGATCGAGGACGAGTGCCGGCACTCCAAGATGTTCGCCCGGCTGATCTCCCGCAGCGACACGCCCTGGTACCCCGTGGGCCGCGCGCACCAGACCCTGGGCCGGATCTTCAAGACGGTCTCCACGACTCCGGGCTCCTTCACGGCGACGCTGCTCGGCGAGGAAGTCCTCGACTGGATGCAGCGGCTGACCTTCCCCGACGAGCGGGTCCAGCCGCTGATCCGGGGCGTGACCCGGATCCACGTCGTCGAGGAGGCCCGGCACGTGCGCTACGCCCGCGAGGAACTGCGCCGCCAGATGGTGACCGCCCCCAGGTGGTCCCAGGAGTTCACCCGGGTCACCTCGGGCGAGTTCGCCCGGGTGTTCTCGGTGGCCTTCATCAACCCCGAGGTGTACACGAACGTGGGCCTGCCCAAGCGGGAGGCGATGGCACAGGTGAAGGCCAGCGGCCACCGCCGCGAGGTGATGCAGACGGGGGCCAGGCGCCTGACGGACTTCCTGGACGACATCGGGGTGCTGCGCGGTGCGGGCCGCCGGCTGTGGCGCTCGTCCGGGCTGCTGGCCTGAGCCGCGGCCGGGGCCGAGGGCCCCGGGGGCGCCTGCGCCGAAAGCGGTTACGCTGCCGGTCATGACCCCGCAGGCCGCCAGCCCCGCCTACCGCCGGCTCAGCGTCGAGGAGCGCCGCAGTCAGCTCATCGACGCCGCGCTGTCGCTGTTCGCGCACCGCGCGCCCGAGGAGGTGTCCCTCGACGACGTGGCGGAGGCGGCCAAGGTCTCGCGCCCGCTGGTCTACCGTTACTTTCCCGGCGGCAAGCAGCAGTTGTACGAGGCCGCCCTCGGGTCCGCCGCCGAAGAGCTGGAGCAGTGCTTCGACGAGCCGCGCGAGGGTCCCCGGCTGGCCCGCCTGGCCCACGCACTGGACCGCTACCTCGCCTTCGTCGACCAGCACGACACCGGCTTCAGCGCACTTCTGCAGGGCGGCAGCGTCGTGGAGACCAGCCGCACCACCGCGATCGTGGACGGCGTCCGGCGGGCCGCCGCCGTGCACATCCACCACCACCTCGGCATCACCGACCCCGGGCCCCGGCTCCGGATGACCGTACGGATGTGGATCACCGCCGTGGAGGCGGCCTCGCTGATCTGGCTCGACGAGGACAAACAGCCGCCCCTGGACGAGCTGCGGGACTGGCTGGTCGAGCAGTTCGTCGCCGCCTTGACGGTCACCGCGGGCCGTGACCCGCAGACGGCGGCGCTCGTCGCCGCGCTCGCCGAGGATGGCTGACACTGGTGCCGTGAAGAGTCAGGACATCCCGTTCGAGGGCGGGCCCATGGACGGGCGCGTGCTCCCGGTGCTGCTGGGCCCCACCGGTCACCCGCCGAAGACGTACCGCATCCCGGTGCCGGACGCGCACGGCGGGCCGCCCACCGTCCTCGTCTACCGCCGCGTGCCCCGCGGCCACAGCAGGCGCATGGGGCTCGTACAGGGCTGGAAGTACACGTTCGACGCCGAGGGCGGCAGGTCGGCGAAGGGCGGCGCCGGGCTCCGGTGGCCCTGGTCCCGGCCGGCGGCCGGAGCGGATGCCGCATCGCCCGGCAAGCCGGATGACACCCAGGGGTGACACGGTTGAGCCGAACCGCGCACGTTCGGCGCGCGGATCGCGCGCGTACCCCTGATGTCCACGGTGCGGAGGCGAAGATACGACAAACGCCCGCCCGCATCGGAGGTGACAACGTGTCAGAAAGGTTGCTGCGCCTGGTGGGTACGGCCGCGGTCGCGGCCCAGGCCGCCCTCGTGCCCGCACCCGCCGCAGCCGTGCCGGCACCGCAGCGGCCCGTGGCCGAGCTGCTGACGGACCTTCAGAAGCTGTACCGGCAGGCCGAACGGTCCACCGAGACCTACAACGCCACCGCGGAGCGGCTGGCCCGGCAGCGCGCCGAGGTCGAACGGCTCGACGCGGAGCTGGCCCGCGCCCGGCGATCCCTGCACGACAGCCGCCGGGACGCCGCGCGGCTCGCCCGGCAGCAGTACCAGAGCAGCACCGCCCTGTCCCCGTACGTACGGCTGCTGCTCGCCCGCGACCCGCAGCGCGCGCTGGACGAGGGGCATGTGATCGGCCAGGTGGCCCGGGGTCGCGCGCGGGCGGTGGACCGGCTGCGGGCCGGGGAGAAGAAGCAGGACGTCCTGGTCCGCAAGGCCCGCAAGGCCCTCGACGGGCAGGCCCGGCTCGCCGAGCGGCAGCAGCGGCAGCGGAACGACGTGCGTACCCGGCTCGCCGACGTCGAGAGGCTGCTCGCCTCGCTCAGCGCCGACCGGCTCGCCGAACTCGCCCGGTTCGAGCAGGACGGCGTCGACGCCGCACAGCGCAAGCTCGTCGCCTCCGGCTCGCTCGGCAGCGCGCGGCCCCCGTCGCGGCAGGGCGACCGGGCCGTGCGCTACGCGGTGCGGCAGCTCGGCAAGCCGTACCAGTGGGGTGCGCAGGGGCCAGGGGCGTACGACTGCTCGGGGCTGACCTCACAGGCGTGGGAGCACGCCGGCACCCCGATCCCGCGGACCAGTCAGGAGCAGTGGGCGCGGCTGGCCCACGTCCCGCTGAACGAGCTGCGCCCGGGCGACCTCGTGATCTACTTCCCCGAGGCCACGCACGTGGCGATGTACCTGGGCGACGGAAAGGTCGTCCAGGCCCCCCGCACCGGCGACCGAGTAAAGATCTCCCCCATCGCCACCAACCCCATCCTGGGCGCAGTACGCCCCGACCCAACTGCCACCCCATAGGCATAGGGGCGCGGGGAACTGCGCGACCAGCCACCACGCACCCGCGGCCGCCCATCCCCATTAACCCCTACGGGGCTCAGGGGCGCGGGGAACTGCGCGATCGGCCACAACGTACCCGCTGCCGCCCGCGCACACTGCCCCCCACGGCGATTAGGCCCCGGCCACAGAAGCCACGTACGCCTCCGACTTCTCCGCCTCAAAGAAGAAGTTCTCGAAGTCGGCCGGATCATTGAACCCGTTCGCGAACCGATCCGCGACCGGCTGCAACTCCCCCGCCGCCCCGATCAGGTTCAGCACATGCTCCGGCGGCGGCGCAAGCATCGCGTTGGTCCACTTGGTGACATGCCGGGCCGTCTCCCAGTACCGCTCGAACGTGGCCCGCATCCACGCCTCGTCGAACTCCTTCTCCCCGTGTTCGAGGATCGACGCGAGATAGGAGGCCGCACACTTGGACGCCGAGTTGGAACCCTGCCCGGTGATCGGGTCGTTGGCGACGACCACGTCCGCCACGCCGAGGACCAGACCACCACCGGGGAGCCGGCCGACGGGGTTGCGCACGGTGGGCGCGTAACGGCCCGCCAGCACCCCGCCCGCGTCGGTCAGTTCGGCCTTCGTGGCCCGCGCGTGCTCCCAGGGCGTGAACCGCTCCATGAGTTCCAGGGTCAGGGAGAGGTGTTCGCCCGGGTCCTTGACGCCGGCGAAGGCGTCGACGGGTCCGCCCGGTATGCCCTCCCAGAACAGGATGTCCGCGCGGCCGGAGGTGGTCAGGGTCGGCATGACGAACAGTTCGCCGACGCCGGGGACCAGGTTGCAGCGCACCGCGTCGAACTCGGGGTGCTCCGGGCGCGGGCCGAGGCCGTGCACGTAGGCCACCGCGAGAGCGCGTTGCGGCTCGCTGTAGGGCGAGCGCTCGGGGTCGCGGGCGAACATGGACACCAGCTCGCCCTTGCCCGCCGAGACCAGCACCAGGTCGTAGGTGCGGGAGAAGTAGTCGAGGTCGCCGACCGCCGCGCCGTGGATGACCAGTTGGCCGCCGCGCTGCGCGAACGTCTCCATCCAGCCGGCCATCTTCACCCGCTGGTCGACGGACTGCGCGTACCCGTCCAGCTTGCCCACCCAGTCGATGGCCCGCTGCGCGGGGCCGGGCTCGTAGGAGCCGGGTGCCGCGACCGAGACGCCGAGTCCTTCGATCTTCGGGGCCTGGGACTCCCAGAAGTTCAGCTGGAGATCGCGCTCGTGCTGCAGCGCCGTGTGGAACATGCACTGCGTCGACATGACCCGGCCGGAGCGGATCTCGTCCGCGGTCCGGTTCGACATCAGGGTGACCTCGTAGCCGTGGGACTGAAGTCCGAGGGCGAGCTGGAGACCGGACTGGCCGGCTCCGACGACGAGTATCTTCCGCATGCGGGTGGTGCCTCCTGGAGGACGACGGTGGGCCTACGGCCTACTCGGGGGTTTCCTCAAGTGCGTGGGCGACGAGGGCGAGGAGGGTCTCGATCACCGATATCCGGCGCCGCGCATCCATGATCATGACAGGTACGTGCGCGGGGACGGTGAGCGCGTCCCGGACGTCCTGCGGGTCGAACAGCTCGCTGCCGTCGAAGTGGTTGACGGCGACGACGTACGGCACCCCGCAGCTCTCGAAGTAGTCGAGCGCCGGGAAGCAGTCCTTGAGCCGGCGGGTGTCGGCGAGCACGACGGCGCCGATGGCGCCCCGCACCAGGTCGTCCCACATGAACCAGAACCGCTGCTGACCCGGCGTGCCGAACAGGTAGAGGACCAGGTCGTCGTCGAGCGTGAGACGGCCGAAGTCCATGGCCACGGTGGTGGTCAGCTTGCCGGGCGTGGCGGTGAGGTCGTCGGTGGCCTCGCTCGCCTCGGTCATCAGCGCCTCGGTCTGCAACGGAGTGATCTCCGAGACGGCGGTGACCAGCGTGGTCTTGCCGACGCCGAAGCCACCCGCCACGACGATCTTCGTGGCCGCGGGCGCCCGGGTGCGGTCCGTCTGCCAGGACTTCAGCTCCTCGTCGGGCTCGACGACGAGGGGGGCGACGCCGACGGCGTCAGAGACGACGGAGTCCACTCAGCACCCTTTCCAGCAGAGCGCGGTCCGGCCGGCCGACACCGTGACCGGTTCCGGTTCCGTACACACGGATCTTTCCTTGGTCCGCGAGGTCGCTCAGAAGCACCCGGACCACGCCGAGCGGCATGTGCAGCAGCGCGGCGATCTCGGCCACCGTACGCATGCGGCGGCACAGTTCGACGATGGCCCGCATCTCCGGCATGACCCGCGAGGCGACATTACCTCCCCCATAGCTCAACGCATGGGAGGTACCCCCAGTCAGCTCCTTGCGCTCTTCCGGGGCCTCAAGGGCCTCCGTGCTGGCCACGAACGTCTCCACGAGGAGGACGTGGCCGAAGCGGGTGCGGCCGCCGGTGAGCGAGTAGGGGCGGACCCGGGCGGGCTTGCGGTCTCCGCCGCGGACCGGGAGCTTCTTCGGAGCGCTGCTCATCGGGGGCTCCCCGTCGACTCGGACTCCAGGGATTTTCGCAGCTCGCTGCGGAGTTCCGGGGTCAGCACATGGCCGGCCCGGCCCACGAACAGCGCCATGTGGTACGCCACGACGCTCATGTCGCAGTCCGCGGAGCCGTGCACGCCGAGCAGCGAGCCGTCGCTGATCGACATCACGAAGAGGCTCCCCTCGTCCATCGCGACCATCGTGTGCTTGACCCCGCCGGAGTCCATCAGCTTGGCGGCGCCGAGGGTGAGGCTGCCGATGCCGGAGACGATGGTGGCCAGGTCGGCGGCGGAGCCGCGGGGGCCGGTGCGCGGCGTCTCGCCGGCCTCGCGGGCCTCGGCGGCGCGGGCGGGGTCGGAGGACAGGAGCAGCAGGCCGTCGGAGGAGACCACCGCGACCGACTGGATGCCCGGCACCTCCTCGACCAGGTTCGTCAGCAGCCAGTGCAGGTTGCGGGCTTCACTGCTCAGTCCGAAGGTACTGGGCGCGGTCAACTGCTTGCCTCCTCGACGGTGCCCCCCGTGGCTTCTCCGGCGGTGCGCTGCGCGGTCTGGGCCGCGGGTGTGCTGGTTTCGCCTGTCTGTTCCGCTATCTCCGCCGCGACGTCGCGGCGGCCGGCATCCGCTCCGCGGCGGAACCCGCCGAGCCTGCGGCGCAGGGCGTCGGCATCCACGGATCCGGGCTGCCGGCGGGGGGCCGGGGCGGTTGCGGTGATCTTCGGGGTGCGTTTGGGCAGGCCCTTGGCGGTGAGCAGGTCGGGCGTGCGTTCGTGGGCCGCCTCGTCGCCGCCGGCCTCCCTCTCGGCGGCGGTGGCGGGCGCCTGAGCGTCGTCGCCGGGCCGGGGGGTTCCGGGCGCCGGGAACCCGTGGGTCCCGGCCTCCGTGGCGGGTGCGCCCTGCCGGGCCGCCGCGGCGTCGACGGCCGCCGGGTTGGGCACCAGCAACTCCATGGTCGTCTCAGCAAGCCTCTCCGAGGACCCGACGGACCCCGGCACCGGACGCTCAGACACGGCAGCATGCCCGCCGGGACCACGTCCGTCGGCCGGTGCGTCCGTCTGTCCCTCCCGGTATCCCGGCGCCGCGGCGTGCTCGGCCGGGCCGTTCCCGTCCGCCGGTGCCTCCGCCTGGCCCGCCTGCGCGGCCGGATGCCCCGGCGCCGCGGCGTGGTCGCTGGGGTCACTCCCGTCCGCCGGTACGTCCCCGCGCCCCACCTCGGCGTGCCCGCCTGGCCCACCGCCCGCTGGCGCATCCACGTGGCCCGCCCGTCCGGCCGAAGGCCCCGGCGCCGCGGCGTGCCTGCCAGGGCCGCTCCCGGACACGGGCGCGTCCCTGAGTCCCACCTCAGCATGCTCGGCGCGACCGCTTCCGTCCGTCGACGCATCCACGTGCCCCGCCGGGTGTTCCGATGTCCGGGTGTGTGCGGACAGGGTGTTCTCGGGCTCCGGGTCGCCGGGCCTGGGGTGCGGCGGCGTGGGGGCGTGCGGGAGGCGGTCCGGGCCGGCCGCGTCCCGTACGGTCTGCTCGGCGAGCGCGACCAGCGGGTCGGCGTCGGCCGTCCGGCCGTGCAGCACATTGGAGTTGGCCTCGGCGTCCGCGCCGGGCAGGGAGACGGGCCGGGCACCGCCGACCGCGGCCGCCGGGGACGGCACGGCCTTCGCCGGGGCGTTCGTCAGCAGGTCCTGGGTGAGGACCACGACCGCGGCCACCCCGCCCTGCTTCTGCTCGCGCAACTGCACCCGGACGCCGTGCCGGTGCGCGAGGCGGGCCACGACGTACAGGCCGAGCCCGAGACCGTCCTCGCTCTCCTGGCCGTACGCCGCCTCCGGGTCGAAGTCGGCGAGGCGGGCGTTGAGCCGTTCCAGCCGCTCGGCGGCCATGCCGATGCCCTCGTCCTGCACCGAGAGCATCACCTCGCCGCTCTCCAGCAGCCAGCCGGAGATCTCGACGGGCAGGTCCGGCGGGGAGAACGAGGTGGCGTTCTCCAGCAGTTCGGCCAGCAGATGGGAGACGTCGTCGGCCGCGAAGCCGGCCACGTGGGCGTGCGGCGGCAGCGCGGCGATACGGACCCGCTCGTAGCGTTCGATCTCGCTGACCGCGGCCCGTACCACGTCGACCAGCGGCACCGGCCCGTGGTGGTTCTGGACGTGCTCGGTCCCGGCGAGGACCAGCAGGTTCTCGCTGTGCCTGCGCATGACCGTGGCGAAGTGGTCGAGCTTGAACAGCGTGGCCAGCCGGTCGGGGTCCTGCTCGCGTTCCTCCAGGCCCTCGATGACGGCCAGCTGCCGCTCGACCAGGCCGAGCGTGCGCAGCGCCAGGTTCACGACGGTGCCGCCG
The DNA here is from genome assembly GCF_044765425.1 of Streptomyces sp. NPDC102462. Taxonomy (NCBI): domain Bacteria; kingdom Bacillati; phylum Actinomycetota; class Actinomycetes; order Kitasatosporales; family Streptomycetaceae; genus Streptomyces; species Streptomyces sp. NPDC102462. The sequence goes on along the minus strand of NZ_JBIWKB010000008.1, from coordinate 88,446 downwards.
ATGCCGCCCCGCACCTGCTCCAGGTCCGCCTGCGCGGCCGCGAGTTCGGCCCGCAGTTCCTCGCGGGCGTCGGCCATCTTCTGGCGCTGGCCGACCAGGTGCTTGCGATCGGCCTCCAGGGTGGCGACGCGCTCGTACAGGGCGGCGGCGCGCGCGTGCAGGGCGTTGACGGAGCGGACGGCCTGGGCGAACTCGTCGTTGCGGCCGGTGAACGTGATGGGTTCCTCGGCCGACGGGTTCTCGGCGTCGGCCAGCCGTGCCGAGCCGCGGCGCAGCACCGAGAGCGGGCGGGTGAGGGTGCGGGCCAGGGCGGTGGCGATGCCGACGGCGAGCAGCAGCAGGGCGCCGAGGGCGGCGACACGGATCTCCAGCGCGGTGACGTCGTCGTCGCGCAGGAGTTCCAGGTCCTTGGTGCGGCGGTCGTAGAGCGAGGACTCCACTCCCCGCATCAGGTCGACCCGCGCGGACAGCGCGGCGTCCAGCTTCTTGGTGCCGGTGGCCAGTTCGCCGTCGGAGAGCGTCGGCTGGTCGGTGAGGGCGGCGAGGTACTTGTCGGCGGAGTTGACCTCGGGGCCGGTGACCGTGGAGTCGTACGTCGTGACGGCCTGCTTGGGCGCGCCGTCGCGGAAGTCGGCGAGGGCGGCGTCGGCCCGCAGGCGGGCCTGCTGGGCGGCGGCGGTGAGGGCGTCGCGCTGCTTCTTGTCGGCCTCGGTGGTGACCACGCTCGTCGTGGGCAGCCCGGTGATGGGGTCGATCACCGTCTGGGTGGTGCTCGGCACGTTCAGGGCCGCGAGGAGCAGCCCGCGGGCGGCGGCGGACTGCTGGACGGCAAGGTCGAGCTCGGCGAGTGCGTAGGCTCCGGAGCCCGCCCGCTCGGGCATCCGCTCGGCGAGTTCCCCGGCCAGCCGGTGCAGGTCGGTGATGGTGGCGGTGTAGCCCTGGTGGGCCTCCAGCGCGGTGCTCTTGCCGGTGAGCGCGGCCCGCCGGACGGAGGCGATGGCGTCGAGGTCGGCGCGCAGCCCGGCGGGCGTGTCGGGGTCGGCGCGCAGGTCCTCGACCTGCTGGTCGACGCGGGCGCCGCGGTCCTCGGAGGGTGCCTTGGACTTGGGGCGGCCCGCGGCGATGTAGGAGGTGACCTCGTCGCGTTCGTCGGCGAGCGCGTGCGCGAGGGTCAGCGCGCTCTCGGTGCGTCCGGCGAGGGTCACCAGTTCCTGGGTGTCGCTCAGCTGTCCGGAGGCGGCGAGCAGGGACGGGGCGCCGGCCCCGGCGACGGCCGCGGCCACCACGGCCACGGCGACGATCAGCCGGTTGCGTACGTGGGTGGGGCGGCCGGTGCCGACGGATGTGTGCCCGGCGCTCCCTTCGGGGGTCGTCTGCCTGCCTTTGCGCCGAGGCCGCTTCATCTGCACCGGTGCTCGCATTCCTGAACTCGTCTACCCATGGGTCCGGGTGGCACCCCGCCGTCTCGATGTCCGTCGTCGAAGCCAAGGTGGTGTGTACACCCGGTACGGTCCGTTCCGACCCTCCCAGTGCCGGTGGTCGGCGGTCATGCATCACCTGGCCCGCCACCCGAAGGAGTGAACCTCGGAGGGGAGTTGGCGGGCAAGTTCCTCGGGCAAGCGCGGGGGTGGTTTCGGGCGGGCCGGTTGGACGCGGGCGGCTCGCTTTGGCAGGATTCGCCGCCACGCGTTCCCGGAGTGTGCCATTCCCCCGCAAACCAGGCGACTGACCTGCGTCGTCGCACCAATGCGGCAACCATTGGGGGTCTTTGACAGACCTTGTGAAGGGCTCGTGCAGACTGGCTGGATGCGTACTGACGTCGTTTCCGAGCCCGGCGACCCGGACCGCCCCGACGAGGACTTCGCCGGTGTCGGACTACCGGCCTGCGGACAGGGCGGTTGCGTGATCGTCCTGGACGGGGTGACCCCGCCGAAGGACGGGACGGGATGTCTGCATTCCGTCCCGTGGTTCACCGCGCGACTCGGCGGCGCACTGACCGAACTGACCGTTTCCGACCGAGATCTGACGCTGTCGGAGATTCTCTCCCGGGCGATTCTCCGTACAGCCGAGGCGCACGCGTTCACCTGTGACCTTTCTCACCCGCGCACGCCCCAGGCGACCGTCGTCCTGGTCCGCTGGTCGGCCGACCTGCTGGAGTACCTGGTCCTGTCCGACTCCACCCTGCTGCTGGAGTCCCCCGCCGGCACGGTCACCGCGGTCCAGGACGACCGGCTGGCCCGGCTGCCCCGCGCCGCGCTGGCCTCGGACGCGGTGGCGGACGCGACGGTCCGCAACAAGGAGGGGGGCTTCTTCACGGCCGCGGCGGACCCGTCGGTCGCCGTCCGCGCGGTGACCGGGAGCGTGCCCCGCCACGAGGTCCGCGCCCTGGCCGCGCTGACGGACGGGGCGACACGCTGGGTGGAGAAGTTCCACGAGGGCGACTGGGCGGACTGCTTCACTCTGCTGCGGAAGGAGGGCGCACGGGCCCTGGTCGACCGGGTACGGGCCCTGGAGACGGCCGACCGCGAGGAACGCAGGTATCTGGGGCGCAGCAAGACGCACGACGACGCGACGGTGGTCTACGCGGAACTGCGGTGACCGAGGCCGTCCTGAGAGCCGGGCCCCACCCAGCATGACCGAGCCACCCCCGCCACCCCGCCACGGCCGACCCCGCCGGTACGCGCCCTCCCAGGACGCGCCCCTCCACGACCCACCTCCCCATGACCCGCCCCGACAAGACCCACCCGCCCACGTCCTACCGCGCCAAGCCCCGCCCCGGCAGGACGCGCCCCTGCGTGGCCTCCTCCGCGATGGCCTACTTCTCCATGACCCCGTTCAACTGGTGGAGCAGCCGGGCCAGTTCCGCGACCTCGCTGCGGTCCCAGTGGGCGAGCTGGCTGACGTAGCGGGCGCGGCGGGCCTCGCGCACCCGGACGACCCGGCCGCGGCCCTCCTCGGTCAGGTTCACCAGCCAGGCGCGGCCGTCCGCGGGGTCGGGCTCGCGGCCGACCAGCCCCAGTTGCTCAAGGGCGCGCAGCTGGCGGGACATGGTGGCCTTGCCGACACCGATGTAGCCGGCGAGGTCGGTGGCGCGCTGCCGGCCGTGTTCCTCCAGCAGGACGAGCAGGCCGTACGCGGCGGGCTCCAGATCGGGGTGTACCTCGCGGGCCATCTCGCCCTGGTTGGCCCGGGCACGCCGCAGCAGCATGGTCAACTCGCGTTCCAGCGCCAGGAATTCCTGGTCTGCACCACTCGCCGACAGCCGGCCGGCGACGGGCCGTCCGTCGCCGTTCGCGTCCTCGTGCACGTCAGCACCCCTGATCGGTTTCGCGGTTCTGAAAGTTTCCGCCACGCGCCGCCATCGCCGCAGCTCCGTAAGTATTTCGCAGGCGTAGACCAACGGCAGCCTCCGGGGCCCCTTCCCACGGCGCGGTCTACGTGCGTAGCTTCTTTACCAATTACTGGCATGCTCACGCCAGTCGGTCATCCGCGGTCCCCCCACCCACTCCTCGGAGGCACGCCATGCCCGTGCACAGACCCGGTACCACCCGCCGCAGATTCACGGCCCTGTTCGTGACGCTGCTGGCCGCCCTGTCCCTCACCCTCCCCCTCACCAGCGCCCAGGCCGCCACCACGCCCGCCCGCGGCTCCGCGTACATGGGCATGGGCGTCCTGGCGCACGACGGCCAGAGCGGCATGCCCCGCACCGGTGACGCCACCCAGACCGAGGGCGTCGACGTCGCCAGCTACCAGGGCAACGTCGCCTGGTCGACCCTGTGGAACAGCGGGGTCAAGTGGGCGTACACGAAGGCGACGGAGGGCACGTACTACACGAACCCCTACTTCGCCCAGCAGTACAACGGCTCCTACAACGTCGGCATGATCCGCGGCGCGTACCACTTCGCGACCCCCGACACCACGAGCGGCGCCGCCCAGGCCAACTACTTCGTCGACCACGGCGGCGGCTGGTCCCGGGACGGCAGGACCCTCCCGGGCGCCCTCGACATCGAGTGGAACCCGTACGGCGCCGCCTGCTACGGCAAGACGGCCGCCGCGATGGTCAGCTGGATCGCCGACTTCCTGAACACGTACAAGGCCCGCACGGGCCGCGACGCCGTCATCTACACGGCCACCAGCTGGTGGACCCAGTGCACCGGCAACTACGGCGGCTTCGCCTCGGCCAACCCGCTGTGGATCGCCCGTTACGCCTCCGACGTGGGCACCCTCCCGGCCGGCTGGGGCTACTACACCATGTGGCAGTACACCTCGACCGGGCCGACCGTCGGGGACCACGACAAGTTCAACGGGGCGCTGGACCGGGTGCAGGCACTCGCGAACGGCTGACCTCCCAGGCAGGCGAAGGCCCGGGTCCCCGGCAGGGGGCCCGGGCCTTCCTTCATCCGATGACGTCCGTCACGCCGCCACCGGAACCTCGGGCTCCGCGCCGTTCGCGGCCGGCGCGAGGGCCAGCTCCAGGACCTGGCGGACGTCCGTGACGGTGTGGACGTCGAGCTTGTCCAGCACCTCGGCCGGGACGTCGTCCAGGTCGGGCTCGTTGCGCTTCGGGATGACGACGGTCGTCACCCCGGCCCGGTGCGCGGCGAGCAGCTTCTGCTTCACCCCGCCGATGGGCAGCACCCGGCCGGTCAGCGAGACCTCGCCGGTCATCGCCACGTCCGTGCGCACCAGCCGCCCGGACAGCAGCGAGGCCAGGGCCGTCGTCATGGTGACGCCGGCGCTCGGACCGTCCTTCGGCACCGCGCCCGCCGGGAAGTGGATGTGCACGCCCCGGTCCTTCAGGTCGGCCACCGGCAGTTCCAGCTCGGCGCCGTGGCTGCGCAGGAAGCTCAGCGCGATCTGCGCCGACTCCTTCATCACGTCGCCCAGCTGCCCGGTCAGGGTCAGGCCCGCCGCGCCGGTCTCCGGGTCCGCGAGGGACGCCTCGACGAACAGGACGTCGCCGCCCGCCCCGGTGACCGCGAGGCCGGTGGCCACGCCCGGCACGGCCGTACGGCGCTCCGCCGGGTCCTGGGCGGACTCGGGCACGTGGTGCGGCCGGCCGATCAGACCCCGCAGTTCGGCGTCCGTGATGGTGAACGGCAGCTCGCGCTCGCCCAGTTCGTGCTGGGCCGCGACCTTGCGCAGCAGCCGGGCGATGGACCGCTCCAGGGTGCGCACGCCCGCCTCGCGCGTGTACTCGCCCGCCAGCTTGCGCAGGGCGCTCTCGTCGAGCGTGACCTCGTCCTTGTCCAGGCCCGCCCGCTCCAGCTGGCGCGGGAGCAGGTGGTCGCGGGCGATGACGACCTTCTCGTCCTCGGTGTAGCCGTCGAGGCGGACCAGCTCCATGCGGTCGAGCAGGGCCTCCGGGATGGCTTCGAGCACGTTCGCCGTCGCCAGGAACACGACGTCGCTCAGGTCGAGTTCGACCTCCAGGTAGTGGTCGCGGAAGGTGTGGTTCTGCGCCGGGTCCAGGACCTCGAGCAGGGCCGCCGCCGGGTCGCCGCGGAAGTCCGAGCCGACCTTGTCGATCTCGTCCAGCAGGACCACCGGGTTCATCGACCCGGCCTCCTTGATCGCGCGGACGATCCGGCCGGGCAGCGCGCCGACGTAGGTACGCCGGTGGCCGCGGATCTCGGCCTCGTCCCGGACGCCGCCGAGGGCGACGCGGACGAACTTGCGGCCCATCGCGTGCGCCACGGACTCACCCAGGCTCGTCTTGCCCACACCGGGCGGCCCGACGAGCGCGAGCACGGCGCCGCCGCGCCGGCCGCCGATCACACCGAGACCCCGGTCGGTACGGCGCTTGCGCACCGCCAGGTACTCGGTGATGCGCTCCTTCACGTCCTCCAGGCCCGCGTGCTCGGCGTCCAGGATCGCCTTGGCCCCCTGGATGTCGTAGGCGTCCTCGGTCCGCTCGTTCCAGGGCAGTTCGAGGACGGTGTCGAGCCAGGTGCGGATCCAGGAGCCCTCCGGGGACTGGTCGCTCGCCCGCTCCAGCTTGTCGACTTCCTTGAGCGCGGCCTCGCGGACCTTCTCCGGCAGGTCGGCGGCCTCGACGCGGGCGCGGTAGTCGTCGGACTCCTCGTCCGAATCCTTGCCGTTCTCGCCGTTCAGCTCCCGCAGTTCCTTGCGGACCGCCTCCAGCTGGCGGCGGAGCAGGAACTCGCGCTGCTGCTTGTCGACGCCCTCCTGGACGTCCTTGGCGATGGTCTCGGCCACGTCCTGCTCGGCGAGGTGGTCGCGCAGCTGCTGGGTGGCCAGCCTGAGCCGGGCCACCGGGTCGCCGGTCTCCAGCAGTTCGATCTTCTGTTCGGTGGTCAGGAACGGCGAGTAGCCGGAGTTGTCGGCGAGCGCGGAGACGTCGTCGATGGCCTGCACGCGGTCGACGACCTGCCATGCGCCGCGCTTGCGCAGCCAGGCGGTGGCGAGGGCCTTGTACTCCTTGACGAGTTCGGCGACGTGGCCCGGCAGCGGCTCAGGCACCTGCTCGTCGATGCGGGTCCCCTCGACCCACAGCGCCGCGCCCGGCCCGGTGGTCCCGGCGCCGATCCTCACCCGGCTCCGGCCGCGGATCAGCGCGCCGGGGTCGCCGTCGGCCAGCCGGCCCACCTGCTCGACGGTGCCGAGCACACCGGTGCTCGCGTACGTCCCGTCGATGCGCGGGACCAGCAGAACCCTGGGCTTGCCCGGTTCCGCGCGCGCGGCGGCCTGGGCGGCCTCCACCGCGGCGCGTACGTCGGTGTCGTTGAGGTCCAGCGGAACCACCATCCCGGGCAGCACGACCTCGTCGTCGAGCGGCAGCACGGGCAGGGTGAGCGTTGTGAACGCCGCGGACTCAGCAGCCATGATCTCCCCTTCGGCAGTCAAGTTGAGCTATGCCGACTCAATGCACGTGAGCCACCGATTGTTCCCCGGGCCCCGTTCGCTCTGAGCGATCACGAGGCCACCGGTCGGTCGCCGTGACAGAGCGGGCCGGCTGCCGGGTGCGGGTGCGTTGCGGTTGCCCGCGCCGTTCCCCGCGCCCCTTCAGGGCGCGGGCCGGCTGCCGGATGCGGGTGCGTTGGGGTTACCCGCGCAGTTCCCCGCGCCCCTTCAGGGCGCGGTCGGTGCCGGGGTGTGATTCCAGCGGCGTACCAGGGGCCAGGTCGCCACACCGATGGCCAGCGCGATGAGGTGACCCCAGTCGGTCATCGGGTCGGCGAACTCGATCAGGTCCGCGGCGACCATCCCGCCGAACAGGCCCAGCAGCGTCCACCGCAGCCAGGGCGCGGCAAGCCCGGCCAGGGCGCCGGTGACGGCGGCCACGCCGAAGCTGATGCCGTAGTCGAGGCGGTGCAGCGAGGTGACCGGCAGATGCCCGGTGAGCACGGCGAGCCCCACGGGCACCTCGGTCGCCAGCGTGGCCGGCACGTGTCCGAGCAGGAAGACACCGGCCGCGCGCAGGGCGCCGACGCGCCGCTCCAGCGCGGTGAGGACCAGCAGGAAGCCGAGCGCGTACGGCGATGCGGCCCCGCCGGCGATCCACAGCGCGCTCGCCACCAGCACCGCGCCGGGCGCGCCCACCAGGTGGGCCACGTCCGTGCTCGATCCCTGCTGGAGGGCGTGCACGAGGGACGGGTCGGCGAACGAGGCGACCAGCGAGGTCACGGCGAGCAGGGCCGCGTAGGCGAAGGTGAACGGCGTACCGGCGGGCGTGGGCAGCAGCCGCCAGGGCCGCGGCACGCACAGCGTCCGCGCGACCGGCGGTGCCGCCGACGGCGCGGGGCCCCGCTGCCGCGGCATCCCGTCCAACAGCTCGGCCGTCCGGCTCCCGGCCGGCTCGGGGGCGTCCTTGAGGCGCGTGGGCGGGGCCGTGGTCGCCGCCTCCGCGGTCCGTTCCACCGTCAGGCGCTCCTTCCGCTCGGCCCCACCCTTCGCGCCGCGGGGGCCGCTGTCTATGACCGACGCCACGCGTAACCCGATTCACAGGATGCTCAGAGGAACCGGCTGCGCCGTACGGGAGGACACGGCCGCGGCGCGCCGCTCGTTCGGGTGACGCGCGCCGCCCTCCCGTGACCGTGAGCGGGACCGTGACCGGCCCGCCGGACCGGCCCCGGGTGTCGGGCAGGATGGGGCCATGACCACCCCGTACGCCATTCCCGAAGTCCTGGACCGCCGTGAGGGCCCCTACGGCGAGGTGGTGCTGCGCCGGCACGGCACGCTGCTGCAGATCATCGCCAACGGCTGCTTCCTGATGGACACCTCCGACGGGCGCTCGGAGCGGCTGCTGGTGGACGCCGCGCTCGACGCCCTGGACGACCGCCCGGCGCCGCAGGTGCTGATTGGCGGCCTGGGAGTCGGGTTCTCGCTCGCACACGCCGCGGCGAACCCGCGCTGGGGGCGGATCACGGTCGTCGAACGGGAACCCGCGGTCGTCGACTGGCACCGCGGCGGACCGCTCGCCGAGGTGTCCGCCGCGGCCCTGGCCGACCCGCGCACCCACATCGTGGAGGCGGACCTGGTGGCGTACGTCCATGAGACGTCCACCACGTTCGACGCGCTGTGCCTGGACATCGACAACGGGCCCGGCTGGACGGTCACCGAGGGCAACGGCGGCCTCTACGCACCGGCCGGACTGGCGGACTGCGCAAGGGTGTTGAGGCCCGGCGGAGTGCTCGCCGTGTGGTCGGCGCAGCCCTCTCCGGAATTTGAAGGAACCTTGCAGAATGCCGGGTTCCAGCAGGTGCGTACCGAAGAGATCCCCGTTGCCCGGGGCGTTCCGGACGTCGTGCACCTCGCCGTACGACCTGGATAGCGACGGCACGGTCTGTCGCCGTAGTGTGCTTCCCTGACGCGGATCATTCAAGCGTCAATCGCAGTCATGGGATCACCCCACGGATTCCGGAAAGCACACTTCAGGGGCGGGCGATGGAGCAGACACACACCTCCCACAACGGCACGTCGGCGGCCAGCCCGGGCGCTCAGCGCCGGGTCCTGGTCGTCGAGGACGACCAGACGATCGTCGACGCCATCGCGGCCCGGCTGCGCGCCGAGGGTTTCCTCGTGCAGACCGCGGGCGACGGCCCGGCCGCCGTCGACACGGCCGAGGCATGGCAGCCCGATCTGCTGATCCTCGACATCATGCTGCCCGGCTTCGACGGTCTGGAGGTCTGCCGCCGGGTGCAGGCCCAGCGCCCGGTACCGGTGCTGATGCTGACCGCGCGGGACGACGAGACCGACATGCTGGTCGGGCTCGGGGTCGGGGCGGACGACTACATGACCAAGCCGTTCTCCATGCGGGAGCTGGCCGCGCGGGTGCATGTGCTGCTGCGCCGGGTGGAGCGGGCCGCGCTGGCCGCGGCGACCCCCCGTTCGGGCATCCTGCGCCTCGGCGAGCTGGAGATCGACCACGCGCAGCGCCGGGTACGGGTGCGCAGCGAGGACGTGCACCTGACGCCGACCGAGTTCGATCTGCTGGTCTGCCTGGCGAACACGCCGCGCGCGGTGCTCTCCCGCGAGCAGCTGCTCGCCGAGGTGTGGGACTGGGCGGACGCCTCCGGCACCCGGACCGTCGACAGCCACATCAAGGCGCTGCGCCGGAAGATCGGCGCCGAGCGGATCCGCACGGTGCACGGGGTGGGCTACGCGCTGGAGACGCCGACGCCATGAGCGACGGGCGGTCGGCCGCACGGAGGAGCCCCGGGGAACCCTGGGGCGGCGTACGCCCGTTCTCGATCAAGACCAAGCTGGGTGCGCTGGTCGTCATCTCGGTGCTGATCACGACAGGTCTGTCGATGATCGCGGTGCACACGAAGACGGAGCTGCGCTTCATCACGGTCTTCTCGATGATCGCCACCCTGCTGATCACGCAGTTCGTGGCGCTGTCGCTGACCGCGCCGCTGGACGAGATGAACGCGGTGGCGCGCTCCATCTCGCACGGCGACTACACGCGCCGGGTGCGTGAGAACCGCCGGGACGAACTGGGCGACCTGGCCCAGACGATCAATGTGATGGCGGACGAGCTGGAGGCCCAGGACCGCCAGCGCAAGGAGCTGGTGGCGAACGTCTCGCACGAGCTGCGCACCCCCATCGCGGGCCTGCGGGCGGTGCTGGAGAACGTCGTGGACGGCATCGCGGAGCCGGACACCGAGACCATGCGCACGGCGCTCAAGCAGACGGAGCGGCTGGGCCGGCTGGTGGAGACGCTGCTCGACCTGTCCCGGCTGGACAACGGGGTCGTCCCGCTGCGCAAGCGGCGTTTCGAGGTGTGGCCGTATCTGTCGGGCGTGCTGAAGGAGGCCAACATGGTCGCCTCGGCGCGTGCCGCCATCGCCTCCGGCTCGGGCAGCCACACCCGTACCGACGTCCATCTGCACCTCGACGTCTCCCCGCCGGAGCTGACCGCGCTCGCCGACCCGGAGCGCATCCACCAGGTCGTCGCGAACCTCATCGACAACGCGGTCAAGCACAGTCCGCCGCACGGCCGCGTCACCGTGAAGGCGCGGCGCGGCCCGCAGCCCGACTCGCTGGAACTGGAGGTCCTGGACGAGGGCCCCGGCATTCCGCGCTCGGAGTGGCGCAAGGTCTTCGAGCGGTTCAACCGGGGCGCCGTCAGCCGCCCGCACGGTCCGGGCAGCGACGGCGGCACCGGGCTCGGTCTCGCGATCGCCCGCTGGGCGGTCGATCTGCACGGCGGCCGGATCGGGGTGGCCGAATCCGAGCGGGGCTGCCGGATTCTCATCACCCTTCCGGGAGAGCCTTCTCTGCCAAGTTGACGTAAAGTTCGAAGCGGAGCCACAAGATCCACGAGCGTCCCGGCCGACGGGTGCGTGGATCCGCGCGAAGCCGCGCCGCCACGCGCGCCGAGGCGCGGGCCGAGGCATCCCTCGCACAGCTGAATCCCGCTTGTTTCCCGCCATTTCAAGGCCCGAAACCCGCTTTCTGATGTGACTTACACGACGATGAACCGGCCCGACCTGACCTTCACGCTCATGGAGGCGTAGCCTTTATTCCCGCTGTCCATCACCTTGTGAAGCGGAAGAGGGCGGTTGCCGCCGTGTCGCCACAGTCCCCCAGTAACCCGAGCTCCCCCGGCCTTCGGTCGGGCGGTGCCACCACGACCGACGAACAGGCCGGGAAGAACCCCACCGCCGCGTTCGGCGCGAACGAGTGGCTCGTCGACGAGATCTATCAGCAGTACCTCCAGGACCCGAATTCGGTAGACCGCGCCTGGTGGGACTTCTTCGCCGATTACAAGCCCGGAGCGGCTGCCGCCCCGGCCCAGGCGGGTACTGCGACCGCGGGGGCCGCAGAGACCTCCGCACCGGCGGCCCCGGCCCGGCCCGCCGCCCCGGCGGCGCCCACGCCCGCCGCGTCCGCCGCGCCTGCGCCGGCCGCGCCTGCGCCGGCCGCCCCGAAGCCCGCGACCCCGGCCCCGGCCGCCCCCCGGCCCGCCGTTGCCGCACCCGCGCCGGCCAAGCCCGCCGCGCCGGCGGCCAGGCCGGCAGCCCCGGCGGCCCCGGCCACCGGGGCTCCTGAGGGCCCCGAGTACGTGACGCTGCGCGGCCCCTCCGCGGCGGTCGCCAAGAACATGAACGCCTCACTGGAACTGCCGACCGCCACCTCGGTCCGCGCGGTCCCGGTGAAGCTGCTGTTCGACAACCGCATCGTCATCAACAACCACCTGAAGCGGGCGCGCGGCGGGAAGATCTCCTTCACGCACCTCATCGGCTTCGCGATGGTCCAGGCCATCAAGGCCATGCCGTCGATGAACTGGTCGTTCGGCGAGAAGGACGGCAAGCCGACCCTCGTCAAGCCGGCCCACGTCAACCTCGGCCTCGCCATCGACCTGGTCAAGCCCAACGGCGACCGCCAGCTCGTCGTCGCGGCGATCAAGAGGGCCGAGACGCTGAACTTCTTCGAGTTCTGGCAGGCCTACGAGGACATCGTCCGCCGCGCCCGCGACGGCAAGCTGACGATGGACGACTTCACCGGCGTCACGGTCTCCCTGACCAACCCGGGCGGCCTCGGCACCGTCCACTCCGTGCCACGTCTGATGCCCGGTCAGTCGGTCATCATGGGCGTCGGCTCGATGGACTACCCGGCGGAGTTCCAGGGCACCAGCCAGGACACCCTGAACAAGCTCGGCATCTCGAAGGTCATGACGCTCACGTCGACCTACGACCACCGGGTGATCCAGGGCGCCGCCTCCGGCGAGTTCCTGCGCCAGGTCGCCAACCTGCTGCTCGGTGAGAACCGCTTCTACGACGAGATCTTCGAGGCGCTGCGCATCCCCTACGAGCCGGTCCGCTGGCTCAAGGACATCGACGCCTCGCACGACGACGACGTCACCAAGGCCGCCCGCGTCTTCGAGCTGATCCACTCCTACCGGGTGCGCGGCCATGTCATGGCCGACACCGACCCGCTGGAGTACCGCCAGCGCAAGCACCCGGACCTGGACATCGTCGAGCACGGTCTGACGCTGTGGGACCTGGAGCGCGAGTTCGCCGTCGGCGGCTTCGCCGGCAAGTCGATGATGAAGCTGCGCGACATCCTCGGTGTGCTGCGCGACTCGTACTGCCGCACCACCGGCATCGAGTTCATGCACATCCAGGACCCGAAGCAGCGCAAGTGGATCCAGGACCGCGTGGAGCGCCCGCACTCCAAGCCGGAGCGCGAGGAGCAGCTGCGGATCCTGCGCCGGCTGAACGCCGCGGAGGCGTTCGAGACCTTCCTGCAGACCAAGTACGTCGGGCAGAAGCGGTTCTCCTTGGAGGGCGGCGAGTCCGTCATCCCGCTGCTGGACGCGGTCCTCGACTCGGCGGCCGAGTCCCGGCTGGACGAGGTCGTCATCGGCATGGCCCACCGTGGCCGCCTGAACGTCCTCGCCAACATCGTCGGCAAGTCGTACGCCCAGATCTTCCGCGAGTTCGAGGGCAACCTCGACCCGAAGTCGATGCACGGCTCCGGCGACGTCAAGTACCACCTGGGCGCCGAGGGCACCTTCACCGGCCTGGACGGCGAGCAGATCAAGGTCTCGCTGGTCGCCAACCCCTCCCACCTGGAGGCCGTCGACCCGGTCCTGGAGGGCGTGTCCCGCGCCAAGCAGGACATCATCAACAAGGGCGGCACGGACTTCACCGTCCTGCCGGTGGCGATCCACGGCGACGCGGCCTTCGCGGGCCAGGGCGTGGTGGCCGAGACCCTGAACATGTCGCAGCTGCGCGGCTACCGCACCGGCGGCACGGTCCACATCGTCATCAACAACCAGGTCGGCTTCACCGCGGCCCCCGAGTCCTCGCGTTCCTCCATGTACGCGACGGACGTGGCCCGCATGATCGAGGCCCCGATCTTCCACGTGAACGGCGACGACCCGGAGGCGGTCGTGCGCGTCGCGCGCCTGGCCTTCGAGTTCCGCCAGGCGTTCAACAAGGACGTGGTGATCGACCTCATCTGCTACCGCCGCCGCGGTCACAACGAGTCGGACAACCCGGCCTTCACCCAGCCGCTGATGTACGACCTGATCGACAAGAAGCGCTCGGTCCGCAAGCTCTACACCGAGTCCCTGATCGGTCGCGGCGACATCACCCTGGAAGAGGCCGAGCAGGCGCTGCAGGACTACCAGGGGCAGCTGGAGAAGGTCTTCACGGAGGTCCGCGAGGCCACCTCGCAGCCGGCCGCCGCGAACGTCCAGGAGCCGCAGGACGGCTTCCCGGTGGCGATCCCCACGGCCGTCTCCTCCGAGGTCGTCAAGCGCATCGCCGAGTCCCAGGTCAACGTGCCCGACCGGGTCACCGTCCACCCGCGGCTGCTGCCGCAGCTGCAGCGCCGGGCGGCCATGGTCGAGGACGACACGATCGACTGGGGCATGGGCGAGACGCTCGCCATCGGCTCGCTGCTGCTCGAGGGCACCCCGGTCCGGCTGGCGGGCCAGGACTCGCAGCGCGGCACCTTCGGCCAGCGCCACGCGGTCCTGATCGACCGCGAGACGGGCGAGGACTACACGCCGCTGCTGTATCTGTCCGAGGACCAGGCCCGCCTCAACGTCTACAACTCGCTGCTCTCCGAGTACGCGGCGATGGGCTTCGAGTACGGCTACTCGCTGGCCCGGCCGGACGCGCTGGTGATGTGGGAGGCCCAGTTCGGCGACTTCGTCAACGGCGCGCAGACGGTGGTGGACGAGTTCATCTCGTCGGCGGAGCAGAAGTGGGGGCAGACGAGCGGCGTGGTGCTGCTCCTCCCGCACGGCTACGAGGGCCAGGGCCCGGACCACTCCTCGGCCCGCCCCGAGCGTTTCCTTCAGCTGTGCGCGCAGAACAACATGACGGTCGCGATGCCGACCCTGCCGTCGAACTACTTCCATCTGCTGCGGTGGCAGGTGCACAACCCGCACCACAAGCCGCTGGTCGTCTTCACCCCGAAGTCGATGCTGCGGCTGAAGGCGGCGGCGTCGAAGGCGGACGAGTTCACGAGCGGTCAGTTCCGCCCGGTCATCGGCGACGACTCGGTCGACGCGGCGGCCGTGAAGAAGGTTGTCTTCTGCGCGGGCAAGGTCTACTACGACCTCGACGCCGAGCGGAAGAAGCGCGGTGTGACCGACACGGCGATCATCCGGATCGAGCGGCTGTACCCGCTGCCGGGCGCCGAGTTGCAGGCCGAGATCGCCAAGTACCCGAACGCCGAGAAGTACCTGTGGGCCCAGGAGGAGCCGGCGAACCAGGGTGCCTGGCCGTTCATCGCCCTCAACCTGATCGACCACCTGGACCTGGCGGTCGGCGCGGACGTGCCGCACGGTGAGCGGCTGCGCCGCATCTCCCGGCCGCACGGCTCGTCCCCGGCGGTCGGCTCCGCCAAGCGGCACCAGGCGGAGCAGGAGCAGTTGGTGCGGGAGGTCTTCGAAGCGTAGGCCTCCGGCGGTTTGGGCGATGGTTGGAGGGTCCGGGGTCGAGTTCTTGCTCGGTTTCGGGCCCTTCGCCTGTTCGGGGGGTCGGTTGCGGAGCGGGCGCGGGTGCGGGTTTGTTGTGGTTGCTCGCGCAGTTCCCCGCGCCCCTAAAGGGGCGCGAGCAACCACGACGGTGCCGCAGATGACCGACTGCCTGTCCCGGCGTACTCCAGCGGAGCGTTCAGCTCAGGTAGGTTTCGAAGTCCCAGTAGGGGCGGGTTCGTTGGCGGGCTGAGATGGTGTGGGGGTGTTGGGCTCCCAGGGTGCGGGTGAGGGACAGCAGGCCGTCCTCCTCCAGCTTTCCGGCCTCCTCCTGCTCCCGTGCCGCCCGCAGGTCGGCGGCGAGGGCCACCTGGCAGGACAGGGTGAGGGGATGCTCGTCGCCCAGCACCCGGCGGGAGCGCCGCAGGGTGTCCCGGCTCAGCTCGACGGCGTCGGCGATACGGCCGTTGAAGTTCCGCGCGCTCGCCGCGTTCAGCGCGCAGCCCAGGACCCAGGGATGGTCGGCGGTCAGGGTGGCGGTGAGCCCAGCGAGCGCGGACTCGAACATGGCCATCGCTTCGGCGCGTTCGCCCGCGGCCTGCATCACCAGACCGGTGTTGGACAGCATTCCGGTGGCGACGGGATGGGCGGGTCCGAGCAGCGCACGGTAGCCCGCCTCGGCCTCCGCGATCAGCTCGCGCGCCAGCCCGAGGTCGCCGTGTTCCCGCAGGTAGTTGCCGTAGTTCGTGAGGAACGACAGTGTGCGGTAGTGCTCTCGGCCGTGCACCTGGGTCAGCTGGTCCAGCAGGCTGACCATGGCGGGCCCGGTGTCCCGCGCCTGTCCGCCCTCGCGGCGCCGGCACATGAGCAGTTGGGCGCGGGCCTCCAGCGTCTGCGGATGCTGCGGCCCCAGCACCTGGACGTGCAGGCGCAGCACGGGTTCCTGGCGGGCCAGCGCGTCCCGGTAGCGGCCGAGCAGCCGCAGGTCGTGGGTGACGGCGTTGCCCGAGCTGAGCGTGTTGATGTGCCGGGCGCGCAGCGTGTTCTCGCGCCGGGAGAGGGTTTCCAGGTCCATCTCGTACGCCTCGGCGTAGCGGCCGAGCAGCCGCAGCACGACGCCCAGGTTGTGCCGGGCGATCAGGGTGAGCGTCTCGTCCGGCCCGAGGAGCCGGGTGTTGCCGTCGAGGACTTCCTGCTGGAGTTGGTACGCCTCCTGGTAGCGCCCCAGCTGCCGCAGGCTGCTCGACATGGTGCCCTTGGTGGTCAGCTCGGCCAGTTCGTTGCGCACCGGCGCGGCCTGGAGCTTGTCCAGGATGCCGCGGTCCAGCTCGTGCGCCTCGCGGAAGCTGCCGCTGGCCCGCAGGATGTTGCTCTCCTGGGTGGTCAGGTCGAGCATCGACTGGTCCAGCGGGTCGGACGTGCCCGACCAGTTCTCCCGGATCCGCCGGGCGAGGTCGAGTCCGCTGCGGTACTCCCCGCTGCGGAAGCAGTAGCGCAGACAGTTCAGGACGGTCTCCCGGACCCGGGGCCGGGTGCTGGAGAGCGCGCCCGAGGGTTCCAGGTGCGGCAGCAGTTCGGCGTAGCGCGGCCAGTTCCTGCTGTCCATGGGGTTGCCGGGGTCGGCCTCCGCGAGCAGGGTGCGTACGACCCGCTGGTGGTCCGTGCGGCCCTGCTCGCTGACCAGTTTGGAGACGATGTCGTGGACGAGCCGGTGCATGTGCACGGACTCCTGGTGCGGGCCCATCTCGACGCCCGCCGGGCCTCGGGTCTCGCGGGTCAGCACCGAGTAGTTGACGAGGGTGTCCAGGGCCCGGGTCCAGGCGGCCAGGTCGGTGGTCATCCAGCGCAGGTCCTCCGGGAGGTCCGCCTGCGGGTAGGCGCGGATCAGACCCAGCGGGATACGGCCGGGGGCGAACGACGTGCACAGGCTGAGTACGTCGATGGCCTGCGGCTGGGCACGGCGCAGCCGGTTGAGCAGTATCGACCAGGAGGTCATGGACGACTGCGGGAAGCCCTCGCCGGTGGCGGGCTCGTCGACCGTGGAGAGCTGGCGTTCGCGCACCATGCGCAGGTACTCGGGCACCTCCATGCCGGACTCGCCGAGCCAGGAGGCGGCCTGTACGAGGGGCAGCGGAACGTCGCCGAACTCGGCGGCGACCTCGTCGGCCTGGGCCGCGGTGATGTGCGGGGCGCGCCGCATCAGATAGGCGGTGGACTCCGCGCGCAGGAAGGCGGGGATCTCCACGATGTCGGTGTGCTCGCTCCAGCCGCGGTTGCGGGAGGTGATCAGGACGTGCCCGGGACCCTGCGGGAGCAGGGTGTTGATCCCGTCGGTGTCGTCCCAGCCGTCCAGGATCACCAGCCAGTTGGCGTACGGCTCACCGCGGCGCAGGGCGTCACGGACGGCGCGGATGCGTTCGCCGGGCTCGCTGCCGATGGTCAGGCCCATCTCCACGGCGAGTTCGCCGAGCCGGTCGCGCTGGATGTTGCGGTCGTCGGAGTTGACCCACCACACGACGTCGTAGTCGGTGCTGAACCGGTGCGCGTACTCGACGGCGAGCTGGGTCTTCCCGATGCCCGACATGCCGAGCAGGGTGCAGGCGGCGGCGCCGCGCTCGGCGTCCGCCAGCCGCTGGTGGATGTCGGTGAGCAGGTCGTCGCGGCCGGTGAAGCGCGGGTTGCGGCGGGGGACCTCGCCCCAGATCTCGCAGCGTGTGTCGGGGTAGCGGACCCGGTTGGTCACGGTCCGTGGCACCCGGGCGCGCTCCAGGCCGAGCCGGCGCAGCAGCCGTTCCTCGGCGCTCTCCTCGCTCAGCCCCCAAAGGCTCGCGGGTTCCAGGACGGCCGTGGCCGGCAGCAGCGGGCGGTTGGTGAGGTTGACCGCGGCGAAGCGGTCGGCGTGCGCGGCGACGAATCCGCGCAGGGCGTCGTTCCACTCCCCCGCAGGCCGCGGTCCGAGTTCGAAGAACCAGTCGTTGAGGACGAGGAGGACGCGCCCGCTGGACAGCAGCAGGTCGCCGAGGGAGTCCTCGAGCGGGACCTCGCGCGGCGGGTCCCAGCGCTGCAGGGTGGCCCGGTGGCCGTGGCCCTCCAGGCACTGTGCGATCCATGTCGCCCAAGAGCGGTGGTAGCCCGGAAAGACCACCAGGAAGTGTTCGGGCGACGGCGTACCGTCCCCGCCCGAACGCCGCTGTACCGCCATCGTCGCTCCCTGTTCCAGCGTCCGCCGCGCTGCCGCGCGGCCACGTGCATAGCGTGACGCAATCCTATGCCCACGGAGTGTTATCGCAGGCTTCTGGCCGCCCTGCCGAGACCGGCGTGGTGTCGGCCCATCCCCCGTACGAACTCCCTTCCCACCAGGGTCAGTTCATCGGATTCGCCGAGCGCGGACAAGGCTTCTCCGACGTGCTCACGGTAGATTTCCAGCCGCAGTTCGGCGCGGCGCCGCCAGCCGGGCGGGGCGGACGGGGTGCCGCCGGCCCGCGACCACAGATCGACGAGCGCGAGATGCGCGTAGACGCCCTGGAGCACGCCCATGACGGGGCGGGGATCGGGCCGCCAGCCGACCCGGTGCAGGGTGCCGGCGCCGGGTACGCACAGCGGTGAGAGGTCGTGCAGGGCGGCCAGTTTGGTGTGCTGGGTCTCGTGCACGAGGGATTCCGCGAGTTCCGCGCCGTCCCCGGGAAGCTGGGCCAGCACCGCGCCGGGCGCGGCCCGGGCGGTGGCGCTGCGCGGGGCGCCGCCGGCCCGTCGCTCGGGGGCGAGGGGGACCACGGCCCGCAGTACCGTCCCGATCTCCGCGGCCCGGCCGGGATCGGTCGCCGACAGCAGCGCGTGCGCCTCGCTCCAGCGCTGGGCCCACAGCCACCAGGCGGACTCGGGGCGCTCGGCCGCGGGCAGGGCGGCTGGGCCGATTCCGTGCGGCGGGACCCGGTAGGGGTCCAGGTCGTCCAGGACGATCGCGCTGCCCGGCAGTGTGCGCAGGGCGGACCAGCCGGGGCCGCCGCCGAGGACGCGGGTGGTGCGGCCCTCCGGCCGTGGGGCGGTGCGCAGCAGGACGGGGGCCTGTCGGCCCGTCGGGTCCGCCATCCGCAGGGTCCCGGCCCGGCCGGTCAGGCGTATCTGCGGGGTGGTGCGGCGCAGCGTGCCCAGGCCGGGCAGGGCCAGCACGCCGGTGGGCAGGGTCCGGGTGCCGCCGACCGGGCAGCCGGCCCGGATCGCGGCGGCCAGGGCCACCCCGCCGAAGTGCGCCAGATGCCGTTCCAGGGCGGGTCCGTCGGGTGCGGCGAGCGCTTCGGCCAGCCAGGCGCCGGTCATGGGGTAGTCGAGCACGTCGCGCACCGCTGCCGGGTCGGCCCGCTCCGCGCTCTCCAGCAGGGCCCAGTCGCGCTCGAAGCGCCGTCGGGCTGCCGGGCCGAGCGCGCCGCCGGGCTGTTCCAGCCGTACCAGGAGGGACTTCAGGAACAGCAGTCGACGCGCGTGGAGTCCGGCACGCAGTGCCGCGTCGCCCATGGGCAGGGGCCGGGTGCTCGCGAGCGCCCTGGCGACCTCGGACGAGACGGACGCCAGGGTCATTCCCGGCTCTCCTCGCCCGGGACGCGCTCCACGGATCCGACCGGAAACATGCGCTCTGGGGCGTCGCCGGACAGCAGCGGGTCGTCCCCGGTGGAGTACCAGGCCTCGGTCAACTCGTGCGGGCTGCGGAGCACCCGCGCCACCGCGAGGCTCAGCCCCGGATCGTCCATGGCGCGCAATGTCCGCAGGTCGACGTCGGTGAGGTCCGGCAGGAGCGCGGTCCGTGCGACCTCGTCGCCGGGACCGACCGCCCCGTTCCTCTGCTCCCCCACCCTCGGCTCCTCCCTGCCTACGCCCGCCCCGCACAGCCGCACTGGCTGCCCACTTCTTCCCGACAGGCCGGGGGCAGAAACCCGACTGCGATCAACTTCGTTCGTGTTCCGTCAAGTTCGCCCATTCTGCCGTCCATGGCCACCATGGCGGCGCCACCGCGTGCCACTGTTCCTCCGGCATGCGCTCGGCCCGGGACCGCGCCTGTCCGTCCGGCATGCCCGTGTCCGCGAACCACGCCTGTTCCTCCTCCAGCCGCCGCGTCAGTTCCACGTCCCCCCAGTCCACCTCCCGCAGCGCACCCACCAGCCGCTGCCACTGGTCCCGGGCCGCCCGGTAGGCGGCAAGGGCCGCGCGGGGGCGGTCCATCAGGGCGAGCACGGATCCCGTGCCGTGCCGCGCCCGGGCCGCCGTCACCGAGCCGGGGTCGGCCCCGTGCGCGGCCAGTGCCTCCCGTTCCGCGTTCTCGTACGCCTGGAGCGCGTCCACCAGGACCGGCGCCCCGGCCCGGTACCAGCCTTCGAGCCGGACCCGGCCGAGCTGCAGCCACACCTCGGCCCGCACCGCCGCGTCGGCCGCCGCCCGTACCGCCTGCCCCAGCAGGTGCCGGCTCTCGAACAGGTCGGGCAGGAAGCCGAGATGCCGGAACCGCTGGGCCAGGGCGCTGCCCACCAGGCCCTGGAGCCGGCCGCGCTGGGCCGACCGCGCGGGCAGCGCCTTCAGCGCCTCGCGCAGCACGTTCTCGGCCCGGTCCACGACCCGCGCGCCGTCCCGCGCCGACGCGCGCCGCAGCAGCGACTCGCCCCAGGCGGTGAGGAGTTCGCAGCGCCGCGGGCTGTAGGGCGGCGCCAGCATGACGGCCGTCTCGTACGCCTCGTCGGCCTCGGGGGCCTCGCCCATCGCGTCGTGGAACGCGGCCCGCGCGGCGAGAGCGGGCAGCCGCAGGTCCGTGTCCTCACCGGCGGCCCGCTCGGCCGCCTCCAGCGCGGCACGGGTCTCGGCGTCCTCGGCTCCCGCGGCCCGGAGCGCCCGGGCCAGGTCGAGCAGCGCCGGGCTGCGCACCGCCGCGGCGGCCCGCTCGGTCTCCAGCAGCGCGCACGCCTCACGCAGGTCCGGTACGGCGACCCCGGGGCGGCCCAGGTCCAGCAGCAGGCGCCCGCGCAGCAGCAGCCGGGCCCGATGGGCGGTGACCGACGCGGGCGCACCGCCGGCGGGCTCCCGCACCCCGCCCTGCCGCACCGACTCGGCCCACGCCCGCGCCCCGGCCGCCACACCGGGCCAGGGCGCGTGCCCCGGGTCCAGCACCGCCGCTGCCGCCGACAACTGCTCCGACTCTCCCGTCAGCTGCCACAGCTCCCGTCGGCACGCGGCCAGTTCCAGGGCCGCCTCCGCCTGCTCGGCGCTGTCCGCCGGTGCCGCCGCGTGGGCCGCCGCGAGGTCGTCGAGGGCGTCCCGCAGCAGTCCGGCCCGCCGGCCGGCCGCACGCACCGCCGCCGTGCCGGCCTCGGCCCGCAGGATCCGGCCGAGGACCAGCCGGGCCCGTACGGCGTCGGCGGGGTCCTGCGCGGCCGGGCCGCCGGGCGGGCCCACCGCGGCCTCGGCCTGTTCCCGCGCGCGGCGCAGCGTCTCCGGGTCGGCGAGCTGCTGCCACTGGCGCAGCAGCCGTTCCGCCTCGGCCAGCGGCTCGGGGGTCACCAGGTCGGGCAGGTAGAAGCGCAGCACCCGGGCGGGGATGCGGGCGAACAGTTCGGCCTCGACGCCGCCCTGGGCGTCCTGTGCCCCGCCGTCGTCGGCGAAGCGGGCGGTGCCCGCGGCCGGGTCGCGGTCGGCGAGCCGGGCGGCGGCGAGCGCCGCGAAGTTGCGGGTGCCCTTGCCGAAGTACCGTTCCACATAGGCGGAGCAGTGCTTGAGGACGAGTCCGGCGGTGTCCTGGTCGAGGGAGTCGAGCAGCAGTTCCTGGAGCCTGCCGGGGAAGGCGAAGCAGGGCTGCTCCTCGGTGCCGGGCAGTTGCCTGAGCAGGCCGCCGAGCAGCACCTCGGCGAGTTCCATGGGGCCGGTGTCCGGAAGCATGGCGCGTTGGACCAGTTGCATCACGGGCAGGGTGAGCGGGGCCGCCGCCAGGTAGACGGCGAGACGCAGCGCGCCGGGTGAGGCGGCGGCCCGGAAGGCGCGCAGGATCTCGTCGTCGCTGCGCGGGGTCCCGGCGCCGGGTGCGGCCGGGACGGCGGGCGCGGTCAGCGCGGCCCAGGCGCGTTCGCTGGTCGGCCCCGTGCCGGACAGCAGGCGGGCCCAGGCCGCGAACGCCTCCGGCGTCGGCTGGAGCACCGGCACCGGCCGGGCGTCGGCGGCCGGTGCCTCCCAGGGCTCCTCGTCGGGCACGAAGCCGATCCGGCCGCTCAGTTCGCCGGGGCGCACCAGGCGGCCCGGTTCGGCGGGGAACGCGGTGCGGCCCCACAGGCGGGGCGGCAGCGGCTGCACGACCGCCAGCGGCGCGGTGCGCGGCCAGGCGTGCAGCAGCCGCTGCGCGGTGCCGTTCTGCCACAGCGGCCCCACACAGTCGCTGATCACCAGGGTGAGCCGGCGGCCGGTGGGGTCGTGCAGTTCGTCGGCCCTGCGCAGCCGGGTGTGTGCGCCGGGTCCCGCGGTGGTGCCGACCAGGGGCGTGCCGGACTCGTCGCCGTACAGGTGGTGGACGCGGACGGAGGCGAAGGCGCCGGACTGCTGGCAGGCCTGGCGCAGTTCCTCGACGAGCTGCCCCCATACGGCCATGGCGGGGCCGGTGTCCATGAGCAGCTGGACGTCGCAGCGGTGGCGGCGGCCGGGCCGGGTCACGGGCAGCAGTACGCCGCTCGCGGCGGCACGGTCCGCGGTGGCCTCCTCGTCGATCTCCTCGTCCCGGGGGGTGTCGGTGGCGAACCGGTAGCGGCCGAGCGCGCGCAGCGCCTTTTCCAGGCCGAGCAGTCCGGGCAGGGCGCCGGCGGCGGGCGCGCGGACCGGGAAGACGGAGGGAGTGCCGTCGGCGTTGCCGTGCGGGGCGGCGCCCGCGGTGTGCAGGGGCACGGGGGCGGAGGGTGCGTCCCCGGTGGCCCGCGCCGGAGCCTCGGGCGTGGCCGGCCGGCCCGCGGGCTCCTTGCCGGGGCCGGGGCCCGGGCCGGGTGGGTCCCGGTCCGGGGTGGACGCGGCCGGGCCCGGCGCCCGGGGCGCGTCGCGGGGCAGGGCCGTGCCGAGCCGCTGCGCCAGCCAGACGGCGTCGGCGACGTCCTCGGCGGTGAGGTCGAGCCCGCCGCGGCGCAGCCTGCCGATCAGCTCGTCCAGACGCATGCCGCGCATCCGGCCATCACCTCGTACGGTCGAGCGGCTGCATGAGCATGTCCGCGATCCGCTCCCGGGTGAGGCGTTCCGCGCGCGGTGCGTGCTGGGTGAGGAAGAGGGCGTTGAGGAGCTGGTCCGCGGCGACCACCTCGCCCGGTTCCCGGTCCAGGAACCGGGCGATCAGATCGCGGCCCGTGGTCACGCTCTCCTCGCCGAGGTGCGCCTCCACCATGGCGGTGAGCTGTTCCTCGCCGGGCGGCTCCAGTTCGAGCTGGATGCAGCGGCGCAGCAGCGGCGCCGGGAAGTCACGCTCGCCGTTGGAGGTCAGGACGATCACCGGGAAGGCGGTGCAGGCGATGCGTCCGCCGTGCACGCGCACCCGCTCGCCGTCGTGGGTGAGCACGTCGACGACGGGTTCGCGGTCCGCAAGCCGCTCCAGTTCGGGGATCGCGAACTCGCCCTCTTCCAGGGTGTTCAGGAGATCGTTGGGCAGGTCGAGGTCGCTCTTGTCCAGTTCGTCGATGAGCAGGACCCGGGGCTGCTCGGCGGGGAGCAGGGCGGTGCCGAGCGGGCCGAGACGGATGTAGGAGCCGATGCCGGAGGCCGCCGCCGCGGCCCCTTCCGCGCCCTGGGCGCGTTCCAGCTGGACGTCCTGGAGCCTGCCGATCGCGTCGTAGCGGTACAGGCCGTCGTGGAGCGTGGTGCGGCTGACGATCGGCCAGCGCAGCACCTTGCCGAGGCCGAGTTCATGGGCGACCGCGTAGGCGAGGGTGGACTTGCCGGTGCCCGGGTTGCCCGTGACGAGCAGCGGGCGGCGCAGATAGAGCGCGGCGTTGACGGCGTCGACCTCGGCGGGCCGTGGGGCGTAGTTCTCGACCAGGCGCCGGCGCACGCCGAGCCGGCGGGCGCTGCTGGAGTCCTCCGGGCCGGACTCCGCCCCGTCCTGGGCGGCCGCGAAGTCACGCCAGGGCGGCGGCGCGGGCAACCGCCGTACTCCGTCGTGCGGCTGACCCACTCCGCGGTAGATCCGCCAGTCGTTCACCATGGGCTCCTCCCGGCTCCGGTGATCAGGCTGCGGGCCCGGCCGTTCGACGTACGACGTTACCGCCAGGCGGCCGTGCCTGCCGAGCTTCGCGGGCGTCCGGTGTCGCTTCCCGGTCCGGGAACGCCCTTGTGATGCAGGTGGGTTGACGGGGTGTCCGGTGGGCGGTCAGCCGCCTGGGGCGGCCAGGGGTGGCGGTCGCATGGCCTCCGTTCCGTACGGAGTGCGGTCGGGCGGATCGAACATCACGGCCAGCTTGCCGCGCAGCCCCTGGGCGCGCACGGTGTCGGGGTCGGCGAGCCGGATGCGCAGGTCACGGACCGGGCCGTGCAGCCCGTCCGCCCCCTTGGCGAGCCCGAGCAGGTCGGCGGCCTGCCGGTGGAAGGCGCGGCACTCCTCGTGGTCGTGCCGGTCCCGGCGCCACAGCACCACGGAGTGGCCGGCCATGAGCGCGTACTTCATGGCCACCTGGCCCTCGCCGCTGCCGACCGGGCCGCAGTAGACCGGAACGCAGCCGTTGCCCAGCGCCGACAGCCGGCCGTAGACGGCGTACTCGCCCTCGCTACGGCCGCCGGGCGGGTGTCCGCCGGCCGGTGCCTCGCCGCGCAGCGGCTGGTGGGAGAGCGGGCCGCGGGCCGTGCCCCGCCACCGTTTGAGCCATTCCGGCGAGGGTTTCCTGGCGTTGCGCCGTGCGTCGCGGATGACGACGGTCCGGCGCAGCCCGAGCGGCATGGCGCGCTCGTCGGGATCGGCGGCATCGTCGGTAGTGTCTTCGCTCTCGCCTACGGCGCCGTCGGGAGCGAGGCCCCAGTCGTCCACGGGCAGGTCGAACAGGCGGCGCGGCAGGAACACCTCGACCGCGGCCAGGTGTTCGCCGTGGTCGCCCTGGCTGAGCGCGCGGGCCAGCGGTTCGCGCAGGGTGGCGGACAGCTCGTCGGCGCGTACGCCGCGGTCGTCGCCGGCCACGGGCGTGACGTCCTGGCCGTCGTAGATCAGCTGGACGCTCCAGGGGTAGAGGTCGCCGTACATCGGCTCGCCGACCTTGACGAGGACGTCGGTGCGGGCCGTGGACGGCTCCGCGGGGTGCGCGGCGGCCGGGTCGAAGAGGCCGTCGAGGATGCCGTGGATGGCCTCGCCGACCGCCCAGTACTCGTGCCGGTCGGCCTGTTCGGTGATCCAGTCGGCGAAGGCGCGCAGCCGTTCCGGGTCCGCCTCGCCCGGGCGCTCCCGGACGGTGTGCCGGGCCACCCGCGCCGCGTACAGCAGGACGGCGTCGAGGTCGACCGGGGCCCCGCCGGCCTGCCCCGGTGCGCGCAGCCCGTGCAGCAGTCCTGCGCCCTCGCGCCAGCTGCGCGGCTCGTGCACGATCAGCGAGCGGTGCCGGCTGTTCAGCACCCGGGCCCTGACCTCCTCGACGAGATGGACGACCTCGCCGGGCCCGGCGGGCGGCGGGAGGTGCGCCAGATGGCCGTAGAGCCGGGCCCGCAGTTCGGGGGTGATCCCGGAGCCGTCGTAGCCGGGCAGGCCGGACTGCGCCGCGGTCCAGTGCGCGTACTCCGCCGGGTCGTCGAGGAGCGCGAGGTGGTGCAGGTCGTGGGCGCGCAGCACCTCGTGCACCAGATCGCCGCCGCGTACGTCGAGCAGTTCGCGCAGCGCGGTGATCGGGACGGCGGCGCCCTCGTCCCGGCCGCGGCCCTTGATCATGCCGATGACCGCGCCGTAGCGCCGGTCGATCACGGGCCCGCCGGACAGTCCCTCGAACGGCAGGCTGCCGTTGATCAGCAGCGCCCGGCCGTCCGATCCTGTCGCCTCGCCGACGCCGTGCCGCACGCCCAGCTCGCCGGTCCTGCGGGACCAGCCGTGCAGGCCGATCGGGGCGGGGGTGCTGGGCGCCCGGTCGCTCAGCCACAGGCACCGCGCGTCCTCGGCGTCCGGCACCCGGACCAGCGCGATGTCCGGCAGCCGCCAGCGGTCACCCGCCGCGTCGGGGTGCTCGGGGCGCGGGTCGGCGAGGACCACGGTGCCGGTCGCGGTCCGCTCCCCACGGGTGCCCGCGGCGCCGCGGCCCTCCCAGGCCACGCCCACGACCCTCTCGCCTCGCCACACCGCAGCACCCCCCTTTCCCACGACGTGCGCGCAGGTCAGCAGCCAACCCGGAGCTATGAAGAAGCCTGATCCCCAGTACCCGTCACGGTCGGTTGCATACCCGTCGCCCGGTGCGCCGATGCGTGCGAGCGAGGGGCGCACCATCTCGTCGAAGGCGCTCATTCCGCGTGGGGGGCCGTGGAGCCGGGCGCCGCGCCGGCCCTCCGGTCCGCCGCCGGATCGGTCCGCCCCCCGTCGCCCGCCGGTTCGGTCCAGGTCAGGGACACGGTCAGGGAGGAGGTGCCGCCGCCTTCGGCGATGGCGCTCACGATCTTGCCGGACTGCGCCGTCAGTTCGATCCCGAAGCTCACGGACACCTCGACCGGCGCCGTCGTGTCCAGACCGGCGCGCAGGGAGCGCACGACGCCCCCGACCGTGGCGGCCAGTCCCCCTGCCATGTCGACGACCCGGCCCCCGAACCCGGTGTCCCGGAACCCGTCGTCCTGCGCGGTGTCGTCGGCCGCGCCAATCCTGGCCCAGACGACGGTTCCGTCGTCCAGCCGTATCCGTTCGACCCCTGCGCCCATGCCGCCCCCGTTCGCTCAATGGGAGGAGAAGGCTAACTCCGGATGAAGACGAGTGGGAGGGGCAACGATCTATTCGTCGTCCTCGTCGTCCTCGTCGTCGAGCCGGGCCAGCCAGGTCGCCAGCCGCTCGACGGGGACCTCGAAGTCCGGGTTGAGGTCCACGAAGGTGCGCAACTGCTCGGCAAGCCACTCGAAGGTGACCTCTTCCTCGCCGCGCCGCTTCTCCAGTTCCTCGATGCCGCGGTCGGTGAAGTACATGGGGTGTCTCTCCTGCGGATACGTGTGCACTCGGCCTTGGCACACAGCCTATGCAACCCACGAACCCGCAAACCGCCGAGCGCCCGGACCGGCCTCGCCCCTGTGGGCCGGGGCGGTCCACGAACGGGTGTCTTGACTTTCGCGGTCCGCGATATATCGTGTTTCACGGAAGACGCGATATGGCGCGTCGCGTCCCGCCGAGGAGGTCAGCACCATGTCCGAGTGGTCCGTCGCAGAGCCCAGGAAGCTCACCTTCGACGACCCTGTGCGCGATCTGCACGTGCGCATCGTCAACGGAACAGTCAACGTCGTGGGCACGGACGAGGGTTCCGCCCGGCTCCAGATCTCCCAGATCGAGGGCCCGCCCCTGGTGGTCACCCAGGAGGGCGGCACCCTCACCGTGGCGTACGAGGACCTGCCCTGGAAGGGCTTCCTCAAGTGGCTGGACCGCAAGGGCTGGCGACGCACCGCGGTCGTCTCGCTCGCGGTCCCCGCGGACACCCGCGTCGAGGTGGGCGTGGTCGGCGCCGGCGCCGTGGTCTCGGGGATCCGCGGCCCCTCGGTGGTCAAGGGCGTCACCGGTGACACGACCCTCGTCGCCCTGTCAGGCCCGGTCCGCGCGGACACGGTCTCCGGCAGCCTGGAGGCCCAGGCCGTCACCGGCGACCTCCGCTTCAACTCCGTCTCGGGCGACCTGACCGTCGTCGAGGGCTCCGGCCCCTCCGTGCGCGCCGACTCCGTCAGCGGATCCATGATCATCGACCTGGATCCGGACGGTCCGACCGACGTCCGGCTGACCAGCGTCTCCGGCGAGATAGCCATCCGGCTGCCGCATCCGGCGGACGCGGAGGTGGAGGCGAACACGGCGAGCGGCACGATCTCCAACGCCTTCGACGGACTGCGGGTGCACGGCCAGTGGGGCGCCCACAAGATCACCGGCCGGCTCGGCGCGGGCAACGGCAAGCTCCGGGCCACCACGGTCTCCGGTTCGATCGCCCTGCTGCGCCGCCCGCCGAAGGAGGACGAGGACACGACCTGGGACGACACCGAGCCGGATCCGGCCGCGTCCCGGCACACGTCGGGGGACAATTCCGCTTCCGGCCGGACAGCCGACACGACGAGCGCCCCGGCCGACGGCACGACCGACAAGAAGGTGCTCTGACATGCCTCCCGTCTTCGCCCACGGCCGCCTCCGCCTCTACCTGCTCAAGCTGCTCGACGAGGCTCCGCGCCACGGCTACGAGGTGATCCGTCTCCTCGAAGAACGCTTCCAGGGGCTGTACGCCCCGTCGGCGGGCACCGTCTACCCCCGGCTGGCCAAGCTGGAGGCCGAGGGCCTGGTCACGCACACCACCGAGGGCGGCCGCAAGGTGTACGCCATCACGGACGCGGGCCGCGCCGAACTGGCCGACCGCAGCGGGGAACTGGCCGACCTGGAGCTGGAGATCCGCGAGTCGGTCGCGGAACTCGCCGCCGAGATCCGGGCCGATGTGCGCGGCGCGGCGGGCGACCTGCGGCGCGAGATGCGGGCCGCCGCCTCGGAGGCCCGGCAAGGTGCCGGCACCCGCGCCGCCGAACAGGGCCCCTTCGGGGAGTACGGCGAGGCCGGTGACAAGGAGTCCTGGCGCGCCGCCAAGGAGGAGATGCGCCGCGTCAAGCAGGAGTGGAAGGAGCAGGCCCGGCGGGCCAAGGACGAGAGCCGCAGAGCCCGCGACGAGGCCCAGCGGGCCCGGCGCCAGGCCCAGGAGGCCCAGGCGCGGGCGCGGGCCCAGGCGCAGGAGGAGATGCAGCGGATCGCGCGGCGGGTCCAGGAGCGTGTGCAGGACCACTTCACGCGGGGCGACTGGCCCACGGGCATGCGTGAGGGGCTGAGCGAACTCGCCAAGGAATTCGGCGAGTTCGGCAAGGACTTCGGGAAGGAGTTCGGCAAGGACTTCGGGTTCGGCCGCGGCGGGGCGGGAGCGGGAACCGGCCAGGGACCGGCGGCGGGGACCCACAAGGCCGCGCCCGCTCCGGAGTACGAGCAGACGGCGGAGGACTTCCCGGCCGACTACGTACCGGCCTGGGCCCACGAGGACACCAGCGGCGATCCGGCCCGTGACCTGGACCGCCTCCTCGACCGCTTCCGGGACGACATCCGGGACGCGGCCCGCGACAACGGCGTCACGGCCGACCAGTTGCGGGACGCCCGCCGCCATCTGTCGACGGCGGCGGCCCACATCGGGGTGATCCTCCGCCGGCCCCACCCCTGACCCCCGGCACCGCTTCTCCCACTACCCCGCGCCCGATGCCCGCGCCCGGCGCGGGCTCGGGGGAGGCCGCGTCAGGACGCCTTCGCCTCTCCGCCGCCGTACAGCACCCGCGCCACGGACTCGTACGTCACGCCGTGATCGGCCAGGACCTCGGCGGGTACGCCGGGGCAGACGGTCAGGGCGATGAGGATGTGCTCGTCGCCGATGTGCCGGTCATGGCGGCCGGCGGCGGTGCGCAGCGCCCGTTCGAGGACGTCCTTGGCGCCCCGGCTGAAGGGGCGGTGGCCCGACCACCGGCCCTTGCCCCCGCGGTCGCCGGACAGCGCCCCGACGCCATGCGTCTCCTCGACCCGCTGGACGATCCCGGGGACGTCGATCCCCAGCCCGGCGAGAGCGTCCTCGTCCGCCCGGGTCAGGCCGCCCCGCCGCCGCGCCTCGCCGAGCGCGCCGCGCACGGACTCCTTGCGGTCGGCGAGGCCCAGCGCGGCCAGCGCGAAGGAGGCGCGGCTCGCCTCGCGGTCGAGCAGCGCGAGGAGCATGTGGTCGGGGCCGATGGACCGCGCGCCCTCCCGTTCGCCGTGCTCCACGGCGCCGCGTACCACGTCACGGGCGTGCCTCGTGAACCGTTCGAACATCACTGCCTCCCGTACTTCTTGTGCACGGCCTGCCTGCTGACGCCGAGTTCGGCGGCGATCTCCTGCCACGACCAGCCCTGGTTGCGGGCGTTGCGCACCTGCACGGCCTCCAGCTGCTCCAGCAGCCTGCGCAGGGCGACGACGGCCCGCAGCCCGACCCGTGGGTCGCGGTCGCCCGCGCGCTCGGCGAGATTGGTTGCCTCGGTCATGATGTCAACCTACGTTGACATGAAGAGACCTGTCAACCCTGGTTGACAAAGCCGACGGCCGACCCGGGGGCCGGGTCGACCGTCGGTGTGGCAGCGGCGCCGGGGTCAGCCGTGGGTGAGCACGACCTTTCCGAACTGGCCGCCGGACTCCACTCGTTCGAAGCCCTCACGGGCGCGGTCCAGCGGCAGCACCTCGTCGATGACGGGACGTACGCCGGTGGCGGCGCAGAAGGAGAGCAGATCCTCCAGCTCCTCCTTGGTGCCCATGGTCGAGCCGACGACCTTGAGCTCCAGGAAGAAGATCCGGGTCAGCTCGGCGTGGGACGGCCGGTCACCGCTGGTGGCGCCGGAGATGACGATGGTGCCGCCGGGCCGCAGGGACTTCACCGAGTGGGACCAGGTGGCGGCGCCGACGGTCTCGATGACGGCGTCCACCCGCTGCGGCAGGCGCGCCCCCGTCTCCACCGCCTCGACGGCACCCAGCTCCAGGGCCCGCTTGCGCTTGGCCTCGTCCCGGCTGGTGGCGAAGACGCGCAGCCCCGCCGCCTTGCCGAGCACGATCGCGGCCGTGGCCACGCCGCCGCCCGCGCCCTGCACGAGCACCGAGTCGCCCGGCCGCACCCCGGCGTTGGTGAAGAGCATGCGGTACGCCGTCAGCCAGGCCGTGGGCAGACAGGCGGCCTCCTCGAAGGACAGCTCCTTGGGCTTGGGCAGGATGTTCCAGGTGGGCACGGCGACCTGCTCGGCGAAGGTGCCCTGGTAGCGCTCGGTGAGGATGGAGCGGGGTTCCCTGGGGCCGACGCCGTGGCCGGTCTGGCCGATGACGGAGTGCAGGACGACCTCGTTGCCGTCCTCGTCGACTCCGGCGGCGTCACAGCCCAGGATCATCGGCAGCCGGTCCTCCGGAAGGCCGACGCCCCGGAGCGACCACAGGTCATGGTGGTTGAGGGAGGAGGCCCGGACGTCGACGGTGCTCCAGCCGGGGCGGGCCTCGGGGGCCGGGCGCTCCCCCAACTCAAGGCCGGACAGCGGCTGCTCGGGGTCGATTCGGGCGGCGTAGACAGCGAACATGGGCTCGACGATAGGTTCCCCACCCCACCAACGGAACCAGGCACCCCTGTGACACACCCCGCGCCCCAAAGGGACGCGAGGAACTGCGCCCCCAACCACAACACCGCCGAACCCGACCCGCAACGGCAACAACCCCAAAGGGGCGCGAGGAACTGCGCGCCCAACCACAACCACGCCGCACCCGACCCACGACAGCAACACCCCCAAAGGGGCGCGGGGAACTGCGCACCCAGCCACAACCACGCCGCACCCGACCCACAACGGCAACACCCCCAAAGGGGCGCGGGGAACTGCGCACCCAGCCACAACCACGCCGCACCCAAATAACGACAGCAACACCCCCAAAGGGGCGCGGGGAACTGCGCACCCAGCCACAACCACGCCGCACCCGAATGACGCCGCACCCGCGCGGAGCGCCCCGCCTCGGTGGGCCCCCGCCGAGGGGGCCGGACGAGGCGAGGCCCAGGACAACCGGCTACCGGCGGGCAACGCCCTCCGCTCGGGCCGCCGCCGCCACCGCCGCCGTCACCGCGGGAGCGACCCGCTCGTCGAACGGCGAGGGGATGACGTAGTCGGCGGCGAGATCGTCGCCGACCACCGCCGCCAGCGCCTCCGCCGCCGCGAGCTTCATCCCCTCGGTGATCCGGGAGGCCCGCACCTGCAGCGCGCCCGCGAAGATGCCGGGGAACGCCAGCACGTTGTTGATCTGGTTCGGGAAGTCCGACCGGCCGGTCGCGACGACCGCCGCGTACTTGTGGGCGACGTCCGGGTGCACCTCGGGCTCCGGGTTGGCCATGGCGAACACGAACGCGCCGTCGGCCATCGAGGCCACCGCCGCCTCCGGGACCGTACCGCCGGAGACGCCGATGAAGACGTCCGCGCCGGCCAGCGCGTCCTCCAGCGAGCCCGTGCGGCCGGCCTTGTTGGTGAACCCAGCCAGTTCCCGCTTGACCGGCGTCAGGTCGTCCCGGTCGGCCGACACGACGCCCTTGCGGTCGGCCACCGCGACGTCCCCGATCCCGGCCTCGACCAGCATCTTGGCGATGGCGAAACCGGCCGCCCCGGCGCCCGAGATGACGGCCCGCAGATCACCGACGCTCCGCCCGCTCAGCCGCGCGGCGTTACGCAGCGCGGCCAGCGTCACGACCGCCGTACCGTGCTGGTCGTCGTGGAAGACGGGAATGTCCAGCCGCTCCTGGAGCTTGCGCTCGATCTCGAAGCACCGCGGCGCCGAGATGTCCTCCAGGTTCACGCCGCCGAAGGAGGGGGCGAGGCGGACCACGGTCTCCACGATCTCGTCGGCGTCCGTGCAGTCGAGCGCGATCGGCACCGCGTCCACGCCGCCGAACTGCTTGAACAGGATCGCCTTGCCCTCCATCACCGGAAGGGAGGCCTGGGGGCCGATGTCCCCGAGTCCGAGGACGGCCGTGCCGTCGGTGACGACGGCCACCACGGACGACTTCCACGTGTAGTCGTTGACCAGTTCCGGCTGCTCCGCGATCGCGGTGCACACGCGCGCGACGCCGGGCGTGTAGGCGAGGGACAGGTCGTCCTTGTCGCGGACCGGCACGGTGGCCCGCACGGCCATCTTGCCGCCGCGGTGGAGCGCGAAAGCAGGGTCGAAGGAATCGAGGGGCTCGGCCCCGCCGTCCTGGTCGGCACTGCTGTCGCTGCGAGGATTGACGATCTCCGCTGCCACTTGTTTACCCCTTAGGTGTTCATGGTGTGAGGGTGAGGGCCACTCCTGGTGAAGAGTGGGCGGGACCGCATACGACCCGGTTTGACCGTTGCGTACGGGTCGTACGCGACGGGCGCGCCGCACACGCGCCCTGAGCCCCGGATGAGGGGTGTAAAGCACCTTCTTACCCGACGGACGGCGCCGACGACGAGTCCATTGGGTGCAAGATCACCTGGCACGGTCCGGCGGCCACGTTCCGGTGGCCCGTGGTCCGCGCCCCGTTCGCTTGCACGACGGCGGGCACCGGGCAAGCATCGACCGCATGGTGAGATGCGCCGAAGATATTCCGGTCGATACCGGGGTTTTCCACAGACGGTCCGGCTGGATGTACCGACCTGGGCGGTTCGGGGGTCACCCGTTATCCGATTTTGACATAGCGGGTCCCCTGATTGGCCTAGCCCAAATGGCAAGATGCGGTAACCCACGAGGTCGCGACACCCGAAGGTGTGTGTTCTCGTCGACCCATCGGCAACGCTACCCATCCGCCGGAGGAACCCCATGACCGCTCGCTCGACCCGTCGCACCACCGCCGCGCACTCCCGGCTAGCAGCGGTCGGTGCGATCGCGGTCACCGGCGCCCTGCTGCTCACCGGCTGCGGTGACCAGACCGACAAGGGCGGCAGCGGTTCCGACGCTTCCTCCTCCTCGGCACCGCTCGCCGACAAGCTCCCCAAGGACATCCGCGATGCGGGCGTCATCAAGGTGGGCTCGGACATCGCCTACCCGCCGGTGGAGTACATGGAGGGCGGCAAGGCCGTCGGCATCGACCCGGACATCGCGGACGCCCTCGGCAAGCAGTTGGGCGTGAAGTTCGAGTTCCAGAACGGCAAGTTCGACAACCTCATCGTCGGCCTGCAGGCCAAGCGGTTCAACGTGATCATGTCCGCGATGAACGACACCAAGGACCGCCAGGACGGCATCAACTCGGACAACGGCCAGAAGGTCGGCAACGGCATCGACTTCGTGGACTACTTCACGGCCGGCACCTCGATCCTCGTCCAGAAGGGCAACCCGAAGGGCATCAAGACGCTGGACGACCTGTGCGGCAAGGTCGTGGCCCTGCAGAAGGGCACCACGTCCGAGGGCATCGCCAAGGCGCAGACCAAGAAGTGTACGCAGGACGGCAAGAAGGCGATCAAGCTGCAGACCTTCGACACCGACCCCGAGGCGCTGCTCCGCCTCAAGCAGGGCGCGTCGGTGGCGGACCTCAACGACTTCCCGGTGGCCGCCTACAACGCCAAGACCTCCGGCGGCGGCAAGGACTTCGAGGTGATCGGCGAGCAGATCGAGGCCGGTCCGTACGGCATCGGCGTCAGCAAGGAGAACACCCAGCTGCGCGACGCCCTCCAGGCGGCCGTGAGCGCCATCATCAAGAACGGCGAGTACACCAAGATCATGGAGAAGTGGAACGTCACGGCCGGCGCGGTGACCGAAGCGAAGATCAACGGCGGTTCCTGAGCGTCCCGAGCGACTGAAGGGCAGCCACCGTGTCTGACACCGCCGAGAAGATTCCCGCGCCACCGGTTCCACCGGAACAGATCAAGGCCATCCCCGTGCGCCACTACGGCCGGTGGGTGGCCGGCGCGCTGGTCATCGCCGTCCTGGTGCTGATCGGCACGGCGTTCTCCAACGCGAAGATCAACTACAGCATCATCCCGCAGTACCTGACGGACGGGACCATCCTGTCCGGGGCCTGGCACACGCTGTACATCTCCGTGCTCGCCATGGCGCTGGGCCTGGTCCTGGGCGTCGTCATCGCCGTGATGCGGATGTCGTCGAACCCGGTGACCAGCACGGTGGCCTGGTTCTACGTCTGGTTCTTCCGCGGCACCCCGGTCCTCGTCCAACTGCTGCTCTGGTACAACATCTCGCTGGTGTTCCCCGTCCTCAACCTGGGGTTCTACAAGAACGAGATGAACCAGGTCATGACGCCGTTCCTGACCGCGCTGCTGGGCCTCGGCCTGAACGAGGCCGCGTACATGTCGGAGATCGTCCGGGCCGGCATCCAGTCGGTTGACCTGGGCCAGACGGAGGCGTCGCACGCGCTGGGCATGACCCAGGGCCGGACGCTGCGCCGGGTGATCCTCCCGCAGGCGATGCGGGTCATCGTCCCGCCGACCGGCAACGAGTTCATCAACATGCTGAAGACCTCGTCGCTCGCGTACGCGGTCCAGTTCAACGAGCTGATCAAACGGGCCACGGACATCTCCAGCACCTCGCTCGCGGTCGTCGAGATGTACTTCGTGGCGTCGATCTGGTACCTGATCCTGACCACGGTGTTCAGCATCGTGCAGTACTACGTGGAGCGCCGGTACGCGCGCGGCTCCTCGCACAGCCTGCCGCCGACACCGCTGCAGCGGCTCAGGAAGAACCTCCGCCAGTTCGGTTCGTTCCGCCGTCCGGAGGTGGCCCGATGACCAGTCTCAGCAAGGACACCGGCTTCGGCCGCGGCTCGGCCGGCGGGCCGATGGTCAGGGCCGAGGGCGTGCACAAGTCCTTCGGGCTCTCGCACATCCTCAAGGGCATCGACCTGGAGGTGAACCCGCGCGAGGTCTTCTGCATCATCGGGCCCTCCGGCTCGGGCAAGTCCACCTTCCTGCGGTGCATCAACCACCTGGAGAAGATCAGCGCGGGCCGGCTGTACGTCGACGGCGACCTCGTCGGCTACCGGCAGCGCGGCGACAAGCTCTACGAGCTGAAGGAGCGGGAGGTCGCGGCGCAGCGGCGGGACATCGGCATGGTGTTCCAGCGCTTCAACCTCTTCCCGCACATGACGGCGCTGGAGAACGTCATGGAGGCGCCGGTCCAGGTCAAGCGGGAGTCCAAGGCGGTCGCCCGGGAGCGTGCGCAGCGGCTGCTCGACCGGGTGGGCCTCGGCGACCGCACCGGGCACTATCCGGCGCAGCTCTCCGGCGGCCAGCAGCAGCGGGTCGCCATCGCCCGTGCCCTGGCGATGGAGCCCAAGCTGATGCTGTTCGACGAGCCGACGTCGGCGCTCGACCCTGAGCTGGTCGGCGAAGTCCTCGACGTGATGCGGGACCTCGCCGAGGACGGCATGACGATGATCGTC
Source organism: Streptomyces sp. NPDC102462 (assembly GCF_044765425.1). NCBI lineage: Bacteria > Bacillati > Actinomycetota > Actinomycetes > Kitasatosporales > Streptomycetaceae > Streptomyces > Streptomyces sp. NPDC102462. Next base: position 52,440 of record NZ_JBIWKB010000008.1, on the reverse strand, counting down.
GTCACGCACGAGATGGGCTTCGCCCGTGAGGTCGGGGATTCGCTGGTGTTCATGGACGACGGTGTGGTGGTCGAGTCCGGCCATCCCCGCGAGGTACTGACGAATCCCCAGCACGAACGCACGAGATCCTTCCTGTCCAAGGTCCTCTAGCCCTGACCGGGCGAACCCCACCCCTGGGCCCGCGCTGCCCCTCCGGGCACGCGGGCCCACCGCCGTACACGACCACCGCGGCGCCCAGCCGATGCCCGGCACTGTCCAGCCGCCGCCACTCGGCCCGCACACCCCCCCCCCCCCCCCCCCCCCCCCCCCCCCCCCCCCCCCCCCCCCCCCGGGGGGGGGCCGGCCCCCCCCCCCCCCGCCCCGACCCGTCACGTCCGCCCCGTCGTCGCGTCACACGCCCGTCCGGGGCCCCGACAGGCTCACCACGGAGGGTGCACTCCGACCGCTCGGACGGCACCCTCCGGGTACGGCACGGCGGACACCGACGCGGCAGGGCGGGCACCGGTCGCTCGCGGAGTTGTCGTCACCGGCGGAAGCACCGCAGTTGGCGGCCCCGACGACCACCACCACGACAACACCGACGGCGACGCCCTCACCAGCGAGCCCGGCCGCCCCAGCACCTGCCGCCCCGGCTGCGACACCAGTGCGGCAGCAACATGGGGGATCGCGCCATTTCCCGCGACCCTCTCTGCGGCCGTGCCCCGCGGGTGCATCGGACGGCACCCTCCGGGTGCGGCAGGGCGGGCACCGGGGCGGAAGGGCGGGCACCGGCCGGGCGGGTCCGGTCGGCCCCGGAGTTGTCGTCACCGGCGGAAGCACCGCAGCAGGCGCCCCCAGCGACCACCACGACGACGCCCTCACCGGCCCGACCGAGCCCGGTCGCCCCAGAAACCTGCCGCCCCCCCGACTGCGACACCAGTAAGGCAGCACCGTTGGCGATCGCGCCATTTCCCGCCGTCCTCTTCCAGTAGCCGGTAGTTGGCCCGGATCCGGGACGTTCCGCGCCCAGCTCGGCGCAGCGCTCCGACTTGTCCTTGCTTCCCGCGGTGACGGCGACCTTCGCGCCGACCGCCTCGGCCGGCTGGGACACCACCGTGCCGTGGGCTCCCGCCCCCGGCTACGACATCGTGGACTCCCCGCCCCCGGACCCGTCGCCCCGGCAGCCCGGGTCCGGGCCCGCGCCCGGGAACACCCCCGCCGGACCGCGAGGGTCACCGAGCCCGGACGGCAAGGTCACCCAGCCCGGCCGCGAGGTCATCCGCCCGGGCCGGCGGGGTCACCAGGACAGTTCCAGGCCCAGTTCCCGCATCGCGGGAGACGGCGGGCCGCCCTCGGAGCGCTCTGTCTTGCGGCCCTTATGGCCCGGGGCCAGCGTGCGCGGATCGATGGCCTCGGCCGGGGCCCCACTGGCGTACAGGCCGTCGGGAACGCTGTCGCGGTCGTGCGGCAGCAGCCAGAAGACGCGGCGCCGAAAGGTCCCGGAGCAGTGTGACGCCTTTGCTCGGGGCCCGAGTTGGGCATAGCCCACCATCCGGCCGTCACGCCGGTAGGCCGGCCTGCCGCGACGGGTGGAGAGCCGGTCCAGGCTCTGCCGCACGTAGTCGAGGCCGCCGACGTCCTCAAGCCAGACGAGTTCCGTCTCGTGGCTGATCTCGTCTTCGCTGATCAGGGAACTCATACCTTCTCCTCGTCGGAGAGCAGGCCGATGCCCGGGTAGTACTTGCGCGAGTTGGACAGGATCATCTCCTTGGGTGAGGCCAGCCCGGCCAGCTCGCGCGCCCGTTGGGCGAACACCCGGGAGGAGATGGCCGTGGCTCCTTCTTGTTCGCACCACGTTCTGTAGGCCGCGTAGAGACCGGCCTGCTCGACCCGCCGGTCGGGCCCACGGGCACAGCACTCGTCGAAGAAGCGGCCGGTGTGGTCCTCGGTCTCGGCGTAGGCGTTGGTGGCGATGCGCACCCGTTCGGGACCGGTGATGTCCCTGTCGCCGCCGAGGTAGTGGCGGGCGCCGTCGATGAGCCAGCCGAGGATGCCCGGCCCCTCCTCGGTGACGAGGATGTCCGCCAGGTTGTCGATCTTGCGGTGGTCGGGGACGACACGCTCGAAAGGGATCAACCGCATACGACGCCAGAACGCGAAACCACCCGTACCCACCTCCGGCCGATGGTTCCCCAACAGCCACAGCTTGTGGGTCGGCTCGAAACTGAAGAAGTCCTGCCGCATCCGACGCGCCTTGATCCGGTCCCCACCCGTCAGAAGCTTGACCCGCGCCTCATCGAACTTGTCACCCGGCTTCACCTCCGAACACACGATCACCCGCCGACCGTGCAACTCCGCCAGATCCGTCGGATGCCCCTCATAAGGCCGCGCCATCAGAAAGCCGGGCGGAGCCGCATCGGCATAATCACCCAGCAATTTCATCAGCACGTCCAGCAGAACCGACTTGCCATTCTTGCCCGCTCCGAACAGGAAGGGCATCACCTGGCCGCCGACATCGCCGGTGACGGAATAGCCGAGCAGAAGTTGCAGGAAGCGGATCATCTCCAGGCCCTCGGCGTCGTCGCCGAAGGTGTCGGCCAGGAAGCGCTGCCAGCGCGGGGTGGGCACATGCCGGGGGCTGACCGCCGTGGAGCGGGAGTGGAAGTCCTTGGCCGGATCGGGCCGCTTCATTCCGCCGGTGCGCAGATCGACGATGCCGTCGGGCGTGCACAGCGCGTACGGATCGGCGTCCAGCAACGCCGCGTTCAACACCATCCCGGGCGCCGATCTGGCCTGCACGAGCATGGCGTTGATACCGGCGGTGGACAGCGCCCGGCGGCGGTGCTTGCGCAGGGCCTGGACGCTGTGCAGGCCCTGCGGATCGGTGACGGCGATGCTCTCGGCGAGGTCGCCCGCGGCCCACAGCACGGTGTCGTCCTCGTCGACCTGCCACCGGGTGCCGCCCCAGCGGTACCAGCCCAGGCCGGGCACGTACTGGTACTCACCGGCGTACCGCTTGACGAACAGCTTGGCCATGCCGCGGTCGCTGAGCGTGTCGGGCAGCAGGCCGTGCTCACCGGCCCGGTCGGCGAAGGATGTCTGGCCGCCGACCGCCTGGGAAACCAGGGGAGTTGGCCGGTGGGCGAGGATCTGGGCGGCAACGGTCTGGGGGTCGAAGTCGAACAGGACGTTCTCGTTGCCGGGGACCGTCATGAGCGGCTCCCGGGATGCGGGGGGCGCTGCGCTCCGGCGGCGAACATCTGGCGGACGGTTACCGCGTGCGGGGTGTGTCCGCGGAAGGCGCGCGCGGGAACGGCGTGTTCGAGTCCGTGCCCGGGCCGGGATCGCAGGAGGGTGGGTTCGCGGGCACCCGCCGGCAGGGTGCACGGACCGTAACCGCCGCTGGTGGCGGGGGTGAGGGGGCGCTCCGGCCGGCCTCGACGGGCGGGTCGTTGCCTGCTCAGCTGCGGCCGCCGGGGAGCGGCCGGGGCATACGAGAGCGCCTGCCGCGAGTTGCGATCGGGAAAAGGCAGCTCAGCAGGCATGTAGTCCCTCTATCAGTGACTGAAGCGACTCAACGACGGACGCAGATTAGCGAAGCCTTGGTGAGGCGGCGCGGATCCCGATACGAACGGAGCAGCCGCACTGATCATACGATTCACGGCATGGCCGGTCGGCCGCCGAGCAGAGCGGAATCGACCGTCGGCCGTTCGCGCCCCACCCTCTGCACCCGAAAAAGAAACCGCAGCTCACATGGGATGCCTCCGGGCATGGAACCGTCTCGGGCAACCGGCGTCAGGGGCAGGCGAAGCACCTGCGCACGTGAATGTGTTCCTCTACCGAATTTTCAGTCGCTTCGGTCACTGCCGACTGCCCGGTCGCCCTGGTGACCTGCGTGTTCGGCCCTTCCAGACCGACGGCCACGCCCCACCGCGGGGTCTTCGGGACGCGCTCGCCACACACCTGTCGAGAGCGACCGGGGGTCGGAAACGGTTGCATCACTGCGTCACATGGATGATGAAGATCACCCGCCGGTGGCGATGAGCGGACGGTTGTTCGGATGCCCGCGGTGCGTGGGCCACAGGGCATGTCCGCAGGTCAAGAACTCATGGTTCTTCGCCCTTGCGAATACCGAGTTTCCTTTTTCCCGGCTTTCTTCCGGCACCCGGAACACCAGTTCGCCAGAATTGAAATGCCGTCACCTGACAGGTTGCCCGGCATCCTGGAAGCGCATGCCCTCACCCTTAGGGCCGCGTATATTGAGCTGCCTTCCCCGTTCTGCTCGTAGGAGCTCCATATGTCAGGCATTCACCTGCTGCGTGCGTCATTGCCGGACGACCGCCGGACGACCGTCCGCAGCATGGGCGGCGAGGTGGCGGTGCGCGATCGGCGGGGGCCGGTGCCGAGCGTCCAGGCTGGAGGCTGAACACAATGGCCCTCACAGCGACCGGTCGGATCGAGCGGGCCACGCTGCCCGTAACGGACCGGACATTCCGTGCGCGTATCGCCTTCGCTTTTCCGCGGACCCCGGTCGGAGCGGACGAGGAGCCCGCGGCCCGGGACCTGGTGCGGGTGGGCGAGGTCCGCCGGATCTGCGGCGGGCGGCTGCGGAACTGGGGGCTGGAGCGGCTCGACGACTCCGTACGACTGCTCCTGAGCGAGCTGGTCACCAACGCGATCCAGCACGGCTCCGGCAGCCAGGTCGGGGTGCGCCTGTCCTACGCCCCGGGTGAGGTGAGGATCGAGGTGCGCAGCGGCCCGGTGAACACGTTGACGGCCCGCGATCCCGGGCTGCTCGACGAGGACGGACGGGGCCTGCTGCTCGTCGACGCGCTGGCCGACGCGTGGGGGGTCGACGCCGCCGGCTGGGTCTGGTGCGTCCTCGCGACCGCGTAGCGGCGCCAGGTCCTGTCGTCAAACCGCCGCCCGCCCTCCGGGCGAACGACGGGAGTTTGACGACAGGACCTGGTGCCGAGCCGGGCCGCGCGTGCCGTTCGGCTTCACAAGGCGTCACCTGTTCAGATCAGCTGCCCGTCATGCCGGAGGCCGCACCGAGGTCTTACATGCATGTCCCCTCCGCAGACGGAAGGCAAGTAAGACACATGAACAGGCGTCTCACACGTCGGCTACTTGCAGGCGCGCTCACAGTGGGTGCGGTGACGGGAGGCTCGCTCGGGCTCCTCGGCGCGCCGCAGGCCTTCGCGGCACCGGCCTCGGACGGTTTCGAATGCGACGGCCAGATCTTCCAGTCGGCCGGCTCCACCAGCCAGGTCAAGCTCTACACGGGTACGGTCGGTCCGGGCACCGTGTCGTTCTCGGCGCTCGGCCCGACGGGTCCCGGCTACAACGCCATCGGGGTGGACCCCGACACGCAGTACATCTTCGCGATGCGCCGCGACAACAACCACCTCCTGCAGATCAACAACAAGGGCGCGGTGAAGGACCTCGGCGCGATCGCCGGGCTGCCGAACACGGCGAACTACTACATCGGTGGGTTCGACAAGGCGGGCGACTTCTACATCGCCGGCAACAAGACCCCGCTGTACAAGGTCGACACCAAGCAGCGCAAGGTCGTCTCCCAGACGAAGCTCAGCGCTCCGCTGGGTGATGGCGTGGGCGACATCACATACGCGTCGGGCTTCTTCTGGAGCGCGACGATCGACGGTGTCATCCAGCGCATCAACCCCACGACGGGGAAGGTCGACAACTTCTCCGGCATGGTGCCGGCCACCAAGAAGGGCTACGGCGGTGCCCTCACCTACGGCAACAACGACCTGGGCTTCTTCGACAACGGCGGCACCCTCCACCGGGTCGCCGTGAAGAACCCGGGCAACGCGGCCCCCACGTTCACGCTCCTGTCCTCGCAGGAATCGACCGCGGCCAGCGCCGTCGACGCGACGGCGTGCTTCGTGGCGCGTGCCGACCTTGCGCTGGTCAAGACCGGGCCGGAGAAGGTCCCCGAGGGTGCTCCGGTCAACTACGAGCTCACGGTGCTCAACAACGGCCCGGCGGATTCCTCGGGCTGGACAGTCACCGACACCCTGCCGGCCAAGCTCCAGAACCCCAGCACCTCCACCCCGGGCTGCACCATCGACGGCCTGAAGCTGTCCTGCACCGGCGGGGCCCTGAAGGTGGGGGACACCGCCACCATCAAGGTCAGCGGCACGGCGCCCATTCCCGGAGGTCTTTTCCTGGACAACATCGCCACCGTCCGCGGCAACGACCCCGACCCCGTCCCCGGGAACAACGATTCCTCCGTGACCACCGAGGTCGAGGTCCCGCTCATCGACCCGGCCGTGGGTGCGGCCACCGCCGTGGGCATCGGTGCTCTCGGCACCGTCGTCCTCCGTCGCCGGCGCAACGCCGACGGGGAACAGCGGTAAAACGACCTGCCGGTGTTCCGCAGGTAACCTTTTCGGGGGCGGAAGGAACCCGTGTCCGAGGCGGTCGGAGCGAAGCAATGGAGCTTTCTCTTCGACCGCCGGGGCATGGGCGGACCACCGCCCCCTCTTCTTTCCACAACAACTGCTGCCGAGCGCATCGGTGCAGGCAGCAGCGGCCTTCCGGTCCGGCAACGGCACCGGAAACACCGCACGCTATTGACATTCTGTCGATAGCGGCGGCATATTCATGACCTTTTTGTGCCGGTTGAAGAGAAGTCAAAAAATTCGCTCGTAACTGCCGTGCCGGTGGCGCGTTGATCTGTCCATGAGGGTTTTCCGGGCGAGGCTCCGAAGAGGGCCGAGCCGCACTCCACCATCAGCGAACCGCGGTGCCACGCGCTCGTTGACGTATCGGCGCTGCGCGGTTCGGGGGTCTCGGGCACCTGGTCACGTCGGGACGTCCGGAGGGGAGGCGACCTCGGTGGGCCGAGCCGCACGCGTCGAACGCGCCGCGGGAACACGGGAGATGATCCTGACGACGGCCGAGCGGCTGTTCGCCGAGCGCGGGGTGCCCGCGTTCGCCCATCGCCACGGCGGCGAGCCACCGGCGTGGGGCGCGGCCGACCACCGCTTCGGCTCCAAGGCCGACCTGGTGCGCGCGATCGTCCGCACCCACGGCGAGCACATCGAGCAGATCCGTGTGCGCCTGCTGGCCGAGACCGGCGACTCCGGGGACGTACGGGACTGGGTGGCCTGCCTCGTGCGACCGGTCACCGAGCATCTGACCGCCCTGGGCTCTCCCAGTTGGTACGCCCGGTTCTGCGCTCAAGTGATGATCGATCCCGCGCTGCGCGGCATCGCGGACGGGGAGTTACGCCACTCCCCCGCGCTGCGGCGCGTCCTTGAGGGACTGCGCCGCTGCCGCACGGATCTGCCGTCGGAGGTGCACGCCGAGCGCGTCGGCATGGCTCTCCAGCTGATCGTGCACATGTGCGCGGAGCGTGAGGGCGCCCTGGCCGGGAACACGCCTTCGTCCTGCCCGAGTTGGCAGGAGACCACCGCCGGTCTGATCGACGCGATCGTCGGCCTGTGGCTGGCCCCCGTCTCGAACCGCTTCTGACGGGGCGCCCGTTGCCGGAACCGGGGAAGCCCCGAGGGGCGGGCCCACCGGTATCCGCCTCTTACCCAAGTCGGAAACCCTCATTGATCAACGCATGCGCACCGGGAGGAAAGGCATGAGAGAGACCACGAAGGACGCGAGGGGGAAGGGCCTCAGGGGCAAGCTGGAAACCGGCGTCGGCCACTACATGGCCGCCGTGGCGGAGCGGCTTCTCGCCGACGGGCTGCCCGTCGCGTCCATTTATGCCTATGCCGCCGACGATGAGCGCTTGATCGATGACAACGATATCGAGGGCAGTGTCCACTTCACCAAGGCGTTTCAGCTGAGTCTCAACGGTCCAGGCGAGTCCTTCCTGCACTGGGTCGGTACGTCGGGCTGGTGTTACCGCACCATCCATCCACCGGCGGGCGCCGATTCCCCCTCCGGGCACGCCCGTTGGCTCGACGCGGGCCTGCTGCCCCCTCCCGACCGGGTGGCCGCCTTCGTCTCCGCCGTGCGCGTCGACCCCGACACGGCCGGCACCGGTGAGCGTCCGCACTTTCGGACACCCTGCGACCAACTCAACGAGCTTGCGGCCGGTTTCGAAAGGTTCGCGCCCGGGGCCGGGCACACCCCACTCGCCCAGGCCGACTATGAGCACCGCTTCGTCGAGGCACAGGGGGCCGCGTACCGCGACCGGGTACTGAAGACGCTGGCCTCCGGGGACGACCGGGTCCTCTTCCTGCCCATCCGGCACAGTGAACTGCGCGCCCTGTGGGACCTGTTGGAGTACACCGAGGTCATCGCGCCGCTGACCGGACCCCACGACCTCGCCCAGAGCCTCGCGCAGGATCTGACGCTGCGGACCCCGGGAGACCACCGCAGCGTGCAACGGCACTTCCGGGCGCGTCTCCTCGCCGTCGAACAGGGCGACCACCACGACCAGCACGACCACCACGACCACCACGACCAGCACGACCAGCACAGGTAGCCGCGGGTGGTACGGGCGGGCCGAGTTCAGGAAGCGGCGGGCCGGGTGAGAGTTCCCTCGTCCGCCGCGCAACCCAGCGCTCTGCTGCCGCGGCCCCCGGCGCCGCGGCAGCAGACACCTTGCGCTGCCGCTCTAGAAGTCCCAGATCAGGTCCGGCTTCAGCAGCAGAAGCCGCAGGTTCTCCGTGCCCACGCGCACCCGGTGGGAGGCGATCCGGTCCTTCTGGCTGTTGTTGCGCAGGATCGCGTCGGCCTGAAGCAGGGCGTCAGGCAGGGAACGGTCGACGTAGCAGTTGACCCGGGAGTCGCCGCTGGCCTTGAGCAGCATGTTGAGGTTCTTGGTGGTGATGCCCAGGGCCGGGCCTCGCCCGGGGAGCCAGTAGGCGGCGGGTCCCTTGCCCTCCCAGCCGCTGCCGTCCCGCTTCTGGACCAGGCCCTGGTCCTGTTCCACCTGACCGGAGACCGCGGGACGTACGACGCCCTTCTCGTCCCGGATGTGCAGCCGCCCCCGGGAGAACGCCCGGCGCAGGACCTCTCCCACGGCGGTGGCCACTCCGTCCTGGGCGGTGCTCTGCGCGTCCATGCGGGCGGCCTGCCGGGCGAGCGAGGCGGCGAGCGGAGCGGCCACGACATCGACCAGGCCGGCCATGTCCGTGTCCGTGACCGCGGCGACCAGACCGAGGCCGGCCAGCATGGCGGCCGCGGCGGTGATGACGCCGTCCATCGTGTCGCCCGGCTCCGGCAGCACCGCGTCCACATGCGGGCTGAGCTGGGCGAGGGCCCGCTTCTCCAGCTCCGCGAGATGGCTGTCGGCGTCCGGCAGGGAGTGGAGATGGGCGATGATCCGGTCGCCGAGGGTGCGAAGGGGAACAGTGAGGCTCTGGCCGCCGCCGGACTTGTACCAGCGCCAGTCGACCTCGCCGCCGTCCCGCGAGAGATAGATGACCACCGAGCGCCGGTACAGGGATTCCTGCATGCTCGGGGGCAGCATCTGGGCGGCGATGACGGGAATGGAACGGATCCGGTTGGCCGGCCTGGCCGTCAGATCGCGGTTGCGCCGCCCCTTGATCTCGGTCGCGTTCCCCGCCGCGCGGATCACGAGTTCCAGCTTCTTCTCCATGTCGCGCATCTGGGCGGCGGAGGAGGCGCGGGTGAGGGGAATGTCGTCGAGCAGGGTCGGCATGTCCCCTTCGAAGTCGAGTGCGCACTCGATGTCCGTGGCGGTGCTGCTCATGCCCTTGGTCGGCACCGGGGGCCAGGCATGGGGCCGGGAGGTAAGAAGGAGACTGCGCGCGGTGTTCGCGGCCGACGTCTTGCCCGAGTTGGGCGCGGCGTCGAGCACGAAGGCCGCCGAGACCGGGCGCAGCGAGTAGGCGAGGGAACGGGCGCCGACCGCCAGGGCCATCAGCGAGGCCCAGCCGTGGCCGGCGATGTCGTCGACCGCCCGGCGGCACTCCTCGTCCGTGGCGGTGCGCTCCAGGGGGGTGGCGGCCTGCCGCAGGGGTTCCGGGGCGCCGATGACGCGTACGGAGCCGCTGGGCGGGTAGCTGCGGCCGTCCGCGTACACATAGGTCAGGCCGGCGTCCGGCAGGCGGTGCCAGCCGGTGTGCGCCACCACGGGGGTACGGGGCAGGCGTTTGCCCTGGTCGGTGATGATGTTGATGAGGACTTCGCGGATGGCGCGGGAGGCGGCGCCGCTGTCGTCGCTGAAGTCGTTCCAGCCGTCGGCGGTGCGCAGGTCCGACAGGCTCTTGGTGAGGGTGTCCGCTCCGATGGTGATCGTGTAGTAGCGGCCGGCGGACTTGCCGTCCTCACCGATCAGCACCAGGCGTTCGGAGACGTAGGGCGCCCAGTCCAGGACGACGTCCCAGCCTCCGTCCTTGCCGCGGTTGGCCTTCCAGACCGTGCCGTGGTCCTCATGGGCTTCGTAGTACCAGCCGGCCGATCCGATGACCGGGCGGCCCGGAGGGGTCTCGGACTCGGGATCCCCCGATCCTTCCCGGGCCGCGGGCAGGTGGTCCCGGCTGCCGTGCTCGGCGGCCCGCTCTTGCCTGCCCCGCCCGTAGGCGCCCGGCGCCGCCGTGGACGCGGCGCCGGCGATGGTCTCGACGCTCACCGGTCCTCCTCCCCGAAGACGACCTGGGGGAGCTGCCGGGCCTGCTGCTGGACGATGTCGGCGAGGACGTCCTTGAGGGCAAGGCTCTCCCAGATGTCGATGCCCGTGAACTGCTCCCAGCCCTTTCCCTCCGGGATGTCACGGTCGCAGAGCAGGGCCAACTGCCGGTTTACCCGCACCACATAATGGTGCCTGTGGCACGTGCCTTCGGCGTCCAATGCGGCGAGCCTGGCGAGTACTTCCGGGCACCAGGCGAGGACTTGTACCGTCCGGCCTCCGGACCGCTTCCAGACGCCGGGCTTCTGACGCACCGTCGAAACCGCGTACCACCAGTCATGACGGCCGGTAACAGGCGTCATCTCGGGCCCAGTTCCGGTGCCCTGGCGGGGAGTTGCCGTGAACGTGAGGTTGAGGAGACTTGGGTGTCCGCCCCCCCGAATTGCCGCAGACATGGGTATTCTCTTTCCCCTAGCAGTGGTTCGTCACCTTTGGGGCCCATGAGCGAACATGGGCCCGCCGGGCGAACTGTCTGTGGACACCGGCCCGGATGCTTCTTTGGCTGAGGTGCGTCGGGCCGGTGTCTTCCTACCTAGGCAATTGCCGTTGTGTCAGTGCTTTCTTCCTCGAATCTGGCGCGCATGATCTCCCACACCAGGGCCTGAAGCTCCTGCGCCGCCCTGATGACCGCTTGCGGGTCCTCGGCGATGCATCGCGCGGAGCGCTCGGTCAACAGTCCGACGGACATCGCGGCCGCCATGCGCCGGCCGTTCTCCTCGGAGATCCCTCTGCGGACTCCGTGCCCCGGCACTCCTGCGGTCGCCGCCACCGAAGCAACGGTGGGACGGGTGACCGTACCTGACATCCGGGCGATTTCCCCTGATGTGAGGCCTGGGCGTCGGTCAGGGCCCCGGTGCGATGGGCTCCCCAAGGCTTCCCCCTCAAGTCGGCGTGGAAAATTGAGCAGCCATCAACCTACCCCGCACACGGGATCAACGGGGCCGACCCACGGAGTTTCGCAAGCTAATTCACCGTATCGGGTAATACACCCTTCAGAGTGATTTACTCTCAACACAACGCCGATCTCGTTCCGTCAAAATCAGACAAGCGTACTGCCGTATTCACCTGCGGTATCCGATCTTGAACCCTGGATCTTTTGGCCCTGGACGCGCGGTCGCCGGGAGCGTTCCCCGAACCCGCGGGGAGTATGTGGCGAAACGACGCGGAGTACGTGCCGGTGCGCGGGATTCGGACACTCCCACCCAGGGCGTATGCGCCGGCGCCCGCGCCGCCACACTGAACGGAATGCAATCTTCCGGCTGTTGCCGACGGCTTCGCCTTCACATGCCGCATGTGACATATCACTGTGGAATGAAAGGGCCGCCGCGCATTCCCTTTCCGGGGCATCGAGTCGGCGGCGGGAGCCCGGGGCACCCCACGGCCACCAGCGACGCAGCAGCGGAACCCCGAGCCCGCGGGCGTGTGCGCCCACGGATCGGGAGAATCGACTTGAGTAGGAGTGGAGGGATTCGAACCCTCACGCCACAGGACACCGGGACTTGAATCCGGCGCGTCTTCCAGTTCCGCCACACTCCCCAACGGGCGCCCAGAATACCCTTTCTCCTCAGGCCGTGCGACAGGCGGCCCAGCCATCACCGCATTTTCCCGATCGTATGGGAAACAGCGGCTCTGCTCCGCTCTGCGGGAACCAATTGCCGGTATGCGCCGGCCCGTTGCGGAACTTCAACGCTGCGGGGTCCCCTGCCGCGCCATGGCAGGGGATCCCGGCGCTCTCTCCGACACAACGCCGGCGGCGTTCTCAGGAAACCGCCCATGCACCGAACGAGTGGTGAGCGCCCGGCAATCCGGACCGTACGACGGCAGGGATCGAAAAGACGTCAACCCGCGTTGCCGTCCCGCGTCATAACCCTTCTCGCAGGGCCTCTTTCACTACAGGCTGCCGAAGGCCGTGCCACGGCCCGGGTGCTCCGCATGGCTTCTTGAGCGAGTACAGACACGCAGCCTGTCCAGGAAGCGTCCAACCAGATCTGGAGACAATCCGTGCGCAAGATGATGACGGCTGCCGTCCTTGGGGCATCCTCCGCCTCGCTGGTCCTGACCAGTGCGCTGGGCGCTGCCGCAGCGCCCGCCGCCCCCGAAGACTCGGGCAACGGCTCGGTCCTGTCGGGCAACCTGCTCCAGCTGCCGCTGCACATTCCGGTCACGGTGTGCGGGAACACCATCAGCATCCTCGGCCTGGAGCCGCTGTCGTCCGGCAGTGGCAACGGGTGCACGCCCGCGGCCAAGCCGCAGGACACCGACCCGGTCGGCGGTGCCGTCGGTGGTGTCCTCGGCGGCGTCGCCGGCGGTGCGGCCGACGGCGGTGTCCTCGGCGGCGTCGCCGGCGGTGCGGCCGACGGCGGTGTCCTCGGCGGCGTCGCCGGCGGCGTGGCCGACGTTGTGCCGCCCATCGGGGCGGCCCCGAACCCGGACGACCTCGTCCTGTTCTAGAACGACCGCGTCACCAACGCGTCCTGACGTTCCTGCCGCCGCTCGCGGCACGCGTCTGACGCATCCCTGACCGCGCCTTCCCGCCGTCGCCGCCGGAGCACGGGTTCCCCGTGCCGTGCGACGTACGGGCCCTTGGGCGCGGTGAGACACGAAGTTCCGCCGGGGCGGGGGTATCGGCCCTCGCCCCGGCCGTGTGGGTGCGGCACGCCCGGCCCCGGCATCCGCCCCGTGCGTGCCACCGCCGTCCGACAGGGGCCCCGAGGTGTCGGCCGTCCCTCCGTACCAGTCGGACGAATGAGGACGCTCGGATGACCACCACTGACCGGGCCGCGCCCTCCCGCCACCGGCGCCCGGCCGAACCGCCCCGCCACGGCAGCAGAGCGGCACGGCGGCGCACGGGAAGCCGACTGCGGTCAGCACTGTTCATCGCGCTGACGTTGATGGTGCTCGGCACGGTCTGCGTGGGCTGGTTCCAGCTGAGGCTGAACGGGAACATCCGGACCTTCGACGGGAACGGCCTGTCCGAGGACCGCCCCGACGCCGCCTCCTCCAAGGGCCAGAACGTCCTGGTCATCGGCTCCGACGCGCGCAACGAGGGCAACAGCGCGCTGGGCGGCGGCCACACGGACGACACGGGCCGCTCCGACACCGTGCTGCTGCTGCACATTCCCGCCGATCGCAGGCACGCGGTCGCCGTGTCCATCCCGCGGGACACCCTGGTCACCATTCCCCCGTGCCGGCTGCCCGACGGCGGGTGGACGGAGCCCCAGACGAACGCCATGTTCAACGCGGCCTTCTCGGTCGGGCAGACCAAGAAGGGCAACCCGGCCTGCACCCAGAACACCGTGGAGAAGCTGACCGGACTGCACGTCGACCACACCGTGGTCGTCGACTTCAAGGGCTTCGCGGCGGTGACGGACGTGGTCGGCGGGGTGCGGGTGTGCGTGCCGAACGACGTCTACGAGAAGGATCTCGACCCCAACCGCGGCACCCAGGGCGAGCTGCTGTTCAAGAAGGGCGAGCAGACCGTCTCCGGGCAGCGGGCCCTGGACTACGTCCGCATCCGGCACGGCATCGGCGACGGCTCCGACATGGGGCGGATCAAACGTCAGCAGGCGTTCGTCGCCGGTCTCGTCAAGAAGGTCAAGAGCGACGGGCTCACCCCGGCCAGGCTGCTGCCGCTGGCCGACGCCGTCACCAGGTCGATGACCGTCGACCCGGGTCTCGGCACCGCGCACAAGCTGATCTCGTTCCTGATGTCGCTGAAGGACATCGACCTGCACGACACCAAGTTCGTGACGGTGCCCTGGCGTTACCAGGGAGCGCGTGTCGCGATCGTCCAGCCGGACGCCGACCGGCTGTGGGCCGCGCTCAAGGCGGACCGTCCCATCGAGGACCTGGGCGCCGACGGCGCGAAGGACACGGCGACGACCGGTTCGAGTCCGGGCTCGCCGAGCGCCGCTGACGCCGTCGTCGGCGAGGGCATCGGCGTCGCGGTCTACAACGGCACCGACGCCTCCGGCCTGGCCGCCACCGCCGCCGCGCGGCTCACCGAGCGCGGCTTCACCGTCACCGGCACCGCGAACGCCCGCAGCCAGGACCACACCACTACCGTGATCCAGTACGGCTCGGGCCTGGAGTCCCAGGCCCAGACGGTCGCCGGGCTCTTCCCCGGGGCCCGGCTCCAGTCAATCGGCGCGCTGGGCATCAACGTGATCCTGGGCCGGTCCTACGCGGAGCACGCCCCGGACGCCGGGCCCGCCCAGGCGTCCGGGCCGGCCGCGGTGACCGGTGACATCCGGTCCGCCGATGACGACCCGTGCTCCGACCTGTCGTACGGCTGACCACCGCACGCCCCCTCCCCCGGCCTCCCGCTCACACTCCGCCCACGAGGGAGGCCAGTCCGCGGTCGACGGCCTGGCCGATGTTCTCCTGCCCGAGGGCCACGACGGCGAACGTGCGCCGCAGGAAGCGGCGCAGGGCGTACGTGTCGAACTGGATCAGCGCCAGGCCCTCCGGCGCGTGGAACTCGACGACCGTGTGGGCCCGGCCGCACGGCCAGATGTGCACATCACCGTGACCGGCCGGTGCCGCCAGCCCTTCCTTCAGCAGTTCACGCGAGAAGGTCCAGGTGACGTCGGTGCCGCTGAGCGAGACGTCGGGCGGGAAACCGATGTGCACGGCGAACGGGTCTCCCGAGGTGTACCGCAGCGTGGCCGAGACGGGCAGTTCCTGGCTCTCCGAGGTGATCAGTCGGGCGCGGGCGGGCTGCTCGATGGTGATGTCCATGGGGTCCTTCTCCACGTTCGGGCCGACGCCGACGTATGCCGACGTGCCCTTAAGACCCGCGAACACGTCTCGTATTACGCGGAATCCGCAGAGATCAAACGTGACGTGCATCACTCATATTTCCTGCCGTATGCCCATACGCAAGATCATTGCGCCGTATAGGCGACCTATCGTCATATAGTCGCCGCCGCGGTCTCTTCCTCTACGAGCGACCACCGGCACGCATCCCGGGAAGGGAAACCAGTGAACATTGCTGTCATGGGACAGGGCCAGGCCGGTCTTCCCCTGGCCATGGCCGCCGTCGAGGCAGGCCATCACGTGATCGGTTTCGAGCGCGACGCACAGCGCCTTGAGCAGCTGCGCGACGGCGTCTCCCCCATCGAGGACGTCCCCGACAAGACACTGGAGGCGGCCCTGAAGTCCGGCCGGTACCAGGCGACCCGCGAGGAGGATGCGCTGGCCGACTTCGACGTCGCCGTCATCGCCGTGCCCACACCGCCGAGAGAGCGGGTAGCGGATCTCGGGGCCGTACGGGAGGCGACGGAGAGCCTTGCGCGGCATGTACGCAAGGGCACCACGGTCGTCCTTGAGTCCACCGCACACCCCGGTACCACCCGCAAGATCGTGCGCCCGATCCTGGAGGCGCTGTCGTGGATGCGGGCGGGTGCCGGCTTCCACCTCGGGTACAGCCCGGCACGCGTCGAACCGGGCGACGAACGGTGGACCTTCGCCAACACTCCCAAGATCGTCTCCGGGCTCACCGACAAGTGCCGTGACCAGGTGGCAGCCTTCTACGGCGGCATCACACAGAACGTGGTGCCGGCGAACAGCGTCGAAGAGGCCGAACTGGCCAAGGTGTTCGAGGACGCCTTCCGGTATGTGAACACCGCGCTCGCCAATGAACTGTGCAAAGTGGCGCACTCGCTGGATCTGGACGCCTGGCACACCCTCGACCTCGCCGGCTCGAACCCGGTCGGCTTCACGACGTTCCGTCCGGGACCCGGAGCGGACGGCCAGAGCCTACCGGTCGATCCGACGCACCTGAGCCAGCAGGACAAGGCACGGCACAGGGAGGCGTTCCGGCTGGTCGAACTGGCCGAAGACATCAACGGGGCGCAGCCCGCCTATGTCGTCGACCGCCTCCAGGACGCCCTCGGCACCCGGCACGACAAACCCCTCAAGGGTGCCCGCGTGCTGGCGCTCGGGCTCACCACCCGCAGGATCGGCGGCGGCGGCTCCCACCGGTCGCCCGCCGCCGAGGTGGTCGCCGAACTGGAGCGCAGGGGCGCACTCGTCGACGTGGTGGATCCGCAGCTCACGGAGGGCGAGCACCCGCTGCGCCCGCCGCTGCCGTACCGGGCCTACGACGCCGCCGTGCTGCTCACCGCGTACGACGGGTTCGACCTCGCGGCCGTCACCGCGGAGAGCGAGTACGTGCTGGACACGCGCGGCGTCATGCCCCACGCCGCGCACGTCGAGCGGCTGTGAGCATCTGCCCCTGGGGCTACTGCTTGGTCTCCCCCTGGGTGGCCTGCAGGCCGGCGAGGAGTTCGGCCTGCCCGGCCAGCACGCCGGACAGGATGGTCCGGGCCACCCGCAGCAGCTCGGCGACGTGCGGGCTGGTCAGCGAGTAGTACACGTTCGAGCCCTCCTTGCGGGTCTTGACCAGGTTCGCCCGGCGCAGCACCGCGAGTTGCTGGGACAAGTGGGCGGGCTCGATCCCCACCTCCGGCAGCATCTCGCCGACCGCGTGCTCACGCTCGCTCAAGAGCTCAAGGACGCGGATCCGCGCCGGATGACCGAGTGTCTTGAAGAACTCGGCTTTCAGCTGGTACAGCGGTGTACTCACCGCGCTGTCCCCTTCCCGGCCCGGCAGCGCGGCCGCACCGGCCGGACGTCGGTCCATCGCATCCACCCACTCGTCGACAGCATGAGGCCCATCCTCGCCTGCCACAGCGACAGCACCGAATCCGCTCCCCCGGGCCGCCGGATCGCGGGGCGGCTCACAAGGGCAGTGTGACCCAGATGCTCTTGCCTCCCGCGTCGGCGTCCATCCGCACGTCCGCGGTGCCGTCCAGGCCGAGGGTGAGTTCCATGACGGTGGCCAGGCCCCCGGTGCCGGTGCCGCTGCCGGTCAACGACGCGTACAGCGCCGGCCGGTAGGGGTGGCGGTCGTGGACGGCGAAGGCCAGGCGGCCGGGGCCGGTCGCGTAGACGATCGTGACCTGCGGGGAGACAGCGGCGGCGTGCCGGACGCTGTTGGTGACCAACTCGCTCAGGATGAGCAGGGCCGGACCTATCGTGGGGTGGCGCAGGCTGATGCCCCATTCCGTCCACGCCTGCTCGGCCGTCTCACGCGCGAGACGGACCGCGTTCGGCTCGGCAGGCAGGGTGAGCACATGCCGGTGGAGCAGGTCGTGCGGCTGCATGGGGGTCTTTTCTCCGGGCAGGTCGGACGCGAGCCGGCCACCGTCGTGGGGCGCAGGCCGGTCACCGTCGTCGGACGGATGAGCAGGATCGGGCGGATGAGCGGGAACGGGGCGTGCGGGCCGTACGTCCGGCGGCCCAGGGTGCGCCGACCGCGGGCGACTGCGTCCCGGACGCCCGGGCGCACGGACACCCGGACCCGCCGGACGGCCAGGCGTACGGACACCCGGACCCGCCGGGCAGCTGGGCGTGCGGGCTCCCGGATCCGCCGGACGGCCGGGCGTACGGACTCCCGGACCCGCCAGGCGGCCGAGCGCACGGGCTCCCGGACCCGTCGAGCGGCCGAGCGCACGGACACCCGGACCCGCCAGACGGCAGAGCGCACGGACTCCCGGATCCGCCGGGCGAGCCGGACTACGGTCCGTTCGCGACGTGGGCCTGCCGCGCGGGCTCACCGGGCCGGTTCCTCGTGTGCGGCGCCGGTCGGGCGGGCAGGCAGGACTCCCGTGCGCTCCAGATGGTCACGGGCGGCCCGGATCGCGTCGGGGGTGGTGGCGTGGTCCCGGCCCTCGTGACGCAGCGGCTCCAGCGCGCCGACGGAGTCGAGGACCCGGCGGTGGTCCGGGCGTATGCCGGAGGCCAGGACAAGGATGCCGCGCCGTTCCAGCTTCTGTGCCGCGTCCTTGAGGACGAGGGCGCCGGTGGCGTCCATCGTCGAGATGCGCGACATCCGCAGGATGACCACCCGCACATCGGCGACGTCCGTCAACTCCAGCAGGAAGCGGTGGGCGGCGGCGAAGAACAGGGGACCGTCGATCCGGTAGGCCACGATGTGCTCGGCCAGCAGGGCGTGTTCCTCGGCCGAGTGGTCGCCGCGGTCCAGGGGCACCTGGTCGAGACGGGCCTGCTTGGCCACGGCGCGCAGGGCCAGGGCGCCCGCCACGGCCAGGCCGACGATGACCGCGTAGACCAGGTCGAGGGCGAGCGTCGCGGCGGCGGTCAGCGTCAGGATCAGCGCGTCCGAGCGGGTCGAGCGGGCCATCGCCTTCAGCGAGCCGACCTCGACCATGCGGATCGCCGTGGCCAGCAGCACACCCGCGAGCGCGGCCAGCGGGATCTTCGAGACCAGCGGGGCCGCCGCGAAGACGATCACGGCCAGGACGGCGGCGTGCGCGAGGGCGGCGAGCCGGGAGGCGGCGCCGGTACGTACGTTGACGGCGGTGCGGGCGATGGCGCCGGTGGCCGGTACGCCGCCGAAGAGCGGGGCGGCGATGTTGGCGAGGCCCTGCCCGAACAGTTCCCGGTCCGCGTCGTGCCGCTGGCCCACGGTCATGCCGTCGGCGACCGACGCGGACAGCAGTGACTCCAGCGCGGCCAGCGCGGCGACCGCCACGGCCGGGGCGAGCAGGGAACCCACGGAGCCGATGTCGAGGAAGGCGAGGGACGGAGCGGGCAGACCGGAGGGCAGATCGCCGATCGGCCGTGCGGCGTCCAGCCCCGCGGTGTGCGCGACGACCGTCGCGGCGATCACGGCGACGACAGAGAACGGCACGGTCGGCCGCCATCGCGCTCCGGCCAGCATGACCGCGGCCACCGAGACGGTGATGCCGACGGCGGTCCAGTTCGGCGTCCGGACGAACTCCTCGACCGCACGCCAGGTGACGACCACGACCCGGTCGCCTTCGGGCTTGGGCACCCCCAGCGCGTTCGGCACCTGTTGCAGGCCGATCACACACGCGATGCCCAGCGTGAAACCCTCCACCACCGGCGCGGGCACGTACCGCATGTACTTCCCGGCCCGCAGCACGGCCAGCGCGACGAGCAGCACACCCGCCATCAGGCCGACGGTCAGCACACCGGTGGGCCCGTACTGGCCGACGATCGGCACCAGGACGACGGTCATCGCCCCAGTCGGCCCGGACACCTGGAGGTTCGAGCCGCCGAAGAGCGCGGCCAGCGCACCGGCGACCACCGCGGTGGCCAGGCCCGCCTCGGCGCCCAGCCCGGACGAGACCCCGAAGCCCAGCGCGAGCGGCAACGCCACGATCGCCACCGTCAGCCCTGCGACCATGTCACGCCGCGGATCGCGGCGCATGTCCACGAGATCGCCGCGACCGGGCAGCAGCGGGGCGATCCGGCCCCAGGCACGGCCTCGATACGTCTTCATCGCGCGGCGGCCCTCGGCCTGGCACGGCGGAACGGACACATCGCCTCGACTTCCCTGACGAAGCCCCACCCCGGGGGCGCACACAGAGGGCTGCGCCCACGGCTACCTGCGGGCGCAGCCAATACAGCATCTAACCAATTGCTAAATTTAGCAATTCGCTATCAGGCCGGCCCACGGCCGGCGGCAGGCACCCCACACGGGCACCGCTCACCTGCCCCGCCGTCTCAGGTGTCCTGCCGTCTCAGGTGTCCTGTCGTCCCTGGACGAGGAGAGAGACCGCGTCATGGATGAGGCGGTCGCCGTCCTCCGAGGAGATCCGGCGGCTGCCGACGAGGACGGCGATGCCCTGCATGGTGGCGGCGAACAGCAACGTGAGTCGGTACGGGTCCTGGGGTGCGAGTTCTCCCGCCTCGGTGCCGCGGCCGATCAGCTCGCCGAAGGCCGCGAAGAGCCGTTCCGAGGCGACGCGCAGCCCTTCGGGTGCGTCGCCGTTCTTCGCGGTGAACATCAGGTCCAGGAGCGCGGCGTCGGTGACGGCGAAACGCACGTACGCGGTCGCGACGGCGCGGAACCGCTGCTCGAAGTTCCCGGCGTTCCCGGCGTTCCCGGCGTTCCCGGCGTTCCCGGCGTCCGAGGCGATCACGGCTTCCAGTTCGTCGGCCAGGCGGTGGAAGCCCCGCTCGGCGAGCGCGTCCAGAAGTGCCTGCCGGTCGACGAAGTGGCTCCGCGGCGCGCCGTGGCTGACGCCGGCCTGCCGCGCCAGCTCACGCAGCGACAGCGCTTCGATGCCGCCCTCGCGCAGGGTCCGCTCGGCCTGGTCGAGCAGGACGGCTCGTAGGTTCCCGTGGTGGAAGGGCCTGTCGTTCACCCGCTCATCCTATCCAGAACTAGGCATTGACTAGTTTCTAGACAGTGTCTAGTCTCGGCGTCATGACACCTCCTACCGATGCCTCCCCCGCTCCCGATCTGACCGGCAGGACAGCCATCGTGACCGGCGCGAACAGCGGGATCGGCCGCGCCACCGCCCAGGCCCTGGCCGGATACGGCGCACGCGTCGTCTTCGCGGTGCGTGACCCGGTCAAGGGCGAGCGGGCCGCCGACGCGACGCCCGGTGACACCGAGGTGCGCCGGCTGGATCTGGCCGACCTGGCGTCGATCCGCCGCTTCGCCGCCGACTGGCAGGGTCCGATCCATCTGCTGATCAACAACGCCGGAATCTCGGCCCCCGAGCTGAGCCGGACGGCGGACGGGTTCGAGCTGCAGTTCGGCACCAACCACCTCGGCCCGTTCGCCCTGACGAATCTGCTCCTGCCGCACATCACCGGACGCGTGGTGTCGCTGGCCTCACAGGCGGAACGGACGGGGCGGATCGACCTCGACGATCTCAACTGGGAGCGCACCCCCTACAAGCAGTCCCGCGCCTACGCGACGTCGAAGCTCGCGAACGTGCTGTTCTCCTCCGAGCTGCAGCGCCGGCTGACCGCCGCCGGGTCGAGCGTGCTCGCCGTCGCGGCGCACCCCGGCTTCGTCGCGACCCCCATCTACGACCGGGCGACGGGAGCCGGCATCAGGCTGATGCTCCGCCTGCTGGCACAGGGCCCGGACGAGGGCGCCCTGCCGGTGCTGTACGCCGCGACCGGCGACGTCCCCGGTGACAGCTTCACCGGACCGAAGCACTGGATGCACATGCGCGGCGGTGCCGAACTGATCGGCCGTTCCAGGACCGCGCGGGACACCGAGCTGGCCCGGCGGCTCTGGGACGCCTCGGAGAAGCTCACCGGCGTCTCGTTCGGCCTCTGACACCGCGACCGCCGGCGCCCGCCCGGTGCGCCGGTCTCCTGCTCAGCGGCATCCCGGGGAGGTGCGAGCCCCGTCCCGGCAGGCGGGATCGCCGTGGTCGCCGCTGCCCGAGACACGTCGGCTCGCACGGACCTCCGCCGGCCCGACGCGGCGTGCCGAACGGTTCGTCGACAGCAGTCCGGCCAGCGCCGCGACCGCGAGGACGAGGACGAACACCGTGTAGTAGCGGGCGGTGGTGACGAGCCCCCCGCCATGTACGACCAGCACCCCGGCGACGACGGAGGGCGCGCCCATGCCCAGGTAGCAGACGACGTAGAGGACCGAGAGCACACCGGCCCGTTCGTGCGGGGCGGCGAGCGGCGCGACGGTGCGGATGCCGCCCTGGAAACCGGCCCCGAAACCGATGCCCGCGACGGCGGTGCTGCTGAAGAACCCGACGGTCGAGGACTGGTCGACGGCGACCAGCGTGCCCGCCCCGGCCACCACGAGCATGGCGATACCGACCAGCATCACGGTGCGGGGCGCCATGCGGCCGAGCACGACGGTCGCCAGCGATCCGACCACGGCGAGCAGGAAGAACCCGAGCGCGCCCAGCACCACCGAGGAGGAGCCGGACAGCTGCCTCGCCAGCGCCGGTCCGAGCGATCCGTAGAAACCCGCGAGCGCCCACACGGCGAACAGGATCGGCGCCGCCGCGAGTACCGGGCCACGCAGGCCGGCGGGCACCGTGAACTCGGGTACGACCGCGGCGCGCGCACCGGGCTTGCGGGACACGGTCTCCGGCATCAGGGCCACTGCGACACCTTGCAGGAGGAAGACGCCGACGAGCAGGAGATAGATCAGGTGCGTGGGCGCCGGCGCGTACTGGACCAGCAGCCCGGACAGCAGCGCTCCGGTGCCGGTACCGATTCCCGGCGCGGCCGCGTTGGCCACCGTGCCGCGGCCGCGGTCGACGTCGACCATCGCCGCGCCGAGCGCGCCGAGCGCCCCACCGGTGGAAACACCTTGCAGCACCCGGCCGGCCAGCAGGGCACCGACCCCGTCCGCGGTGGTGAGCACCACCATCGCGGCCGTCTGCACCGCGAGCGCGGCCAGCAGCACCGGCCGACGGCCGACGTGGTCGGACAGCCGTCCGAGCACCAGCAGCGCGAGCAGTACGGCGATCGCGTACACGCCGAAGACGACGGTGGTGGTGATCGGCGAGAAGTCCCACATGCGGGCGTACGTCGCGTACAGCGGGGTCGGCGCGCTGGAGGCGGCCAGGAAGGACACGACGATCGAGGCCAGCAGCACGAGGCTGCCGACGCCGGGGCGCCGCGCGCGGACGGTGGTCACGCCGTGCCGCGGCGGGCTCTGGGTGGAGGAACGGGCAGGATTCACAGTCAACCTCGATGGGGCGGGGCCGGGCACACCGCGTGGCGGGCGGCGATGTCTTCGGGAGCGGCCGGTACGCGTCCACGGCATCCATGGCGTCCGTGCCGTGCGACGGCCGGCCACAGGGGCGTCTTCGTCGAGTCGCGAGCCGTACGGTTCGCCGCGCGCGGGGCGGTCACCGCGGGGCGCTGTCCGGGCAGGCGGCCACGCCGCCCGCGTCGTCGGACGCCGGCTCGGTCGCCGGTTGTGGAGCGGATCCGGTCATGGCCTCAAGCCTCGCCATATCGCGCAGCCCCCACGAGTGGCAGAAATGCCTTGTTTCGTTAGGATGCCGCCATGACCGTCCATCGAGTGGCCGTACTGGCGCTGGACGGGATGGCCCCGCTCGACCTGGCCATTCCTCTGCAGATCTTCGGCCCGCGCACGGAGACGCCCTACCAGGTCTCCGTGTGCGGGCCTGCCGGTTCCGTCTCCTCCACCAGCGGCTTCGCACTGGCCGTCACCGGCGGGCTGGATGTCCTGCGGGCAGCTGACACGCTGATCGTGCCGGGGTCCGGACCGGAGTTCCCGCCGCAGTCAGGGCCGTTGCCGCCGGCGGTGCTCGACGCGCTGGTCGCGGCGCGCGACCGGGGCCGGCGGGTGGTGTCCATCTGTACCGGCGCATTCGCGCTGGCCGCGGCCGGACTGCTCGACGGGCTGCACGCCACCACCCACTGGCAGTACACGGACCTACTCGAACGGGAACACCCCGCCGTGCACGTGGAGCGTGACGTGCTCTACGTGGACGAGGGCGACATCCTCACCTCGGCCGGGATGTGCTGCGGCATCGACCTGTGCCTGCACATCGTGCGCCGCGACCTGGGCGCCGTCGTGGCCAACCAGATCGCCCGCAGCATAGTCGCCGCTCCGCACCGCGAGGGCGGCCAGGCCCAGTACGTGCCCGCACCCGTCGCGGTCACCGGGGACACCTCGCTCGCCGACACCCGGGCCTGGGCCCTGGAACGCCTCGGGCAGCCGCTCACCGTGCCCCAACTCGCCCGCCACGCCGGCATGTCCGAACGCTCCTTCATGCGCCGGTTCACCGAGGAGACGGGCACGACGCCCCTTCAGTGGCTGGTCGGTGCACGGCTCGGCCTGGCACGCGAACTCCTGGAAACCACCGACCAGTCGATCGACCTGGTCGCCCGCGACTCCGGCCTGGGCTCGGCCGCCAACCTGCGCCTGCACTTCCGCCGCGCACTCAACACCACACCGACCGCCTACCGCCGCGCCTTCACCCACCACACCGCGCACACGTGACGTGCGACATCCTCAGCTGTTCCCGTGGCCTTCGCGAACCAGCGAGGGATGTGCTCTCCCACGTAGGAGAACGCCCGAGGCAGTCCGGTCGACCTGGGTGAGGCGTCGGCCGGACTGCCTGGCGTGATGCGGGCGGCCGGTCTCCGGGTACGGCCAGGGCGGTCAGCGCAGCTGGTCGAGTGCCTGCTGGAAGGCAGCGGCGTGCTTGGCCTCGTCGGCTGCGGTGTTGCGGAAGTAGCCAACGGCGCTGGTGTCACCGACGCCGGTGGCGCGCTTGGCGAACCCCGGGTACACGGTGGTCTCCTCGTTGTGCTCCCCAGTGATGGCCGTGCGCAGGTTCTCCCTCGTCGTACGGACCAGTCCGGTCAGGACCGCCTCGCCGGCGAGGTGCTCGTGCAGTTCCACCTTGGCCGTGCCCTCCCACAGGCGGGCCAGCGCGGTGTTGCCGGTCTGCCGGGCGTGGGCGGCGAAGAGCATGTACTTGGCGTGGGCGAGTGCCTCGCCGTGCAAGGCAGTGTCCAGGTTGGCCCTGGTGCGGGTGGCCTTCACCTTCGGCAGCCCGGCGGGCACCGCCACCACGTCGGCCTTCGTCGGCGCCGGGACGGCGCCGCGGCCGTTGGTCACGGCCGTGAGGGCTGTGCGGAAGGCGTCGCGGTGGCGGCCCTCGTCGGCGGCGATCTCGCTGAAGAGTTTCGCGGCCCCAAGGTCCCCGTCCGCGCGGGCCTGCTCAGCGAAGCGGCGGTACATGACCTGGTGCTCGTAGGTCTCGCCGCTGATGGCCTGGCGCAGGTTGGCCGCGTTCGATCCGACGGTTCCGGCCAGGGCGGCCGCCTCGTGCAGGTGCTCGTTCAGCTCGGTCTGCGCCGTGCTCCGGAAGAGCTTGCCGACGGCCGACATGCCCTGGCGGTCGGCCTCTGCGGCAAAGAGGCTGTAGGCGGCGTAGGCGTACGCCTCGCCCTTCATCGTGGTGGTCAGGTCGGCGAGCGTCTGGGCCTGGAGAGCCCGGGCGGCGGTGTGCGGCGCCGGGGGCGGTGGGCCCCCGGCCGGGGCGGCCAGAACCGGCTGCGCCGGCACAGATGCGGCCAGCGCGCACAGGCCCGCGACGAGCATACGTGTCGAATGGTGGAACACGATGTCCTCCTTCCGGAGCACACCCTTCCGGGTGTGAACGCCCCCTCCTCATGCCACCCGCGCATGCGCCTCACTGCCCCTTCACCACACCCATCCGAGTGAATACGTACAGTAATCGCGGGCTCGATGGCGTCGACGAGTCGGCGGTCACCGGCCAGTGAGCTGCGGAGTTGCCCCCGGGACCCGTGCCGCTTCCGGCGTCCGGTTCTCAGTCGGGTCGCTTGGCCGTGACGACCAGACCCGGCCCGCTCTGCTCATCCGCGGGGAGGCGAAGTTCGGCCACGGGACGCAGCCCGGCCTGCTCGATCAGGTCCACGAGGTGTTCCGGCCGCCATTTGTGTGTCGTCCAACGAACGGGCACGCCTCCGTAGGCTTCGGTGCGCACCACGTCCTCGTCGCCGACGTGTGTCGCGGTGATGAAGTGTCCGCCCGGCTTCAGGGCGCGCGCGAACAGGGCGAGGACCTGCGGAAGGACGTCACGGGGCAGGTTGAACAGTGACCACCAGCCGAGCACGCCGCCGAGGGACGCTTCACCGAGGTCGAGGTCGGTGGCCGAGGCCACGCTGAAACGGCAGTGCGGATGAAGACGGCGGGCGTTCTCGATCATGCGGGGAGACAGATCGACCCCGGACACGTCGAGTCCGCGTTCGGCGAGGTAGGCGGTCACCGTTCCCGGTCCGCAGCCGACGTCGAGGACGGGCCCGAGTCCGCTCACGGTATCGGCGAAGGCGTCGATCGACGCCTTGAGCCAGGGATGGCTGCGGATGTCGCCGACTCCCGTCGTCACCACCATGTGGGCGTAGTTGTCGGCCACGCGGTCATAGGACTCACGGACTGCGTCGAGATCGGCTGGGCGGTCAATACGGTAGGCGCGCACGAGCCGAACAATAGTGTGCGACGTCCTATGGGTGACCGGCCGTCATACAGGGGCGAACAGCACGTCTTTCTGCATGTCAGTCATGTCATGCGCGGCTGAGTCCGGCCGCGGTCGTTGCCGGGCTCGCCGCCACTGCCCCGGCTTTCCCACCCGAAGGAAGACGCATGAATCGACGAATAGGCCGGATATTCACCGCCGTACTTTTGGCTTGCGGCATCACGGGGACGGGAAGCATGGCGCAAGCCGTTGCGGCCGAGGCACCTGTGCAGACGTCGTTCGTCACGCCGATGGACCCTCCCCAGCACCTCAAGGTGCGCAAGAGGGTGGCCGCCCCCGCACCGGAAGTGGTCGATGTCCGGGATTTCGGTGCTGTCGGTGACGGCACCGCCGATGACACCGCGGCCTTCCAGCAGGCCATCGCCCGGTCGGCCGCGACAAAGGTCCCGGTCTACGTCCCCATGGGCACGTACAAGATCACCGACACCCTCACGCTGGACAAGCAGCTGATGACCGGGGACAACCACGCCAGCTACACCTCCGACTATCAGACGCTCCCCACCATCGTGGAAGCCGACCCCGCGCACAGCGCGATCCGTCTCAAGGACGGCGGCGCGATCAGCGGCCTGAACTTCCATCACGCCCAGGACCAAAGCTCCGCCACCCCGACGCAGTTCGCCACGACCGTCCTCCTCGACGGTGTCGGAACCCGCGTCAGCAACGTGAAGATCTCCTTCCCCTGGGCGGGGATCGAGTCCGTCGGTGACAACACCGGACGCGCGGTCATCCAGGATGTGTTCATCTCCGCACCCGCCAGGCTGGGCATGCGGATCGACACCGGCTGGGATGCCACGACGATCTCGAACGTGGAAGTGTGGACACCGCCCACCGTCTACCAGGGAGCGTTCTGGAACAGCGGCGTAGGCATCGAACTGGGCCACCTCGACGCGTTCCGCATGAACAACGCCTTCGTCTTCGGCGCGAACACCGGCGTGCTCCTGCAGGGGACGGACAAAGGCGCCACCTGGGGCACCATCGACGGCCTCACCACCGACTTCTGCAACGTCGGAGTACTGAGCGCGGACAAGACGCTCGTGACCCTCACCAACTCGACCCACTTCACCTTCCACCACGCTCTGGCGATCACGGGAAGCGAAAGCCGGGTCAACGTGTCGGCCGGCCACTTCCGCTCCAACAATTCGGCGGCGGTGTACGTCCACGGCGGCTACTACGTGACGATCTCAAGCTCCGAGATGGAAGGACACGGCGGGCCCGCGCTCCTCGTCGACGGCGGCGCCAAAGTGACCATCACCGGCAACGACATCACGGGCAACTCAGCCGGTGCACGGTTCTACGGCAACGGCGTGATCAACTTCTCGAACAACACCGTCGTGTCCGACACGCACGCCGCCGCTTTCCAGAACAACGCCACCAACCCGTTCAACCAGTTCAGCGGAAACATCATCTACCCCTGAAGTCGCGGGTGGGAGCGTGTGGCCCAAGTCGAGGCGTTTTCCGGTGATTCGGCGGCGTTCAGATCGCCGTGGGGGCTGCTACGGCTGCGGCCTCACGGCCGTGCCTGCTTCGGCAGGGTGAGGATTTCGGCTCCGTCGTCGGTGATGGCGATCGTGTGCTCACTGTGCGCCGTCCGGCAGCCCGTCGCGCTGCGGAGCGTCCACCCGTCGGCGTCGGTGACGAGTTTCGCGGTGTCCGCCATGACCCACGGCTCCAGTGCCAGCAGCAGCCCGGGCCGCAGTTTGTATCCGCGGCCGGGCCGCCCGGTGTTCGCGACATGCGGGTCCTGGTGCATCGTGGACCCGATGCCATGGCCTCCGAACTCGGTGTTGATCGGGTACCCCGCCTCGCTGAGGACCGTGCCGATGGCATGGGAGATGTCACCGATGCGAGCCCCGGGCCCGGCCGCGGCGATCCCTGCGGCGAGCGCGCGTTCGGTGGTGCTGATCATCGCGACGCTCTCCGGGGGCTTCGCCTCGCCCACGAGGAAGCTGATGGCGGCGTCCGCGGCGACTCCGCCTCGGGAGACGGCGAGGTCGAGTGTGAGCAGGTCGCCGTCGGCGAGCGTGTAGTCGTACGGCCGTCCGTGGAGCACGGCGTCGTTGACGGCCGTGCAGATGTAGTGGCCGAACGGGCCGCGTCCGAAGGACGGCGCGTAGTCGACGTAGCAGGACTGCGCGCCCGCCTCGACGATCATGGCCTTGGCCCACCGGTCGATGTCCAGAAGGTTGGTGCCGACCGTGCTGCGGCCCTTCAGCGTCTGCAGGATGTCGGCGACCAGGGCGCCCGTGTCTCTTGCCCGGGCCAGCAGGGTGGGGTTCAGGATCTCGATCAAGGCGGCGCCCTTCTCATGCGGCCAATAACTATACCGGCCATACTATACCGGTACTAGAATCGGAGTCATGGTCAGACTGCCGCTCACTCCCGCAGAGGTCGAACGCGGACAGCGCCTCGGCGCCCTGCTACGCCGGGCCAGGGGAGAACGCTCGATGCTCGACATCGCGCTCGACGCACATGTCTCACCGGAGACCCTCCGGAAGATCGAGTCGGGCCGCGTGGCCACCCCTGCCTTCCCGACCATCGCGGCGATCGCCGACGTCCTCGGCCTCTCCCTCGACGCGGTGTGGGCGGAGATCAGCCGGCCCGAACATGACGTCACACGCGAGCGACTGACCGCGTAAGCCGCCATCCGGCACACCGGGTAGGACTCCCCCAGATCGACGCCTCGGTGGGCCGCGGCCGTGGACCAGCCGGGCAGTGGCAGATAGGTGTGACGCCAGCGCTGTGCTTCGGCACGTTGGCTCTGGTGGGTCTTTGGAGGAGGGCGTCGCCTGGCGGCGGCGGACGACGGGGGGTGGTTATTCGCCCGTCCACCGGTTGCGGTCATGCTCTAATCGCCGGATGAAGAAGATCGAATCAGAGCTGATACAACGTTGGCTGAACGGCTGGACCGTGGCTCGTTCCCTGCCCGAGGCCGAGCCGGTCGAGTCCGCCGGGGACGGCCTGCGGTCCAAGTGCGACCAACCCGGCCGCGAGGTCGAGGTGTTCGCGCTGCGTGCGGACGAAGAGCCGAGTCCTTGGCACGGCTGGCGGCAGCCGTCGCCGCCGCGAGGCAGCCCACCTGGCTCACGGTACCTACGCTGCGCCCAGGCACCGTCGAAGCCGTCGTCGGCGCCGCCGGACCGGAGTTGCTCCACCGGTCCGAGTGGTTCATGACGACCGATCTGACCGGGCACCCGCAGCACGCGCCCGCCGCGCCGTACGAGCGCGAGGTCCGCACGGAGGGACCGGTCACGGTCGTCTCCCTCCATGACTCCTCCGGAGAGGTGGCGGCGCGCGGCACCATCGCCGTGGTCGGCGCCGATGCGATCGCCGATCGCATCGAGACGGACGCGGCGCACCGGCGACGCGGCCTGGGCCGCGCCATGATGAGCGCTCTGGCGGAGGCCGCCGTGACCCAGGGCGCCCGTACCGGTCTTCTCATCGCCAGTGAGGAAGGCCAGCGCCTCTACTCCTCCCTCGGCTGGCGCCACGAAGCCGACGTCCTGATCGCCCGGGGGCCGGTGGTTCCCTCCAGCCGGTAGGACTGGCTCACACTGGCCGATCCGCCCTTACGCACGGCGCACTCCTGCGGATCCCACCGAGCGAAAATGCCCGGATTTTCCGAACTTGCCTGTTCCGGCTCTATTCCGGTTGTCCGCCATTCTCGGCTGCCCTGTCAGAGACCATCCGCAGGAAGGCGAAGCGCGCTGTCGTACGGGCCGGGCGGGATGTGAAGGGTGGCGGTGTCGTAGTCGCCGAAGCGGAGCACGTTGTCCCTGCGGTGCGGGCTGAGCGCGGCGATGTCGTAGGGGTTCACCTCCCGGCCTTGGGCTGCCATCTGGCGAAGTGTGTCGGTCATGTCGACGGTGGTGGAGAAGATGATGCTGTTGGCCATCAGGCCGAGGAACTTGACGGCTTTCTCCTGGAGTTCGGGGTCGCGGGAGCGCAGGTAGCTGTCCCCTCCGGAGTGGAGCCATTTCGTGCATCCGTTGTATGCCTCGGCCTTGTTCGTCGCCCTGGCGATCTGCTCGCGAAGCTGAGGATCCGGCAGGTAACGAAGGAGAACGATCGTACAGATGGCGCGGCCGACCTCACGGAAGACCCGGTAGATCTGGTTCTTTTGGGAGTGGTTGTTCAGGCGTCGCAGGAGGGTGACGGAGGACACGCCTTCTCGCACCGACAGGCCGACCTGTATGAGGTCCTTCCAGCCGTTCTCGATGAGCTGCCAGTCGATGCAGGTGCGCGGGTCGGTGGAGAACAGCGCGTCGATGTGCCGGTAGCGTGCCCCCGGGTCGGGGCGGTGGAAAGTGAGGTCCTGGAAGTTCCGTATTCGCGGCAGTAGGTCGATGCCGAGCAGGTGGGCGAGTCCGAAGACCGGGAAGGACTGTCCCTGGGTGTCAGCGTGCAAGGTGTCCGGGGTACCGTCCACCGCCGCTACCGACCCATCCCCCCACGCCGCCGTCAGATCCAGGCTGGCATGGGCGTTGAGCACGTCAGCTCCGCACCACTTCGGCTCGGCCGGCGCGGCATGGCTGGCGCCGACCGTTGCCACGCTGCGTGCCGAGATCCCAGACCTCCGGCTGGACCTGCTGCTGACCGAGTCCACGCCGGGCGACCCGGACATCGACATCTTCGTGGAGGAGACAGGTGTCGAGCGCCCCGGGTCCGTCGATGTGCACAGACTCGCCCAGGACCCCTACCTCGCCGTCGTCCGCGTCGACGACCCACTCGCCGAGGTGCCCCAGGTGCCATTGGCGGACCTCGCCGAGCGGCATTGGGTGGACAACGAACCCCGCGAAGGGGCGTGCCGCCAGGTGCTCCTCAACGCCTGCGCGCAAGCCGGGTTCTCCCCGAGTTTCGTGGTGGAAACACACGACTACCGGACCGCTATGTCCTTCGTGGCAACGGGAATCGGGCTGACTGTAGTACCGGCGCTCGGTATCGGCGAGCTGCCGGAAGACCTGACGACCGTCGCCCTGGTGTCCCCCACCCCGGTTCGGCATATCAGTCTCGCGGTGAAGAAGTCGATCGCGCGGCACCCCGCAGCCCAGCGCACCGTCGAGCTGCTGGAAGGCCTGGTGCGCGCGGGGAAATCCCGAGCTGGCGGATGAGCCTTGGTGGCAGGCGCCGCGTTTTCAACGCCTGCCCGCCGTACCGGAACCTTCGCCCGCGAGAGGCTCCGCCACCAGCACGTCTCCGCAAGTCGCCGCTGTATCACTTCCCGCGTACGGGCCTACGCCACGCGCTCGGGAGTTCGTGAGACAGCGGACGTCATCGCAGGTCAGGCCCAACTCCGTTGGAAGATCCGCGCCTGCTACCGCAAAGCCATGAACAGCGACGATCCCGGTAGCGGGGCCAGGGCCAGATCACAGAGCGCACGCACACTCATCGTATTTGAGCGTCACGCTCTGCTATAAAGTGGCGGCTATTACGCGTATCTCCTCCGCCCACCTGGTGGTCTGGGACGGCGCACGCCGTGCCGCGCCGCCAGATGGACCGGGCCGACCGGGATCAGTCCTGAGGCCGCAGGTAGGCCCAGCCGAAGATGCTCGCGGTGTCGTGGAGTTCACCGGCGTGCGCGGTGGACCGGGCGAGCTGGTCGCGGCAGGCGCTGATCCTTTGGGCCAGCGGGGTCGTGGCCGGTGCGGACTTCTCAGAGATGTGTACGTTCTGCATAGCGGAGGATTCCTTCCATGAGACTGATCTTGCTGGTTCGGCAGTAGTCGGTTTCGGTGCTGTCCAGACGGCCGGTCTCGAAGTACTTGTTGGCCACCTGGCCACCGCGGCAGTAGGCGAAGTAGTCGCACTGCTCACGGCAGTTGGTCACACCCGCCAGGGCCTCGGCGACCCAGGGCACTTCCGCGGCCCGGGCGGCCAGCACGGTCAGGGGTGTGTCAAGGACGTTTCCCGCGGTGAACGGGCCGTGTTGGGGTGAGCGGAAGCCCGCCAGCTCGGCACCGAGCGGAAGGAAGTCGCCGTCCCAGGTCACCATGGGAAGCGGCATGACGGGACGGTCGGCGCGCAGTGCCGCCGCACCGGACAGTTCCTCGCGGATGTAGGTGTAAGCGTGGTCCAGCTCGCGGACCTGGATCCGTGGATCGGCCTGCCAGCAGGCAGCCAGTTCCTCCCAGAACGCCACGACCGAGTGCTTGGGGTCCTGTCCGCCCGCGTACACGCCCTTCTTCTCGGCAAGGTTGACGCCGAGGTCGTCGCAGCCCAGCTCGCAGGCGAACCGGTAGAGGTCGGTGGCGGCTCCCGGGGACACGTCGGCCACCACAGCGATCAAGCCGAAGCCGATGCCGGCCTGCCGCAGCATGGCGATGCCGCTCATCGCCCGCTGGGTGCTCGGCCCGCCCGCCCAGTCCACACGTGAGGCGTTCTCTTCCCCCGGACCGTCGAGGCTCACGGTGACACGGACGGGAAGGGTGGCGAACACCTCGCACCACGCCTCGTCGATGAGCGTGGCGTTGGTCTGTACGGCGTGTACCACCGGATGTGTCTCACCCGTGCCGAAGGGCTCGGTGAGGGTCCGGAAGTGGGCGGGGCCCACCGCGCGTGGTTCGCCGCCGTGCCATACGACGGCGACCGGGCGCTGCCTGGACCATTCCCGGACGCCCGCCGCAACTGCCTGCGCGACCTCCGTACTCATCCGCCGCGACACCTTCCGGTCCGGTAGATAGCAGTAGGTGCAGTCGAGATTGCACAGCGTCGTCGGCTGCATCAGCATCACCGACGGCACCTCGGCCAGCCGTGCAGCGCCGGTTCGGACGGGCTTCTCGCCCAGCGGATCTGGCCTGAGCAGTGGACACGCCTTGAGCGTAGGTCCACCCCCTCACGACCAAGCCCGGTCCTTCGCCGAACCACCCGTCCGAGCGATCAGATCCTGCACAGCACACTCCACGCCGAACAGGTACTCGAAGAAGCGGTGGGTAGTGGGCAGTTGGCGGGCTCCCGGTGGGTGCTTAGGGCCGGTCTTCACCCGGTGTTCGGTCTGACGACCGGGTCCAGGCCGGGACGCCGGTCGCCCATGACCTGTTCGCAGACGCGGGCCTCGGATCCGGGCGAGAAGGGGTCGTTGTGGGCCTGCACCGCGTGCCGGATGTCCTCGGCGACGAGGTCGGCGTTGATCGCTCCCGCGGCCATCGAGCCGGAGGCGGCCGATCCGAGGACGTTCGCGTTCGGGTCGGCGAGGTTGCCCGCGACCCATACGCCCGGTACCGGGGTGAGCCCGGTCCGGTCGGCTGCGAAGTACGCGCCGAGCCCGCTCGGTTGCGGGGTGGGCGCAAGGCCGAGCGAGGCCAGGACCTCCGCGCGCGGCACCGGCACGGGCGCCACGGCCAGCGCGCGCAGCGGGATCGGTTCGCCGCTTCGCAGGCGGACACCGCTCAGCCGGTCGTCGGTGACTTCCAGGCCGGTCACCTCACCGGTCACCACCGTGATCCGGCGCGCGGCCAGTTGCTCGGCCTGTTCGGAGGTGGGTCGGGGCGCGGTGTGCAGCAGCAGGGTCAGCCGGTCGGTCCACTGCCGGAACAGCAGGGCCTGGTGCACCCCCAACGGGCTCGTGGCGAGGACACCGATCGGCTGGTCGCGGATCTCCCAGCCGTGGCAGTAGGGGCAGTGCACCACGTCCCGTCCCCAACGTGCCGCAAGTCCCGGCAGGTCGGGCAGTTCGTCGGTGACTCCGGACGTGACCAGCAGCCGCCGCGCCCGGACCCCGTGACCGGTGTCGGTCTCGACCAGGAAGCCGTCGCCGTCCCGTGCGGCGGACAGCGCCCGGCCCTCCCGTACGACACCGCCGTAGCCGGCCACCTCGCGGCGCCCCGCCGTCAGCAGGTCACGGGGTGAGGCGCCGTCACGGGAGAGAAAGCCATGCATGTCGGCCGCCGGCGCGTTCCGGGGCCGGCCGTCGTCGAGCACCAGCACCGACCTGCGGGCACGGCCGAGCATGAGCGCCGCGCTCAGCCCCGCCGGGCCCGCGCCGACCACCACCACGTCGTACCGATCAACGCTGCCGGCCTGGGAATTCCGGATCATCGTGACCACCTCCGGCACCAAGGTCCCGCCCCTTGCGCCGTATCCGCAAAGTTCTTTGCGGGAATCGCAAAACGGGGGCACGGTGAAGGCATGAACGACGACCTCGACGCCGTGCTCGCCGCGGTCGGACCCCGGCTGCGCGAGCTGCGCCGTCGCCGCGGGGCCCCCTGACCGCCCTGTCCGAGACCACCGGCATCCCGATCAGCACTCTGTCCCGGCTGGAGTCCGGGCAGCGCAGACCGGGCCTGGAACTCCTGCTTCCGCTGGCCAGGGCCTATCAGGTGCCGATCGACGAGTTGATCGGCGCCCCGGCCGACCTAGGCCCTGTCGTCAAATACCCGCCTGCCCCGCGACGCCATGCACGCACTCTCGCCGCACCGGTCACAGGCCCAAGTACGTCCAGTACGAGGACCTGCGCCCGGCACACCGAGAGCACGCACCTGACGCCGCAGGGCCCGCCCTCCGGGCGAACGACGGGAATTTGACGACAGGACCTAGACCCCCGGGTGTATCCGCAGCCGTTCACCCGCAACGGCATGACCGTCGTCCCCCTGACCCGCAAACCCGGCGGGCTGCAGGCGTTCAAGCACATCCTGCCCGCCGGCCTGACCGACGGCCGCCCACCCGATCCCCGCTCGCACGAGGGCTACCACTGGCTGTACGTCCTGCGCGGCCGGCTCCGCGTCGTACTCGGCGACAAGGACGTCGTCCTCACCGAGGGCGAGGCCGCCGAATTCGACACCCATCTCCCCCACTGGTTCGGCAACGCCGACGAACGCTCCGTGGAGTTCCTCAGCATCCTCGGCCCGCAAGGCGAGCGCGTCCACATCAGAGCCCGCTACCGCCCCGACGGCCCCCGTCCCCAGTGAGCAGGCCCGCGGGCTGTGGCGAGGCCGATGCCTCCCCGGTGTCGCCCGGGGCCGGGCCCGAGGCGCGGAAGGTGCGCCGGTACGCCGACGGGGCGACCCCCGCCTCCGCCGCCAGGTGCCGCCGCAGCGAGGTGGCGGTGGCGAAGCCGACCTCATGGGCGACCCGTTCCACGGGCAGATCGCTGGACTCCAGCAGGTGCCGCGCCCGCCGCAGCCGTTGCTGGGTCAGCCAGCGGCCGGGGCTCATCCCGGTCTCCTCCCGGAAGCGCCGCGCGAAGGTACGGGTGCTCATCGCCGCGTGCGCGGCCAACTCGTCCAGGGACAGTGGCAGTTCGAGCCGTCGCAGCGCCCAGTCGCGGGTCGGTCCTGTGCCGGTTCCGCTGGCCGGCGGCAGCGGCCGCTCGATGTACTGCGCCTGCC
Organism: Streptomyces sp. NPDC102462; assembly: GCF_044765425.1. NCBI lineage: Bacteria > Bacillati > Actinomycetota > Actinomycetes > Kitasatosporales > Streptomycetaceae > Streptomyces > Streptomyces sp. NPDC102462. The sequence goes on along the minus strand of NZ_JBIWKB010000008.1, from coordinate 16,624 downwards.
CGCCGTCCCGGTACGGCGGCACCACACAGCAGCGGGCGACGTGGTTGGCCACCTCGCTGCCGTGGTCCTGGCGCACCAGGTGCAGGCAGACGTCGACACCGCTCGCCGCCCCGGCGGAGGTCAGCACGTCACCGTGGTCGACGAAGAGCACCCCGGCGTCCAGCTCGACCCGGGGGAACAGCTCCCGGAAGTGGTCGGCGAGCGCCCAGTGGGTGGTGGCCCGGCGCCCGTCCAGGAGACCGGCGGCGGCCAGCAGGAAGGCGCCGGTGCAGATGGACACCAGACGGGTGCCGGGGCGGACGCGGGACAGGGCGGCGAGGGCCCGCGGGTCCGGGGCGGCGGCCGATGCCTGGGAGACCGCGTACGGAGGGATGACCACGGTGTCCGCCTCGGCCAGCGCCTCGGGACCGTGCCCGGGGGTGACGGTCAGGTCCGCATCGGTACGCACGGGCTGCCCGTCCACGCTCGCGGACAGCACCTCGTAGCGGCCGCCGGCTGACCCGAGGACCCGGTGCGGGATGCCGAGTTCGAAGGGATAGACGCCGTCGAGGGCGAGGACGACGACCTTGTGGGCACCGGGAGCGCGACGGGCGGCAGGGTCGATATGCATGGCAGAAACGTATCGGAGGCTGACCTTCTGGCCATCGCCCGGGGACGGACCGTGCGGCAAGGATCGAGACATGACTTCGACGCACACCCCTGTGAACCCCGGTTCCCCGGACCCGGCGGCCACCGCGGACTCCCCGGACGACGCCGCCGCGGACGGCGCCCCCGTGATGCTCGCCCTGCACCAGACGGCCCTCGGCGGCCCCGAGGTCCTGCGGCTGACCGAACTTCCGCGGCCCGCGCCCGGCCCCGGGGAGATCCTTGTCGCCGTGCACGCGGCCGGACTCAACCCCACGGACTTCAAGCACCGCGCCATGAGCATCTTCCTGCCGCCCCCGCCGCTGACCCTCGGCTGGGACGTCTCCGGCACCGTGGTGGAGACCGGCTTCGGCGTCACCCTCTTCCAACCCGGTGACGAGGTGTTCGGCATGCTGCCCTACCCGTACGGGGCCGGCTCCCACGCCGAGTACGTGACCGGGCCCACCCGCGCCTTCGCCGCCAAGCCCGCCGGGATCGACCACGTCCAGGCGGCCGCCCTGCCGCTGGCCGCGCTCACCGCCTGGCAGGCCCTCGTGGAGACCGCGGGTCTGCGGGCCGGGCAGCGCGTCCTGATCCACGCCGCGGCCGGCGGTGTCGGCCATCTCGCCGTACAGATCGCCAAGGAGCGCGGCGCGCACGTCACCGGTACGGCGAGCGCCCCCAAGCACGCCTTCCTGCGTGAACTCGGCGCGGACGCCTGTATCGACCGCCGCTCGGAGGACTTCACCGACACCGAGGACCGCTACGACGTCGTCCTCGACGCCCTCGGCGGGCAGACCGCCACGCGTTCCGTGAGCGTGCTGCGCCCCGGCGGCGTCCTCGTTTCCCTGGTGCCGCAGGCCGAGGACACCCCGGCCGCGGCAAAGAAGGCACAGGTCCGGGCCGTCGGCCTGCTCGTCGAGCACGACCGGGCCGGGATGCGGGCCATCGCCGAGCTCGTCGACCGGGGCCGGCTCCGCGCCCATGTCTCCGGTACCTTCCCGCTCGCCGAGGGCGCCCGGGCCCACGCCCTGGGTGAGACGGGCCGCACCACGGGCAAGCTGGTCATCACCGTCCGCTGAGACGGGACGGTTCACCGGCCAGGGCGCGGTACAGGGCCGCATGACGCTGGGCCGTCTCCGTCCAGGTGTGGCGGGCGGCGAGTTTCCGTCCGGCCGTCCGGCGGTCCGGGTCGTCGTCCGTGAGGGCCGCGGCCAGTTCGCGGGCCAGGTCCTCGGGGGTCGTGCCGAAGCGGGCCGCCGGGCCGAACACCTCGCGCAGCACCGGGAGTTCGCGGACGACCAGGGGCACGCCTGCCGCCAGTGCCTCCATGGCCGCCAGTCCGAAGCCCTCCTTCAGGGAGGGGAAGGCGAACGCGTCGGCCGCTGCCACCAGCGGCGGCAGTTCGTCGTCCGGTACCGCCCCCAACAGGACCGGCTTGACGCCGAGTTCGGCCGCCCGCCGCTCCCAGCGGCTCCGGTAGTCGCGGTAGTCGAAAAGGGTCTCGCCGCCTGCGATGACCAGCCGTACGCCGGGGTGCCCGGCGCGCAGCAGGGCGTACGCCTCCAGCAGGTCCATCGAGCCCTTGCGGGGTTCGATGCCGCCGACGGTGAGGATGTAGCGGCCCAGCCGGGAGCGCCAACCCGCCCTTGCCGCCCGGTCGGTGCCGGCGAAACGGTCGTAGGCCACCCCGTTGGGGATGACGGCGGCCTTGATGCCCCAGCCGTCCGCGAGTTCGGCGGCCACGGCCGTCGAAACGCACACGTGTGCGTACGGTTCGACGATGGCCCGTTCGTGGCAGGCGGCCAGCTCGGGCGTGGTGAAGTGGTCGATGTGGTGGACGGTGCGGATACAGGCCGCGTTCACCGCGTTGGCGCTGATGCAGTCCTGGGCGTGGACGATGTCGTAGGGCGTCGGGTCGAAGGCGGCGCGGAGGGTGGCGATGGAGCGCAGGACGCGGTCGCCGACCGTCTCGCCCGCGGGCCCGTCGGCGAAGGGCACGATCCGCAGCCGTACGGCGGGGTCGACCGGGCGGAAGAAGCCCGCGTCGCCGCCCCGGCCCAGGGTCCACACGGTGACGTCCTCGCCGAGGGCGGCGAGGGCTTCGGCGAGGGCGAGGGTGTGTACGACGCCGCCGCGGGGCTTGGTGGAGTAGCTGAGCAGGGCGATCTTCACGAGGGGTGCTCCCGGAGGCTGAGGGGCGACGGGGTGTCCCGGTAGGCGGTGGGGCGCCGTTCGCCGAGGTGGCGCAGGACCCGGCGGGCGCGGTCGATCTCGGCGGCCACGTCGGTCTCGGCGACGGCGAGGCCGGCCTTGGACCAGGTGCGGGCGAGGATGTCGCCGCCGGGGCCGACGACCTTGGCCTGGCCGAGGAAGCGCATGCCGCCCATGGCGCCGGTCTGGTTGGAGGAGGCGAGGACGACCTGGTTCTCGGCGGCGCGGGCCTGGTCGTACAGGTCGAAGAGCTTGGCCTGCCGGTCCTGGGCCAGGCGCGGGGCGCGGTTGGTGATGCTGGTGGGCCAGGCGGACAGGCAGGCCAGGACCTCGGCGCCGTCCAGGGCCAGGGAGCGGGCCGACTCGGGGAACGTCTTGTCGTAGTCGATGAGCATGCCGAGGCGGCCGACGGGGGTGTCGAAGGCGTCGAAGCGGTCGCCGGCGCTGTAGGCGGCGACCTCGCCGGCCGGCAGATGGACCTTGCGGTGTCGGCCGAGGACTCCGTCGCCGCTGACGCAGACGGCGGCGTTGTAGCGCACGTCGCCGCCGTCCTCGCAGTAGCCGACGCACACCACCATCTCGGCGGCCAGCCGGGCGACTTGGCGGATCAGCGGGTCGTCGGGGCCGAGGGCCGGGGGCAGCGCCTCGGGGTCGGGGTGGCGCAGGTCGGCAAGGTAGCCGCCGAGCGCGGCGTCGGGCAGCACGAGCAGCCTGGCGCCCAACGCCCGTGCGTCGTCGATCAGTTTGGCGATGCGGGCCAGGTCGAACTCCAGGTCACGGCCGAAGTGGGCGGCCGCGGCCGCGATCCGGATCGAGCTCATGCGGTGACCGCTCCTGCGTACGTGTAGGTGTCGGGCCGACGGTCGCGCAGGTGCCCCATGGAGCGGCGTGCGGTCTGAAGGGCCCGGGCGACGTCGAGTTCGGCGACGGCGACACCGGCCTGAACTCCCGTGTCGGCGAGGATGTCGCCGCCCGGGTCGACGACCTTGGCGCTGCCGACGAAGCGCAGCGAGCCGAACGTGCCCGCCTGGTTGGCCGACAGCCACACGATCTGGTTCTCCAGGGCGCGGGCCCGGTCGAACAGGTCGAAGCGGCGCTTCCAGCGGTCCTGTGCGAGATCCGCGGCGGGACTGGTGCGCGCGCCCGGCCAGGCCGAGACGCACACCCCGATCTCGGCGCCGTCCAGCGCCAGCGCCCGCGCCGACTCCGGGAACGCCTTGTCGTAGCAGATCATCATGCCGATCCTGCCGACCGGGGTGTCGAAGGCGTGGAAGCGGTCACCGGAGGCGTACGAGGCGTCCTCGCCGAGCGGTTGGTGGACCTTGCGGTGGTTGCCGAGGACTCCGTCGCCGCTGACGCAGACGACGCTGTTGTAGCGGGACTCGCCTGCGGCCTCGCAGTAGCCCGCGACGATCGTCATCTCCCCGGCCAGGGACGCCAGTCGGCGGATCTCGGGGCCGTCGAGGGCGAGCGCGGGCGGCCCCGCGTCGAGCGCGGTCTCGTCGTCGAGGCTCAGCAGATATCCGCCGAGGCAAGCCTCGGGCAGCGCGAGCAGTCGTACGCCCTGCCCGCGGGCCTGTCCGATCAGCCGTTCGGCGATCGCGAAGTCCTCTTCCAGGTCGCGGCCGAACTCGGCGGCCACGGCCGCCATGCGCAGGGCGGTCATGCGGCTCCCATCCCGGTCACCGTCGAGGCGACCGCTTCGGTGATCTCGCCGTCGGGCCAGCGCAGCCCGACGCCTTCTCCCCCGGTCAGCCCGCCGCACACGGCGCCCGTCGCGGGGCCCGCGGGCAGCGGTGCGGTCCCGGGCGGGTCGGTGGTGAGCATCGCGAAGCCCGGGAAGCAGGTCAGCCAGTCCCCCATGGCCGCGGTCCGCGGGCGGGGCACGGCGGCCACGTCGAGGACCGCCCGGCAGCCGCTCGCCTCGGCGAGCATGCCGAGGGTGCCGGCGATACCGGCCATGGAGACGTCCTTGGCGGACGCCGGCCGGGCGGCGGCCACCGCGCCGGTCATGGCCCGCAGTTCGTCGGTGCGGCGGTGGCTCGTGGAGTCCCACTGGCGGCCCCGGTATCCGCGTCGCCAGTTGCCGCCGAGGTCGGCGGTGAGCCGGACGGCGTGCCCGGGCCTGCCGCCGCCCCCGGGTACGGGATGCGGGGCGCGGCCCAGCGCGGTGACGGACAGGGCGCCGGGGACGCCGAGTTGGGTGTGTCCGCCGAGTACCGGCACGCCGTAGGCCCGCGCGGCACGGTCCAGGCCCGCCAGTACCCGGGCGGCGTGCGCGGCGTCCCGCGCGCCGATCGCGTCGAGCAGGCCGAGCGGTGAAGCACCCATCGCGGCAAGGTCGTTGACGTTCACGAGGACGGCGCACCAGCCCGCCCAGTCGGGGTCGCGCTCGACCATGGACGGCACGATCGCGTCGCACGCGGCGATCACGTCGGTGCCGGGCAGGGGTGCGCCGTCGTCGCCGACGAATCCCGTGCCGCCGAGGGCGGCCCGCGACGCCCCGCCCGGGGCCCCGCCGACCGGGTCCCAGGTGGCGCCGCGGGCCGCCGGTTCGAGGAGCCCGCGAAGCAGCGGGCCGAGCGCGGACTTGGTGGCGGCCGTCTGGGCCGCGATCCGGCCGATGGGCCAACGCATCAGCAGATGCGGCGTGTCGGCGACCGCGACCGGCCGCACCGACTGCCAGCCGAGCCGCCGGAACAGGGGCTCGTTGCGCGCCTGGACGGTCGCGTCGAAGCGCAGCACGCCCTCGGCCTCCGCCCGTGCGCACGCCGCCCGTACCAGTGCCGCGCCGATGCCCTGGGAGCCGCGGGCGCGGGGCGCGACGACCAGCCGGCCGCCCGCCCACCAGCCGAGGTCGGGTCCGTCGGCGACCGGCCCGAGCCGCACCCCGCCGACGACCGTGCCCGTGGCGTCCTTGGCGACCAGGACCAGTGTGCGCGGATCGGCGTCCCGGTCGTCCAGGTCATGGCCGGTGAAGAGGTGCTGCTCGTACACGAACACCTCCCGGCGCAGCCGCCGGTACGCCGCCCGTTCGTCGCGCCCGCGCGCCTCCTCGATATGGAAGGGGGTCTCGCGCGCGAGGGTGCTCCGGTCGCCCAGCAGGGCCAGGATGTCGTACGGCCCCTGCGCCGCCTGCGCTGCCGGGGACGCAGGGGATGCGGTCGCGGGCGGTGCCGGGGTTCCGTCAAGCAGCACGCCGCTCACCCGCCCGCCGTCGACAGCACGCCACAGGCTCCGCAGGCCGCGCACCCTGCCTTCTGGTCGGTGCCGCGCATCCCGGCCGCCCGCAGCTTGGCGGCGACGCCCTCGGTGACGTACCGCAGCAGGTCCGCGCTCGGCGCCGGGACACCGTCACGGGCGGCGAGCGTGCCCCGCATGGGCCGGAAGGGTACGACGAACGGATACACCCCGCGCTCGATCAACTCGCCCGCGCCCGCGATGAGGTCGTCGGGATTCTCACCGAGTCCGACGAGCAGGTATGTGGAGACGCGGTTCGGTCCGAAGACCCGCACCGCCTCGTCCCACGCCGCCCGGTACTCGGCCAGCGGAACCGTCGACTTGCCGGGCATCCAGCGGCGGCGCACCTCCTCGTCGAGGGATTCGGCATGGATGCCGATCGATGTCGCCCCGGCGTCGTGCAGGGCACGGATCCAGGCGAGGTCGCCGGGCGGCTCGCACTGCACCTGGATCGGCAGGTCCGGTACGGCCCGCACCACCGCCCGGACGGAGCGCACCAGATTTCGGGCGCCCCGGTCCGTGCCGGTGGTCGTGCCGGTGGTCATGACCATCTGCTTGACGCCGTCGAGCCGCACCGCCGCCTCGGCGACCTCCGCGAGCTGGGCCGGCGTCTTGGCGGCCACCGTGGCTCCGGAGCGCAGGGACTCCTCGATGGTGCAGAACCGGCAGCGGTCGGACTCGGCGTAGCGGACGCAGGTCTGCACGACGGTGGTGGCCAGCACGTCCGCGCCGTGCAGCCGGGCGATGTGCTCGTAGGGGATGCCGTCAGCCGTGGCGAGGTCGTAGAACCGGGGGCGGCGTACGGCGGTGAGGGTGAGGCCGGTGTCCTGCTCGCCGAGCCACACCCGGCCGTCGCGCACCCGGTAGGGGCTCGCGGGGTTGGTGGGCAGGGCGGCGTTGGCGCCGTCGACGAGGACATGGCCGTCATCGCTCGGGCCCGCTCCGTCAGGGCGGCGCACTGGCGCGTCCAACGCCACGCCGTGCAGGGCGAGTTCGGCGCGCGTCATGATCCGCACGGCCACCGCCGTACTGCTGGTACCGGTGCCAGCGCTCACGGCGGCCCCCTTACAGCTGGTAGGTGGAGTTGATGATGGCGCCCTTGCGCGCGTAGTGGATCAACGCGTCCTGGACGTCGAGGGGATGGGTGGGGATGACGCCCTCGATCAGGTCCTCCTCGCGGGCGCCGTGCAGGGAGAGGCCGAAGCGGCAGCAGTAGACCTTGCCGCCCTCGGCGATGAACGTCTTGAGCTGGTTGTTGATGTTGTGCTCGCCGGGGAATGCGGAGTTGCCGGTGGTCGGGAAGCCCCGGGTGGCCAGGCAGTTGAGGGAGCCGGGCCCGTAGAAGTAGAGGGCGGTCTCGAAGCCCTTGCGCAGCGCGCGGGTGGCCTGCAGGACGGCGACGAAGGACACCGACGACTCGTGTGCGATGCCGTGGACGAGGGTGAAGTAGCTCTCGCCGTTCTCGGCCCGGTAGTCGGGGAAGACCTTGGTGGTGCCGTAGATGCTGGAGCCCTCCGGCAGGGAGGGGTGCGGGATCTCGTTGAGGGACTTCTGCTCGACGTCGCTGAGCTGGGCGGTGGTCGACATGTCTGTCTCCTTGCGGGAGGCGGTGGTTGGGGGGTCCGGTCAGTCGTAGAGGGCGGCGAAGGTGTCACGGAAGACGAGGTCGGCCAGTTCGCCGCCGCCGGTCGCGGCGGTCATCCGGGCGTGCTCGCCGGTGAAGTCGCCCCACGGCTGGTCGCTGGCGAAGAGCACCCGGTCATGGCCGATGCCGCGGTGCTCGATCTCCCGGGCCAGCCAGTACGGCAGAAAGCCGATGGCCCAGGAGAGGTCGGTGTAGACGCGTTTGCCGGCGGCGATCCAGTCGAAGAACCGGGCGCCGGCGAGCTTGATGTGGCCGCTCATGCCGCCGCCGAAGTGCACGAGATGAACAGGGACTTGGTCGGCGTACCAGTCGACGAGACGGCCGACCTCGTCGATGTCGGATGCGGCGCCGGGCGAGGTGTGCACGTGCACCACCAGCCGGTGCCGGGCCGCGGTGGCGAAGATCCGGTCGAGGAGCGGGCGGCAGGCCGGGTCCGTGGGCCGTCCGCCGAGCAGGAAGCTCAACTTCAGTGCCCTGACGCCGGCTTCACCGGCCAGCGACAGGGCGCGGGCGGTGCGTTCGGTGTCCTCGGGGCGCGGCGACACCCACAGTCCGGCCCGGATCCGGTCGTCCGTCTGGGCCGCCTCGAGCACCAACTCGTTGAAGGAGAAGGCGACATCAGGGTCGGGCACACCGTAGTTGGGGATGACCAGGGCGCGTTCGGTGCCCTCCGCGTCCAGGTCCGCGACCAGTTGTCTGATGGTGGCGCGTGCCGTCGTGTCGGGGCGGACGGGCGGGCCGCCGTAGAACGGGTGGGCGGGCAGGACACCGAGGTGGCGGTGTGCGTCGTGGACCATGGCGTCAGCCGATCGGGAGGGCGGAGGCGAGCGCGCCGGGCGCGCCGGTCAGGGTGCCGCACACGTCGGCCAGGCGGCGCGAGGCGTCGATGTGACCGGCCAGGAACTCGGCGTCCCGGCCCACCGCCTCGAACCGGCCCGAGCCCCAGGTGTACTGCCAGGGCAGGCCCAGGAAGTACAGGCCGGGCACGCTGCTGACGCCGCGCCGGTGCATCGGGTAGCCGCGTCCGTCGAAGGCGGGGACCTCGATCCACCGGTGGTCCCGGGCGAAGCCGGTCGCCCAGACGACGGACGTGATGCCGGCTTCGGCCAGGTCGAGGGTGCGGGGTTGTCCGTCCGGCCGCCACACCGGCCGGTAGCGGGCCTCCTCGGGCGCGTCGATGCCGTGGGCGTCGATGTGCGCGTCGATCGCGTCCTTGATGCCCTCGGCCACCGCGTCGGCGTGGTCCAGGTTGGCGGCGAGGTCGTCGGCGAACTCCAGCACCGGCCCGTCGATCCCCGTCAGACGCCCGTACAGCCGCATCCCGTCCCGGGCGAAGGCCCGCAGGTCGATGTCGCGGCCGCCGTCGCGCCCGGTGACATAGTGGTTGACCCGCAGGCGCACCGCGTCGGCGTCGTCGAAGCCGTCGATGCTCTTCGTGTAGTGGCCCATGTCGTCCAGCCAGGCCACGCAGTCCCGGCCGCGGTAGAACCGGGCTACGCGGGGTGCGCTGCCGACCGCGAGGTGCACCTGCCGTCCTGCCAGATGCAGGTCCTCGGCTATCTGGCAGCCGGACTGGCCCGTGCCCACCACGAGGACGGCGCCGTCCGGGAGCCGGCCCGGGTTGCGGTAGCCGGAGGAGTGCACCTGCCGCACGGCCGCGGGCAGCCGCTCGGCCATCCGGGGCAGCTTCGGGGTGTGATAGGGGCCGGTCGCCACGACGACCTGGTCGGCGGTGAACTCCCCCACCGTGGTGGTGACTTCGAAGACACCGCTCGGCGAGCGGCGCAGCCTGGTCACGGCCACCTGCTCCACCAGCGGCGGCCGGAACGCGGCGACGTACTCCTCCAGATACCGCACGATCTCGTCGCGGACCATGAAGCCGTCGGGGTCATCGCCGCGGTAGGGGTGACCGGGCAGCCTGCACTGCCAGTTGGGGGTCACCAGGCAGAAGGAGTCCCAGCGGCGCTCCCGCCACTCGTGCCCCACCCGGTGGGCCTCGACCACCACATGGTCGACACCGCGGGCGCGCAGACCGTGGCTGACGGACAGGCCCGCCTGACCGCCGCCGATCACGGCCACCGCGTAGTGGGCCCCGGCGAGCCGGGATACGGAGGTCACCGCGAGCCCCCCTCGGCATCGAGGATCGCCTCGACCACGACCTTGCTGCCGGCCGGGAAGGCACCGACCCGCGCCGTCTGCTCGATCTGCGCCAACTGGCCGGACGCGCCGGTGCAGTGGAACCCGAACTTCTCCCGGACCCGCTCACCGGCGATGCCGAGCGCCGTCCGACTGCGCTCCAGGAAATCGGCCAGTTCGTACGTCCCACCGGCCGTGAAGTAGTCCTCGATCACCGTGGAGGGCGAATAACAGCGCTGGGTCGCACCGTCGGGCCAGCGCACATCGAAATACATCTCGGGCATGCCATCCTCCATGCCTGGCGCCGAGGCCGTCACACCCCGCCGCTGCGTGTGCCCACCACTTCAGCCAGCGGCCATTACGGAGCCAAGTCATCCGGAATAAGGGCGAGTTACGGACTCCTCACAGTCAGCTACGATCAATGCACGCAGAGTTGCCCAAGAGGCAAAACCCGGGCATGGCCCCGCCCAGAACCCAAGGCAAACCCACCACCCACTGTTTTGCCCGGGTCCCCCTGCCCGACGCTCACCAGACAATCCCCACACCCCACAAGCCACTCCCCCACACCGGCGAAGACACCCGGGATTCCAGGTGCCGCCCGAGCTCAACGGCCCCCCAGCCCCGTCCGATCCCTGCGCAACGGTCCGCAGGCCAGACCCGACAACCCGACACCGACGAGCACGATGCCGCAGGTGACGACGACAACTGCGGCGCCTTGGAGTTCGGCGAGCGTGCCGAGCACACTGTTCATGAACACCAAGGCCAGGCTCTGCACCAGCACGAGCACCGCCTGGATGCGAGACAAGTGGGTTTCGGGCGCCGATGCGAGAACCAGCGGCGCGATGTGCGCGGAGAAGGCCCCGTTACCGACGCCGATGATCAGGCCGGCGACCATGGCTCCTGTCACGCTGGATGAGAGTCCGAGCGCGAGTACACCCACACCCGCCAGCACGAGCGCGCTCGCCGACAGCAGACCAGGCCGCCCCAGCGGCCCGTTCTTCACGACCACCAGGGTGATCACCACCATGCCCACACCCTGCGCTCCGATCACCAGGCCCGCGGCTCCCGCGCCCCACTCCCCCTGTCGTGCGAGCAAGGGAACCAACAGGGACAGCACGGGCAGCATGAAGCCGGCCGCTGCTCCTGTGAGCAGCAGACTCGGGCGTAGCACCGCATGGGAGAAGGCCACCCGCATGCCGTCCATGGCTTCCTTGAGGAGGGCCGTCCTCGGGGCCGAAGGCACGTCGTGCCGTGGGCGGATGGCCACCAGTACGACGAGGGTGAAGGCGAATGTGACGGCATTGACCACAGCCGCACCCGCGAACCCCGCCACCCCGACCAGCACGCCGCCCAGGGGACCGCCCCCCATGTTGATCACCTGGCCACCGGCCTGCCGCAGCGACAACGCCCGAGGCAACCGGTCCTTGGCCACCAGCCGACGCGGCATGGCCCCCGAGGCCGGCAGATAGAAGGCATCGACGACACCGACCGCAATCCCTGTCGCGATGAGCAACAGGGGCGGGGTTCCCAAGTGGTAGGCAACGACCGCGAGAACGAGCGAGAAGACCAGCATCGCCGCATCACCGCTGATCAGCACACGACGCGCGCTGACCCGGTCGCTCACCGCTCCCCCGACAAGGAGGAGCAGGACACGGGGAAGCGTGATCGCGCTCAGGGTCAGACCCGCGATGCTCCCGCCGTAGTCGCTGGCAGCCCAGCCGAGAGCGAAATAGAAGACGGCGTTGCCCGCGAGCGACACCAGGACACCGACGAGCCACAGCACATAGGACCGCGGCAGCCGGCCCTGCGCCCGCGGGTCCCCGGCTGCCGCAGAAGCCTTCGCGGTCTCCTCAGCAGCCGGCACTGGGCCACCCCCGACTGGTCCACTTGACGATGGTCATCACGGGCCCCGACAGTGCCACACGCCACTGACAACCGAACCGGCCGAGCGGGCGGCGCTCCAACTCCCGTTCCAGGGGCCTGAGGTCACTGGGCGTCTTCGGCGTAGGTGCCCGCGTTGGTCGCGGCCTGTGGGTTTCGGAAGCGCAGTGCGGCGTATCCGGCGAGGCCCACGGCCATGCAGCCCACGAACACGTACGGCAGCAGGTTCAGGGGGGGGAAGCGGGGACGGGGACCATGTTGCGGTAGAAGACGTACGCCATCACCGCCGCCCCCGCGACACCGCACAACACGGTCAGCGCGCCCGGCGAGGAAGGACGCGGCGAAGCCGAGGCTCAGGAACGGACCGAGGAAACCCAGCCCGCTGCGGTGGGCGAGGTCGTCCATCGGGTCGGTGCTCGCGGCGAGCTTGTCGGCCTCGCCAAATCGAGGGTCCTGTGGTCCATCGGGGAACCCTGATACCCCCGTCACGGAACATGCCCGCCGAGTACGGTGAGCGATCGTGAACAGAAGGCAGCAGAAGAAGCTGTCCAGGCATCCTCAACGGAGCTGTCGACAAAGTCCTGTGTCTACTGAGTAGGTCCAGTGAAGTCCGCTGCGGTTCGACAGCGCACCGAAGGGGCGCGGGGCTGTATTGATATGCGGCTCCGCCGCGCGGGCGCGACCAGCCACGACGGTGCCGGAGACGACCGACGGCATATCGCGGCATTTCCAGCGGAGCGCTTAGCGGCCGGAGCCTTGCCCGACACCGAGAGCGGGCGTGGCGCGGAAGGCACGCCCCTGTGCGCGGCCGCTTGCTGGGGTCATACCGAGACGGTGCGTGCGCTCCTCGCCCATGGCGCCGACCCCGATCTCCGCGAAGACCATGGCACGGGCCGTTCTCCGCTCGAATGGGCGATGACGGGGCCCTACCCCGACACCATCGCCGCGCTCCTCGCGGCAGGCGCCCGACCACATGGCGAGTACGCCGGGCCATAGTCGAAGAACAGTCGCTTCAGTCGCTTCGGTCGCTGGAAGGCCCGGCGTCCGGGAGGCGGCGAGCCGGGCGGATCGGGTCGGCTCCTGACAAGGCCCACCTGCACAACATCGCAGGCCGCATGGCGGTTCCCTTGCCCCACTCCCCCGCCGCGGCCTCGGTGTCCCTCGCGGCGGGGGTGGGATCGGATGGCTCGGTCGGGACTCCCCCAAGCCTTCACCTTCCGACGGTGCCGTCGGCCTCAGCGTCCCTTTTACGTTGGTGTTCGTTGAGGATGTGCAGCATCTTGTCGAACTCGGTGTCCCCCATCCTCTTGATGAGATGCATGGCGATGAAGGTGCCGTCGTCGTAGGGCAGTTTGGGCGGGCTACCCGCGGGGCGCGGCACGGCAGGGGACTGGGCGTCACCACGCGGCTCGGGAACCATGTCCGTCCGGGGAGCCGCTTCCTGCTTCGGCCGCGGCGCGGCATCGACCGGCGCTGCTGAAGACTCCTGGGTGATTACGGCGTAATCACTCGGCTGGCTCCGCGGTTCGGGCTCGGCGGGAGCCGACGATGCTGCCGGTGGCGCCGGTGGCGCCGGTGCGGTGACGGCCTGGGCCTTGGGGGCCGCCTTCTCCGCCTCCTTGCGCGCTCGTTCGGCCTTGAGCTCCTCCAGAGCCGCAATCTGCTCCTCCTGCGGCCGGTTCCCGACCGCACGCAGCAGCTCAATGGGCTCCTCGCGGATACGCGCCTGAAGCTCGGGGGTGAGATTCAGCAGGGACAGCCGCTGCGACACCCACCCCTGCGAACGGTGCAGCCGCTTGGCCAGCGCGCGCTGACTGCCATGGATGGCCAGCAGGCGTTGCAGCGCACGGGCCTCATCCAGCTCTTCGAGGTCCTGCCGATGGATATTGGCGACGAGGGCGGATTCAAGCAGTTCCTCGGAGGTGGCGCCCTGCTCATCGCTGACCATCACCTTGACCGCGGCAAGACCGGCCTCACGGGCGGCGGCGAGCCGGCTGCTGCCATCGATGACGACGTACGCGCTGTCCGGCTCGATGTCGGCTTCCCGGTCCGGGTTGGCCTTCACATAGGCATCGCGGTTCATGACCGTGATGGCCTGCTTCTGACCATGGGTCTTCAGGCTGCCCGCGAGATCGGTGAGATCCCCGAGCGCGGAACGCGGGTTGTCCGGGTTGAGGCTGATGCGGTTCGGGGGCAGTTCCGTAGGCGGGGCGACGCCCTCGGTGGGGACACCGGTGGCCGCGGCCACGGCCTGGCGGCGCGCGCTGACGGTGCGCACTCCCCCGCCGAATCGGCCGGCACCCAGTTGGTCGGCCTTGCTCACAGCACCTCCCTGGCCAGGGCGCGCATACCGATCGACTGCTGCGACTTGGGGGCGTACGACAGCAGGGGCTGTTTCACTCGGACGGCTTCCTTCTGTTCCTTGAGGTCGCCGATGAGCCCGACGACCCGGGGATCCTTTATGTCCACCCATCCCTGCAGGGACGAGGTCGCGATGTAACCGCGGCGGGAGTCATAGAGGTTGACGACGATGCCGAGATAGTCGATGTCGACCTGGAGGTCGCCACGCAGATCGTCGATCTGTGTGGTGAGCAGGTCGTAGGCGTCCGCGGAGCTGTCCTCGGCCTGGACGACGATCAGGGCCCCCGAATTGCCGGGGCGTTCGCCCTCGCGCCGGCGACCGTAGTAGGCCGCCGCGTCCATGCTGAGGCCGAGGCTGGGCGGGCAGTCGACGATGATTACGTCGTAATCAGCTTCGAGGGGCGCGAGGGCCCGCTCAAGTCCGGCTTCGCGCGCACGCACCGCCGAGAGGCGGACATCGAGCAGAAAGGCGTCGTGACAGGCCGGGAGAAGGTGCAGCCTGCCGTTGAACGTCTCCTCGTCGATCGAGACGATGAGGTCCCGAAGATCGCCCTTGGAGTCACCGGCCATGTGATTGGTGAGGCTGTCGCCATCCATGGGCAGGGGAGTGGCGCCCAGTTGGTTGGTGAGGTGGCACTGCGGGTCGAAGTCCACGAGGAGCACACGCTGGCCGGGGCCCGGCAGATTCTCGATGTCGAGCGGGTTCTCGTCCTGCGCCGCGTCGTCGTTGTGTGTGTCGCTCTGCCGCAGCGCCTGGGTCAGGGCCTTGGCGACTCGTACGGGGTGGAGTGAATTGGGGTCCTCGGCGAGCGCTTCCCCTAGGCCGGCGGTGATGGCCGTCTTACCGACCCCGCCCTTCTGGTTGCACACGACGATGCGGCGCGTGATCTCGGGACGGGAGACATCGGGCGCCGGATTGGTGTCGAGCCACAGCTGTACGGACTGGGCGAGCCCCTGGATCAGGGACACCCGTCGGTCGGTGGCGATCTGCCGGAAGTCCTCCCACTGTCCCGGGGGCAGGAAGGTGGAGAAGGAGTCGGCGCCGGCGGTGTCGACGGCCGTGGGCGCGGAGGCCAGGTTGCACCAATCTCTGATGCCCTGTTCGACCGCAGCCTGGATCTCGACGCCGTGCTGGGCGGCTCTGATCTTCAGATTCTGACGGAGCCATCCGGGCAGCTTGCTGACGACCTTTTCCCGGTCGCTGGTTGCTGGTGAGCTCATGTTAGACACCATACTAACGTCGATGATCCTTAGGAGGACCGACACGTTAGTTATGGATGGTCCATGGCCGACGAGTCGCTCCACCAAGGTAACGACGAAGCGATTACGACGTAATCACCTCGCCGTTACTCCATCCGCGTGTCGCGGGCCTGCCGCATGACCGCGTCGGCCACCGCCGGCTGACCGGCCATCACATCTCCTCCGCCACACAGGCCACGGCGGCGGCAAGCACGAGGCGTGCCTCCTCGGTCGTCGCTACCGGCAGAGCGGTGCGCTGCTCCCGTCTGCTCAACGCTCGAACCGCGGCACTCAGATACCGGCTGAGGCTCATCATCTGAGTCGCGGTGGTGCAACTGGGCAGCACCTCGGCCATCTCATCGAGCCAGTACTCGGCATCGTCATCCAGGACCAGCCCCGCACGCTGCTCCAGTAGCCGCTGCGCCACCGGAACCAGCAGGTGATGGCGCCGCCTGACCGCCTCCTGGGCCCGTTGCTCGGCCTGCCGCTGACGGGCGATCCGGTTCTCGGCCGCGATGACGGCCTCGGGGGTGCGGCGCAGCGGCTCGGCATCGCGCGGCGCCTCGTCGGCGAGGGCCGCCGCCCGCAGCCGCTTGGCCTTGTTGTAGGCGGCGCTCGGCGCCTTCACGGCAAGCACCGGAGCCAGCTCCGCCCACTCGGCACCGGTGCCGCGCGCCTCCGCCACGGCTCGGGCCTGATGAACCTCGGCGCGCTCACGCAGATACTCCCAGAGCAGAACGCGCTTGAGGGCAGCCGCCTTCTGCCGCTCGGCCGGCAGCCTGCGCAGCGCCCCGGCATGCTTCTCGACATACAGCAGGGCGCCATAGACCTCGTCGTCCGCCGGCATACGCTCAACGCTGGGATCCTCCGCGTCCTCATGCAGCTGACGCAACTCTCCGACGACGCCCACCGCGTCCAACGCACCAATCCGTAGCGGCTGCTTGACCAGCGGCGTTGTGGGGGAGAGGGACTTACGAACACGACGAGCCATGCGAACCAGTGTGCCCAGAAAACCAAGATTCACATTCTGTGAATCGCCCAATCCTCTTTCCCAACAGCTACACGCCCCCAGGAACCTTGACGCGTCTCACCGAAGGTGAGCCAGTCTCGGCGGCCACCCCCCAACAGAACGCCCCGGCCCTGTACCTGACGGCGACACTCCTCCATGGGTCGGGGACCGCCGGGTGATTACTCAGGTTGAACTCGTGGAGTCCGGTGGCCCGTGACGCTTCTTGATCGTTGCGGTATGACGTCGTCATGCGGTACGCGCATGGGGGCGGCCTG
>NZ_JBIWKB010000007.1:172955-232809 GCF_044765425.1 Streptomyces sp. NPDC102462 | reverse complement strand
GTTGACTTTTGGCACGCTGTTGAGTTCTCAAGGAACGGACGCTTCCTTCGTACTCACCCTCTCGGGCTTTCCTCCGGGCGCTTCCCTTCGGTGTTCCAGACTCTATCAGTGTTTTTCCGTCTCCCTGACCACCCTCCTGCGGGCATGCAGAAGGAGATCCCGGGATAGGATCTGACGAGTATGGGTTCTGCCGAGTGAGAGCGCCGACGGCGTCCTCGGTCTCAAGCAGGGGTACGACTGTACAGGGGGCCGTGAACCGCACGCAAATCTATTACGTTGCCGGTCTAGACCACTGCCCCGGCAACTTTCATGCGGAACCCGCACTTCCCATGACATACGCTGCTGCTCAGTGCACCGTCCCGGACCCCCAGTGACGGCCCATCAGTGATCTCCACCCCTGGGAGGCTTCCCATGACCACCGTGTTGTCCCCTCTGGCAGGACGCGCCATCGGCCTTGCGTCCGTGCCCGATCCGGTCTTCTCCGGGGCCATGGTGGGACCGGGCACCGCGGTCGACCCCGTGCGCGAGCCCTGCGAGGCCGTCGCTCCTGTGGAAGGAGTCATCGTCTCGCTGCACCCGCACGCCTTCGTCGTCGTGGACGAGCAGGGGCACGGCGTGCTGACGCACCTGGGTATCGACACCGTGCAGCTCAACGGGGGGGGCTTCGAGCTGCTTGTCAACAAGGGCGACACCGTGACCCGCGGGCAGGCCGTCGTGCGCTGGAACCCCGCCGCCGTCGAGTCGGCCGGGAAGTCCCCGATCTGCCCGGTCGTGGCACTGGAGGCCACGGCCGACTCCCTCGCCGACCTGCGCGAGGACGGCGATGTGAAGGCAGGCGACAGTCTCTTCGACTGGAAGTGACGCCGCCGGCGGGTGACGGCGAGTTGGACAACCACCGCGGCGGCGAAGCCCGCCGCACTATCGGAGACGGGTGAGATGGAGACAACGCTGCGAGGCGTCGGCGTGAGCCACGGTGTGGCGATCGGCGAGGTTCGGCACATGGGTACGGCGGTGCTGGAGCCACCGGCCAAGCAGATTCCCGCGCAGGAGGCGGAGCGCGAACAGGGGCGCGCCCGGCAGGCCGTGGAAGCTGTGGCAGCCGACTTGATAGCGCGCGGCAACCTGGCGGGGGGTGAGGCCCAGGCTGTGCTTGAGGCACAGGCCATGATGGCCCAGGACCCCGAGCTGATGGCGGATGTGGAGCGCCGTATCACCGTCGGCAGCACAGCAGAGCGTGCCGTCTATGACGCCTTCGCCGCTTACCGTGAGCTGCTGGCCGGTGCCGGTGAGTACCTCGCGGGTCGGGTGGCCGACCTCGATGACGTGCGGAATCGTATCGTCGCCCGGCTGCTCGGGGTGCCCATGCCGGGTGTCCCGGACAGCGACGAGCCGTATGTGCTGGTCGCCCGCGATCTCGCGCCGGCCGACACGGCGCTGCTGGACCCGGCCCTCGTGCTCGGTTTCGTCACCGAGGAGGGCGGGCCGACCAGTCACAGCGCGATTCTCGCGCGGGCGCTCGGGGTCCCGGCCGTGGTCGCGCTGCCGGGTGCCGGCGAGCTTGCCGAGGGCACGCTGATCGCGGTCGACGGAAGCACCGGCGATATCTTCGTGAACCCGAGCGAGGAGAAGAAGGCGCAGTTGGAGGCCGCGGCCGCGGCGCGCAGGGCCGCGCTGGCCGCCTCGACCGGGCCGGGTGCCACGGCCGACGGGCACAAGGTCCCTCTGCTGGCGAACGTGGGCGGTCCGGCGGATGTGCAGGCGGCCGTGGAGGCGGGTGCGGAGGGCGTCGGTCTTTTCCGTACCGAGTTCCTTTTCCTCGACGACAGCAAGACCGCGCCCTCCGAGGAGAAGCAGGCCGCGGCCTACCGGCAGGTGCTGGAGGCCTTCCCGGAAGGCCGGGTGGTCGTACGGGTGCTCGACGCGGGCGCGGACAAGCCGCTGGACTTCCTCACGCCGTCCGACGAGCCGAACCCGGCGCTGGGCGTGCGAGGTCTGCGGACGCTGCTCGACCACCCCGAGATCCTGCGGACGCAGCTGACCGCGCTGGCCGGGGCCGCCGAGGGGCTGCCGGTCCATCTCGAAGTGATGGCTCCGATGGTGGCCGACCGTGCCGACGCCAGGGCGTTCGCGGACGCGTGCCGTGCGGCCGGGCTGCAGGCGAAGTTCGGGGCCATGGTGGAGATCCCCTCGGCCGCGCTGCGGGCCCGGTCGATCCTCCAGGAGGTCGAGTTCCTGTCGCTGGGTACCAACGACCTCGCGCAGTACACCTTCGCCGCGGACCGTCAGGTGGGGGCGGTGTCCCGGTTGCAGGATCCGTGGCAGCCCGCGCTGCTCGACCTGGTCGCGCTGTCGGCGGAAGCGGCCAAGGCCGAGGGCAAGAGCTGCGGGGTGTGCGGTGAGGCCGCGTCGGACCCGCTTTTGGCCTGTGTGCTGACGGGTCTGGGGGTCACCTCGCTCTCCATGGGTGCGGCGTCCATTCCCTATGTCCGCGCGACGCTGGCGAAGTACACGCTGGCCCAGTGCGAACGGGCCGCGTTGGCGGCTCGGGCGACGGACAGCGCCGAGGAGGCGCGCGCCGCGGCCCAGGCGGTGCTCTCCGGGGAGTAGTGCGTCACCCCGGATGGTCGTCGGGGGTTGTCCAGGGGCGCTCCGCTCGCGGGGCGCCCCTGGTGCGTTCAGTGGTGGTGGCCCGGTGTGCTGTCGTCGTCTCCGAGGTCGGGAGGCGCGCTGTAGTCGACTCCTGATTCGGGGGAGATCAGGTCACCCGATTCCACGTCGGTGCAGTAGGCGTCGAAGACTTCCCCGGCGGTGAGTGGTTCGAGGCCGTTGTGCCGGATCCGCCAGCCGTAGACGCGGTCGGCACTGCCGGGGGCGCTGGTGCGCATGACGAGCCCGCCGGGGCCGGGTGTGGCGATGCCCAGGGCCAGGACCGTGGTGAATTCGAGGGCTTCTGTCTCGTCCAGTCGTGTGGCGCCTGCCGTGTCCTGGTCCGCGTGGAGGACGGACACGAGGGTTTCCGAGGTTCGAGAGACGCTGCAGACCAGGTGGTGGTCGCCGGGTGGGGCCGTGTCGAGGATGCGGACGAGGAGGGCCGAGGCCCGGGTGAAGGCCGCGCGTCCGATGTCTTCTCCGCAGACGGCGCAGGGGCCGAGGCGGGCGAGGACGGTGCTGGCGTATTCCCAGGTGGCCTGCCGGACCGCGGCGTCGACGAGTGAGGGCACGAGGTCGGTGAGGTCCTGTCCCTCGTAGGGGACGGTGGCGCCCGTGGCGGCGAGTTCCGCGGTGAAGCGTGCGCGGCTCGCGGGGGCGTCCGGTTCGAGGCCGGTGTCCGCGCAGAACCGGGCGTATTCTTCGGGGTCGAACAGGGCGACCGTGGTGAGGTTGCCGTGGGCGGCACGGATCCTGAGGAGCGCTTCCACCTGTTGCAGGTAGGCGGTGTGGTCGTCGAAGGCGAAGGTGCGGTAGCGCCGCATGGCCCGGAAGTCCTGCTCGTCGGTCAGCAGGCCGAGGGTGCCGGCGATCTCGCGGCGCAGGACGCGTCGCATGGTCTGGTGGTCGGTGTGCGCCATGTTTCCCCCTGTGTGCAGTCGATCAATGCTCACTCACAGTAATCGGCGGCACTGACAACGGGCCGCGGTCGATGTCGCGAGTGCGCTCTGCGGGCGTGGGGCCGCTGTCGGGGGGCCTGCGCGGGCCGGGTCCGGTAAGAGGAGAGGATGAGCGTCAGTGGTTTTGTCTGGTTTTCCGTCGGTCGGTCAGCCGCGGTCGTGTGCCAGGGCCTCGTAGAACTTCAGCAGATCGAGGTTGTCGACGGAGCCGGGGTTGACGGCTCTTTCCAGGGGCGTGCCCTGTAGGAGGCGCTTGACCGGGACCTCGATGCGCTTTCCGGTGAGTGTGTGCGGCACGCCGGGGACTTCGATGATCTCGTCGGGGACGTGGCGCGGCGAGAGCTGTTCGCGGATGGCCCGCTTGACGCGGTCGCGGAGGTCGTCGTCCAGGGCGGCGCCCGGGGCCAGGTGCACGAACAGCGGCATCCAGTAGCCCCCGTCCGGCTGCTCGATGCCGATGACCAGGGATTCCTTGATGTCGGGGAGGCGTTCGACGACTTCGTAGATGTCGGCGGAGCCCATGCGGACGCCCTGGCGGTTCAGCGTGGAGTCGGATCGGCCGTGGATGACGACGGTGCCGCGCGAGGTGAGGGTGATCCAGTCGCCGTGGCGCCAGACTCCCGGGTAGGTGTCGAAGTAGCTGTCGTGGTAGCGGCTGCCGTCGGGGTCGTTCCAGAAGTGGATCGGCATCGACGGCATGGGGTTGGTGACCACCAGTTCGCCCACCTCGTCGATGAGGGGCTTGCCGCTCGGGTCCCAGGACTGCAGGTCGGTGCCGAGGCCGGGGGCCT
This sequence comes from Streptomyces sp. NPDC102462, assembly GCF_044765425.1. Classification (NCBI taxonomy): domain Bacteria; kingdom Bacillati; phylum Actinomycetota; class Actinomycetes; order Kitasatosporales; family Streptomycetaceae; genus Streptomyces; species Streptomyces sp. NPDC102462. Next base: position 228,410 of record NZ_JBIWKB010000007.1, on the reverse strand, counting down.
GGAGTTCGCCGGTGTGGACGGGCAGCGTCGGCACGGCTCCGGCGAAGCAGGAGCACACGTCCGTGCCGCCGCTGACGGAGGCGATCCACAGGTCGTCGCGGACCTCGTCGTGCAGCCAGCGGAACCCGTCGGGGGGCAGGGGTGACCCGGTGGTCGCGACGCACCGCACCCGGGAGAGGTCGAAGTCGCGCGCGGGGTGCACGCCGGCCTTGCGGCAGGCCATGACGTATGCGGCGGACGTGCCGTAGAGGGTTGCGCCGGTGCGTTCGGCGATCCGCCACTGGGCGCCGGTGTCCGGGTGTCCGGGGCTGCCGTCGTACAGCACGATCGTGGTGCCGGTGAGCAGGCCGGAGACGAGGAAGTTCCACATCATCCAGCCGGTCGAGGTGTACCAGAAGAAACGGTCCTCGGGTCCCAGGTCGCAGTGCAGGCCGAGCTGTTTCAGGTGCTCGACGAGGATGCCGCCCTGGGACTGGACGATGGCCTTGGGCAGGCCGGTCGTACCGGAGGAGTACAGCACCCACAGGGGGTGGTCGAAGGGGACCTGTTCGAAGACGGGTTCCACGTCGGCCGCGGTCAGTGCCGACCAGTCCAGGGCGCCGTCGGGTGCGTCGGTGCCGAGGAGCGGGATGTGGACGACGGCGCGCAGCGTGGGCAGGTCGCGGCGCAGTTCGGCCACGGTGTCGCGGCGGTCGTGTTCCTTGCCGCCGTAGCGGTAGCCGTCGACGGTGAACAGGACGACCGGTTCGACCTGTTGGAAGCGGTCGAGGACGCTGCGTGCGCCGAAGTCGGGGGCGCAGGAGGTCCAGACGGCGCCGACGGCGGCCGTGGCGAGGAGTGCGACGACGGCCTGCGGGATGTTCGGGAGGTAGCCGCTGACGCGATCGCCCGGGCGTACGCCGAGGGCGCGCAGCTCGGCGGCGAGGGAGCCGACCTGTCGGCGCAGCTCGGTCCAGGTGACCGGGCGTGGTTCGTGGGTCTCGTCCACATGCAGGAGCGCGGGTTCGTCCGCGCGTGCCGTGGCGGCGCGCAGGGCGTGCTCGGCGTAGTTCAGGGTCGCCCCGGGGAACCACTGTGCGCCGGGCATCGAGCGGTCACCGAGCACGCGCGCGTAAGGAGTGGAGAAACGTACGTCGAACCACTCCGTGACGGCTTTCCAGAAGGTGTCCAGGTGGTCCACGGACCAGCGGTGCAGTGCGGGATAGCCGCCCTCGGCCGGGGCGCCGTGCCGTTCGGCCGCCCAGGACTGGAACGCGGTGATGCGTGCCTGGGCGATCCGTTCCGGCTCTGGCTGCCAGAGCGGCAGGGGGTTCGCGGTCGACATGGGGCGGCTCCCGGGCTGTACGCGGCGTGTGCGTCGCTCGCGCACGGGGTGCATTGTGCGCGTGACAGGGCTGACACGGACGATGCCATGTGATCGACTTCTGCACCAGGGTGTGCCCCACATAGTCCGTGTCGTAAAGGTGTGGTCCCAGCACTGGTGAACGGCAGTTGAACGACACGCACGGGTGGGGCGCTCAATGGCAGGGTGAGCAGCATGGACGGTCGTGACCTGGTGCGTTCGGTGAGATTGGTCGGTTCGGTGAGCGCGGCTCAGGGGTTGCGTACCGTGCGGGCGGCGTGGCGCAGGAGGCGTGCCGACGCGGTCGGGTTGCCGCCGCGGGGCGCCGAGCGTGCGCGGGTGCCCGGTCCGGTGCTGGGTGCGCAGCCCGGGCCCGGGGGCGGTGTGATCCGGTTCACTCGGTCCGAGTTGCGGATCACCGTCGCCGTGAACGGAGCCGTCTTCTGGGGCTGGGACGGGGCGGGTCCCGAGCCGTCGTACGCGCTCGCGGGGCGCTGTCCCGAGCCGGACCCGCGGGCGGTGCTGGAGCCGGACACGGACGGCGGCTGGCGGGTCGTGGCGGAGCGGGTGACGGTGGTGGTCTCCCGGCACGGGGCGATCGAGGTGTGCACGCCCGGAGGCGTCATGCTGCGCCGTGATCTGCCGCCGCGGTGGTGGGAGCCGGTGGGCGGGGGCCCGGCACGCTGGATGCAGCGTTCGGAGGTGGCCGCCGACGCGCGGTTCTTCGGTCTGGGCGGGCGCGCGTCCGGGCCCCGGCTGCGCGACGGGACGTACCGGCTGTGGAACACCGATCCCGGCCGTGCCTTCTCCCGGGCCGACGATCCGCTGTACATCACCATGCCGGTGCAGTTGGTGGTCGCCGACGCGTCGACGCATCTGGTCTTCCACGACAGTTCGTGGGACGGGACGGTGACGCTGCGGGAGGGCGAGGAAGGCGCCGGCTCCGGCCATGACCGGGCCGGTAGGTGCGAGCTGCGGATGGACGGCGGTCCGCTGCGCTGCTGGGTGGTGGTGGGCACCCCCGCGCGCGTGCTGCACGCGTGGGCCTCGCTGACGGGGGCGCCCGCGCTGCCGCCGGCCTGGGCGCTCGGGCACCATCACGCGCGGTGGGGATTCGGCAGCGAACAGGAGGTGCGGCGGATCGTCGCGGGCTATCGGGAGCGCGGGCTGCCACTGGACGCCGTTCACCTGGACATCGACCACTACGACGAGCACCAGGTGTTCACGGTCGACCAGGAGCGCTTCCCGAAGCTGCCGGCGCTCGCCGAGGACCTGCGGCGCGAGGGGGTGCGGCTGGTGTCCGTCGTCGACCCGGGGGTGAAGGCCGCCGCGGGCAACGCCGTGTACGACGGCGGGACGGCCGTGGACGCCTTTGTCCGTGACCCGTCGGGACGGCTGGTGCGGGGCGTGTCGTGGCCCGGCGAGTCGGTCTATCCGGATTTCACGCACGCGCGCGTGCGCAAGTGGTGGGGCGGGCTGTACGAGGAACGGCTGGCTCAGGGCTTCGCGGGCTTCTGGCACGACATGAACGAGCCGACGTCGTTCAACGCCTTCGGGGAGTCGACGCTGCCGCGCTCGGCCCGGCACTGCCTGGAGGGCCGCGACGGCGACCACCGACAGGCGCACAACGTGTACGCGCTGTGCATGGCGGACGCGGCCCACGGGGGGCTGCGCGAGCTGAGCCCCCGGGAGCGGCCGTTCCTGTTCTCGCGCTCCGGCTGGGCCGGAATGCAGCGCTACGGGGGCACATGGTCCGGGGACGTGGCCACCGGCTGGCCGGGGCTGCGGGCGTCCCTGTCCCTGGTGCTGGGCCTCGGGCTGTGCGGGGTGCCGTACTCGGGACCGGACGTGGGCGGTTTTGACGGGACCCCGTCGCCCGAGCTGTTTCTGCGCTGGTTCCAGCTCGGCGCGTACCTGCCGCTGTTCCGGACCCATGCGGGACTGCGGGCGGGGCGCAGGGAGCCGTGGGAGTTCGGTGCCGAGGTGCTGGAGCACGCGCGTGCGGCGCTGCTGGAGCGCCGGCGTCTGCTGCCGTACTTCGTGACGCTCGCGCATCTGGCCCGGCGTACGGGCGCGCCCTATGTGCGTCCTGTGTGGTGGGGCGCGCCCGAGGACCGGGCGCTGCGCGACTGTGAGGACGTGTTCTTGCTGGGCGACTGTCTGCTGGTGGCACCGGTGCTGGACCCGGGCGCCGATCGGCGTGCCGTGCGGCTGCCGCGCGGGCGCTGGTACGACACGGTCACCGAGCGGGCGTACGAGGGTCCCGCGCAGGTGCTCGTCGAGGCCCCGCTGTCGCGGATTCCGGTGCTCGCGCGCGCGGGTGGCGTCGTGCCCGTGCGGGGCGCGGACGGCGGGCTTGAGCTGGAGGTGTGGGCGCCGGCCCGCGGCAGGACAGGCGGCGGGCTGGTGGTGCCGGATGCGGGCGACGGCTGGGACGAACCGGAGATCGAACGCTACGTCGCCCGCTGGCAGGGGCGTCGGGTGGTGGTCACGCGGGACGGGGAGGACGGCGTGCGGGAGCCGTCCCACCCGGTGCGCATACGAGGGCTCGGGTGAGCCCCGGGCTCATATGTACCGGCCCTCGAACCACGCCCTTACGGCCAGGGTGTGCAGGGGGAAGGCCAGTTCCTCGGGCCTGCGCAGCAGGTGCCAGCCTTCCGTCTCGTCCGTCGTCCGGGACGGCGGGAGCGCGTCGGCGGGGCGTTCCGGGAGCAGCCCGAACAGCAGGAGGTGCCCGTCGGGCGAGCTCATCGCATCCATGAGCCGTACGTCGCGGGCGGCTCCGTCGATGCCCGTCTCCTCCTTGAGTTCGCGGACGACGGCCTGCCGCCAGTCCTCCCGGTCGTCTAGGTAGCCGCCGGGGAGCGCGATGCCTCCGCGCGCGGGTGCGACGGTGCGGGTGATGACGACGAGGGCGGTGCCCTTCGTGTCGTACACGGGCTGGAGTGCGATCGCCACCGGCAGGGGGTTGCGGTAGGCGACGGCCCCGCAGGCCGCACAGGTGCGGGGCCAGTCGGAGACTCCCTCTCCGTAGGGCGCTCCGCAGCTCGAACAGTGCGAGTCCGGCTCGGAGTTGGCGGTTGAGTGCTGGAATTCGGACACGCGCGGACTGTATCCGATCGCAGGAAGGACGTCTTCCGGAAGCCGCCTCCAGGTGGAGTCGCCCGGTTCGGGGCGCGGCCTGCCCATCTGCCCGGGCTCGTGCCACACTCCTGACGTACCGTCAGATCGAGGTCTGGAGGGGCTTTGTCGCGCACACGCACACCGGCGGTCTCCGGCTGGTTCACAGGCGAGGGAGACGCGTTCCGGCTCCTGGGCACGCGCTGTTCGGCCTGCGCCGCGGTCTTCTTCCCCCGCGAGGACGCCCACTGCCGCAACCCCGGCTGCCCCGGCGGCACCCTGGTGGAAACGCCCTTGTCGCGGCGCGGTCGCATCTGGTCGTACACGGACAGTCGCTATCGGCCTCCGTCACCCTATGTGAGCAATACGGAACTTCCGTGGGAGCCGTACGCGTTGATCGCGGTGGAGCTGGAGTCCGAGCGGATCGTGGTGCTGGGACAGGCGGCTCCCGGCATCACCGTCGCGGATCTGGCGGTGGGCATGGAGGTGGAGGTCGTCCCGGGCGTGCTGCACGAGGACACCGAGACCACCTGGACGACCTGGAACTGGCGGCCGACGGGGGTGCGGGCATGACGGCGGACGTGGCGGTGCTCGGCGTGGGCCTGCACCCCTGGGGCAAGTGGGGGCGCGGGTTCGTCGAGTACGGCGTGGTGGCGGCCCGCGCCGCGCTCGCGGACGCCGGACTGGAGTGGCGTGCCATCACATCGGTCGTCGGCGCGAACACGGTACGTGGCGGCTATCCGGGGCAGGTCGCGGGGGCGACGTTCGCGAAGGCCCTGGGCTGGCAGGGGGCCCGGGTCACCAGCGTGTACGCGGCGTGCGCGTCCGGCGCGCAGGCCATCGCCGCGGCGCGGGCGCAGATCCTCGCCGGGCTCGCGGACGCGGTGCTGGTGGTGGGCGCGGACGCGGCGCCCAAGGGCTTCTTCCGGCCCGCCGGCGGCGAGCGGCCCGACGACCCCGACTGGCTGCGTTTCCGCCTGCTGGGGGCGACCAACCCGGCGTACTTCGGGCTGTACGCGCGGCGGCGGATGGCGGTGCACGGCGACACGCTGGAGGACTTCGCCCTCGTGAAGGTGAAGAACGCCGCCTGCGGCGCGCTGAATCCGTACGCGCGCTACCGCAGCCGGGTCACGGCCGAGGAGGTCGCCGGCTCCGCGGTGGTCGCCGACCCGCTGCGGCTGCTCGACATCTGCGCGACCTCGGACGGCGGCGCGGCGCTGGTGCTGTCCAGCCTGGAGTTCGCGCACCGGCACGGGGTGCCGAGACCGGTGCGGATCCGGGCGGTGTCCACGGTGACGCCCTGCTACCCCAACTCCGTGCTGGACCTGCCGGACATCGCCACGGACTCGGCGGCGGCGGTCGGGCCACCCGAGCGGACGTTCCGGGAGTCGATCGCCCGGGCCGCCTACGAGGAGGCGGGCATCGGCCCCGAGGAGCTGTCCCTGGCGGAGGTGTACGACCTTTCCACCGCCCTGGAGTTGCAGTGGTACGAGGATCTGGGGCTGTGCGGCGAGGGCGAGGCGGCCAAGCTGCTCCGGGAGGGCGCGACCACCCCGGGCGGGCGCATACCGGTGAACGCGAGCGGCGGACTCGCCTCCTTCGGGGAGGCGGTGCCCGCCCAGGCGATCGCCCAGGTCTGCGAGCTGACCTGGCAGTTGCGAGGAGCCGCGGGTGAGCGGCAGATCAGCGGAGCGCGCGTGGGGATCACCGCCAACCAGGGGCTGTTCGGGCACGGCTCCTCGGTGATCGCCCTGCGCTGACCGGCGACGGAGGTGACACGGGGTCCGGCGGCTCACAAGGGGCGTCCTACGCTCTGTGATCGACCGGGAATGCTGCGTGAACGTCTTATGAACTGCGCCTGGGCGCGCGCCGGCGGCGTCATCATGCTCCCGTGCGCCCCTGGACGGATGCTCTCCGCTTCGCCTTCCAGCCGGTGGTCAACCTGGCCACCGGCGGAGTCGCCGCTCTGGAGACGCTGGCCCGCCCGGAGACCGGAGACATCCTGGCCGAAGCCCGTCGGGACCCCGAACTCGACGGCAGACTGGCCGTGATGGCCTTCCGGGCGGCGGCTCGCCAGGAGCGGCTGGTGCCCCTGCCCATCAACGTGTTCGCCGCGACACTCGCCGACCTCGGCGGCCTCACGCCCCTGCACGACGCCGTGCGCGGGGCGGGACGCCTGCCGTGGGAGGTGACCCTCGACATCGTCCCGCCGTACACGCACGTGCCGCAGCGGGCGCTGCTGGAGGCTTTGTCGGCGCTGCGCGGCCAGGGGTTCCGGATCAGTGCCGACGGCATCGGGGAGGGCGACGTACCGCTCAGGCTGCTCACCGACATCGCCCCCGATCTGGTCAAGCTCGATGCCTCGCTGCTCGACCGGCCGGCCGCGGTGCGGGCCATGCGGACGCTGTGCGAGCATCTGGGCGCCCTGCTGGCGGTCGAGGGCGTGGAGAGCGAACGGCAGCACGCGGAGGCGCTGTCGGCGGGTGCGCAACTGGCGCAGGGCGAGCTGTTCGCACCACCGGCCCGGATTCCCACCATGGACGTATACGTTCCGCCCCGCTTCCCGGACACCACGCCCGTGCCGCGCTCGGGGCCGACGGTGCGGGAGTTCGTGCGCCCCGCCGCGCTGTTGCCGGTGACCGCCTCGGCGAGCCAGGTCCGAGCGCTGCTGACCGGGTCGCCCGATGTGTCGGGGGTGCTGCTGGTGGACCAGTCCGGGGCCCCGGTGCGCTCGGTGCACCGCTCACGGTTCCTGTTGTCGATGTCGGGCCGCTACGGGCACGCCCTGTACGCCGACCGGCCCGCGTTCAAGCTGGGCGACCCGCCGCGCACGGTCGGCGTCGACGCGACCGCCTGGGAGGTCCTGGACGTCGTCGCGGTGGGCGGCCGGGACCGTACCTCGGACGACGTGGCGGTCGTGGACCACCGCGGGCGCTGCGTGGGCGTCGTCCGGCTCGCCGACCTGGTGCGGGCGCTGGCCGAGACACGGGTCGAGGAGGCGGCCGGGCTCAATCCCCTGACGCGGCTGCCGGGTTCGGACGCGATCACAGGAGAGGTGGACCGGCGGATCGCCGGCGGGCGTGGCTTCACCCTGAGCTGGCTGGACATCGATCACTTCAAACAGGTCAACGACGGGGCCGGCTTCGCGGCCGGCGACGAGCTGATCCGGGCCGTGGGGCGGACCCTGCAACAGGCCACGGCGGGGCACACGCGCGTGGGTCACATCGGCGGCGACGACTTCCTGGTACTCGCCGACGAGGAGGGCCTGGGTCCGCTGGCCGCGGCCGTGCTGAGCGCCCCGTGGTCGGCGGGCGGCCGTCCCGTCACGCTGTCCCTGGCGACCGTCGTGTGCCAACCGGGCAGCGTGGCCGACCACCGGCAGGCCGCGGCCTGCCTGGCCCCGCTGAAGAAGGCCGCGAAGGAACTGAGCGGCGCGAGCTGGGTGCTGGCGCGCGCGGGGCTGCCCGGGTACGAGATCCGGCACGGCCCGGCCGCGCCGCCCACCCAGGCGGGATACGCGGCGGTCGAGCCCCGCTACTGAACGGCCGCCCCTGCACGGCCGGTTGACCGGGCGCGGGCAGACGCGCGTGGGTGTCACCGTTGCCGTCGGCGACCTTGACGCTCCCCGGGCGGCGGTGAACACTTCCCGGTGTCGCTCGACATCGCCGCACATTCTCGGCGCAATCAGGCACTGCGCCGCGCGGGCACGTCCTGAGCCACCACCCGCTCCCCCACACAGGCGATTCGGCTGCGACGGCACGCTCGTCACGGCCGCCGGGCGGGGCGCGGGACTCTCCCTGCCTTCGGCGGAAGGTCGCCAAGGGAACCGTTCCCGCACGGAGAGCCGGGGCAGATCCCCCGGAAGCCAGCGCCTAGGAGCCGCCATGAGCAATGCAGACATTTTCGTCGGCGAGATCATCGGCACCGCGATCCTGGTCCTTTTCGGTGCCGGTGTCTGCGCCGCCGTCACCCTCAGACACTCCAAGGCGCGGGCCTCGGGGTGGGTGGTGATCGCGTTCGGCTGGGGATTCGGCGTGCTGGCCGGCGCCTACACCGCGGCTCCCCTGTCGGGCGGGCAGCTCAATCCCGCGGTCACCATCGGCATCGCCGTCGACACCGGCACATGGGACAAGGTCTGGGTGTACCTGCTGGGCCAGACGGTCGGCGCGATGCTCGGCGCCGTCCTCGCGTACCTCGTCTACCTGGCCCAGTTCCAGGCCAACGTGCGCACGGAGGACTCGGCTGACGAGCCGACACCGACGCTCGGGATCTTCTCCACCATTCCGGAGATCCGCAATCCGGTGGCCAACCTGATCACGGAGATCATCGCGACGATCGCGCTCGTCCTGCCGGTCCTGGCCTTCGGCCTGACCAAGGGGCTCGGCGAGTCCGGCACCACCGTGCTGATCGTCTCGCTGCTCGTGGTCGGCATCGGGCTCTCCCTCGGCGGGCCCACCGGGTACGCGATCAACCCGGCGCGCGACCTCGGCCCGCGCATCGTGCACGCCTTCCTGCCGATCCCGAACAAGGGCACGTCCGACTGGGGGTACGCCTGGGTCCCGGTCGCCGGCCCGCTGATCGGCGGGGCGCTCGCGGGCCTCATCTACAACGCAGCCTTCTGACCCAGCGACCAAGGGACAGCCATGACGGACACCGCCGGGACGTACGTCGCCGCCATCGACCAGGGCACCACCTCAAGCCGCTGCATCATCTTCGACCACGGCGGCGCGATCGTCGCCGTCGACCAGCGCGAGCACCGGCAGATCTTCCCCAAGCCCGGCTGGGTGGAGCACGACGCCACCGAGATCTGGTCCAAGGTGCAGGCCGTGGTCGCCGGTGCCCTCGCCAGGGCGGGGCTGCGCGCCGACCAGCTCAGCGCCCTCGGCATCACCAACCAGCGCGAGACGACGGTCCTGTGGGACCGGGCGACCGGCAAGCCCGTGCACAACGCGATCGTGTGGCAGGACACGAGGACGGCGGCCCTGTGCAACGAACTGGGCGGCTCGGACGGGCAGGACCGTTTCCGCGAGCAGACCGGGCTGCCGCTGGCGAGCTACTTCTCCGGTCCCAAGGTCGCCTGGCTGCTCGATAACGTGCCGGGGCTCAGGGGCCGCGCCGAGCGCGGCGAGATCGCCTTCGGCACCGTCGACTCCTGGCTGATCTGGAACCTGACGGGCGGCACCGACGGCGGACGGCACGTCACCGACGTGACGAACGCGGGCCGCACCATGCTCATGAACCTGCACACCCTGCAGTGGGACGCGGCCATCCTCGCCGCGATGAACGTGCCCGAGGCGGTGCTCCCGGAGATCAGATCGTCCGCGGAGGTCTACGGGACCGCCGTCGGCCAACTCGCCGGCGTCCCCGTCGCGTCGGCGCTGGGCGACCAGCAGGCAGCCGTGTTCGGGCAGGCGTGCTACGATGTCGGCGCCGCGAAGAACACCTACGGAACCGGCAGCTTCCTGCTGCTCAACACCGGCAGTCGGCCCGTGCCGTCCAAGAGCGGACTGCTGACGACTATGGGCTACAAGATCGGCGGTGAGGCGCCGGTGTACTGCCTGGAGGGGTCCATAGCGATAACGGGCGCGCTGGTGCAGTGGTTCCGCGACCAGCTCGGCATCATCCGCGGCGCCGACGAGATCGAGCCGCTGGCGGCGAGTGTCGAGGACAACGGCGGCGCGTACATCGTGCCCGCCTTCTCGGGCCTGTTCGCCCCCTACTGGCGCTCCGACGCGCGCGGGGTCGTCACCGGGCTGACCGGGTACGTCACCAAGGCCCATCTGGCGCGTGCGGTGCTGGAGGCGACGAGCTGGCAGACGCGCGAGGTCGTGGACGCCATGTTCCAGGACTCCGGCGTGCGGATCACCACCCTGAAGGTGGACGGCGGCATGACCCGCAACAACCTGCTCATGCAGCACCAGGCCGATGTGCTGGGAGTGCCGGTGATCCGGCCCAGGGTCGCCGAGACGACCTGCCTCGGCGCGGCCTACGCGGCGGGCCTGGCGACCGGGGTGTGGAACGACCTCGACGAACTCACGTCGCACTGGCGCAAGGACGCGGAATGGACGCCGTCGATGGAGGCGTCGGTGCGTGACCGCGAGTACCGCAACTGGCGCAAGGCCGTGGAGAAGAGCTTCGGCTGGCTGGAGGACGCGGCCGAGTAGCCGGACCGGCTTCCACGCGCGTGTGTCCCGAAAGGCGCGCACGCGCGCGTGGACGGCCGCACCCGGGCCATGGTCTGCACCCCGGTCGGCGGGGGTGCGGACCGTGCGCCGGTCCGCTCAGGTGGTGACGGACTGCCGGCGCTCGGCGCCGTACGCCATCGCGTGCTGGACGACTTCGATGAGCACGTCCTTGACCGACCGGCGGTCGCGGGCGTCGCACAGCACGAGCGGCACGCCGTCGTCCAGGTCCAGGGCCTGACGGACGTCGTCCGCCGGATAACGCGACGCTCCCTCGAAGCAGTTGACGCCGACGACGAAGGGTATGGAACGCCGTTCGAAGTAGTCGACGGCGGCGAAGCAGTCCTCCAGTCGGCGGGTGTCTGCGAGGACGACCGCGCCGAGCGCGCCCTCGGACAGCTCGTCCCACATGAACCAGAACCGCTCCTGCCCCGGGGTGCCGAACAGGTACAGGACCAGGTCCTCGCGGAGCGTGATCCGGCCGAAGTCCATGGCCACGGTCGTGGTGTGCTTGCCCTCCACGCCGCTGGTGTCGTCCACCGGGCGTCCGGCCTCGGTGAGCAGTTCCTCCGTGCGCAGTGGCCTGATCTCGCTGACCGCGCCGACGAGGGTCGTCTTGCCCACGCCGAAACCGCCGGCCACCAGGATCTTGAGCGTGACGGGCTCGACCGGAGGCTTGCCGCGCTCAGAACGCCCGAAGATCATCGGTCTCTTCTCCTGCTTGATGGGGGTGGGGTGCCGGCCGGCCGTAGCCGCCGCCACCTGGGGTTTCGATGACGAGTACATCGCCGGGGCCGACGTCCGCCGAGTCGCTTCCGGCGAGTTCGGTGACCGAGCCGTCGGCCCGCTCCACGCGGTTGGCGCCGAGCGCGCCCGGACTGCCGCCCGCCATGCCGTAGGGCGCGACCCTGCGGTGCTGGGACAGTGTGGAGACGGTCATGGCCTCGTGGAACCGGATGCGGCGCACCGCGCCGTCCCCGCCGGACCACCGTCCGTTCCCGCCGCTCCCCCGCCGGATCGCGAACTCGTCGAGTTGCACGGGCAGTCGCCATTCGAGGACTTCGGGATCGGTGAGCCGCGAGTTGGTCATGTGGGTCTGCACGACGCTCGCGCCGGGGAAGCCGTCGCCGGCGCCGGACCCTGAGGCGACGGTCTCGTAGTACTGGTGCCGCTCGTTGCCGAAGGTGACGTTGTTCATGGTCCCGGAGCCCTCGGCCTGGACACCGAGGGCCGCGTAGAGGGCGCCGGTGATGGACTGGGAGGTCTCGACGTTGCCCGCGACCACGGCGGCGGGCGGCTCGGGAGCGAGCATCGAGCCGTCCGGCACGATGATCTCCAGGGGGCGCAGACAGCCGTCGTTGAGCGGGATGTCGTCGGCGACGAGGGTGCGGAAGACATACAGGACGGCGGCGTTGACGACCGAGAACGGCGCGTTGAAGTTGGTGGCGAGCTGCGCGGACGTCCCGGTGAAGTCGATGGTCGCGGCGCGGCCTGCGCGGTCCACGCGCACGCGTACCCGGATGACGGCGCCGGAGTCGGTCTCGTAGGCGTACTCCCCGTCGTCCAGCGCGTCGATGACGCGGCGGACGGCTTCCTCGGCGTTGTCCTGGACGTGCCGCATGTAGGCCTGGACGACGTCGAGCCCGAAGTCCTCGATCATGCGGCCGACCTCGTCGACGCCCTTCTGGTTGGCGGCGATCTGCGCGCGCAGGTCGGCGAGGTTGGTTCCGGCGTTGCGCGTGGGGTACGGCGCCTCGGTGAGCAGGCGCAGCGTCTCCTCCTCGCGGAAGCGGCCGTCCTCGGCGAGCAGCCAGTTGTCGAAGAGGACGCCTTCCTCCTCGATGGTGCGGCTGTCGGCGGGCATCGAGCCGGGCGCGATGCCGCCGATCTCGGCGTGGTGGCCGCGGGAGGCGACGTAGAAGAGGATCCGGTCACTGTCCGTGCCGAACACGGGCGTGATGACGGTGACGTCCGGCAGGTGGGTGCCGCCGTGGTAGGGGTCGTTGACGGCGTAGGTGTCGCCGGGCCGCATCGAGTCGCCGCGGCGGCGGATGACCTCTTTGACGCTGGTGCCCATCGAGCCGAGGTGGACGGGGATGTGCGGCGCGTTGGCCACCAGGTTTCCGTCCGGGTCGAACAGGGCGCAGGAGAAGTCGAGGCGTTCCTTGATGTTCACGGACTGCGCGGTGGACTCCAGCCGGGCGCCCATCTGCTCGGCGATGGACATGAACAGGTTGTTGAAGACCTCCAGCAGAACCGGGTCGACTTTCGTGTCGAGATCGGAACTCTCTGTAATCGCCGCGCGTTCCAAGACCAGATGCCCGTCGTCGGTCGTCGCGGCCTTCCAGCCGTCGTCGACGACGGTCGTCGCGCTGGCCTCGGTGATGATCGCGGGGCCGGTGACGATCCGTCCGGGTGGCAGCGCCTCACGGCGGTGGAGGGGTACGTCGCGCCAGGCGCCGCCGGTGTGGAGGCGGACGGTCTCGGGCGCGGTGGCGCGGCCCTCGTAGGCGGTGAGGGCGGACAGATCCGGGGGTGGGGTGATGCCGGTGGCTTCGACGGAGAGGGCTTCGACCACGACGGGGCGGTCGAGGGTGAAGGAGTACGTGGCGCGATGACGTTCTTCGAAGGCGTGCCTCATGGTGTCGGGCTCGGTCAGCTCGACGGTGAGGACGGTGTCCGTGCCGTCGTAGCGGAGCTGGGCGCGGCGGGTGACCTCGATGCGGCCCTCCGGGACGTCCTCGGCCAGGAGTTCAGCGCGGGCCGCGGTCTCCAGGTCGTCGGCGGTCTTGCGGACGCCCGGCATGGAGGCGGCCTCCAGCGGTGCCTCGACGGACTGCTCGCGCATCGCGGTGGTGTCGGCGAGGCCGATGCCGAGCGCGGACAGGACACCGGCCATGGGGGGCACGAGGACGGTGCGGATGCCGAGCGAGTCGGCGACCATGCAGGCGTGCTGTCCGCCCGCCCCGCCGAAGGTGGTGAGGGCGTACCGGGTGACGTCGTGCCCCTTCTGGACGGAGATCCGCTTCACCGCGTTGGCGATGTTGGCGACGGCGATCTGCAGGAAGCCCTCCGCGACCTGCTCGGGGGTGCGGTCGTCTCCGGTCCGCTCGCGGATCTCGCGCGCGAGCGCGGTGAACCGGTCCCGGACGAGCGCGTCGTCCAGGGGCCGGTCGCCCTCGGGGCCGAAGACGGCGGGAAAGTGCGCTGGTTGGATACGGCCCAGCATGACGTTGGCGTCGGTGACGGCGAGCGGGCCGCCGCCGCGGTAGCAGGCGGGTCCTGGGTCCGCGCCCGCCGAGTCGGGGCCGACCCGGTAACGGGAGCCGTCGAAGTGCAGGACCGAGCCGCCGCCGGCGGCGACGGTGTGGATGTCCAGCATGGGCGCGCGCAGCCGGACGCCGGCGATCTGCGTGGTGAAGACGCGTTCGTACTCGCCCGCGAAGTGGGACACGTCGGTGGAGGTGCCGCCCATGTCGAAGCCGATGACCCGGTCGAAGCCGGCGAGCCGCGACATGCGGGCCATGCCGACGATTCCGCCGGCGGGCCCGGACAGGATGGCGTCCTTGCCGCGGAACTGTCCGGCTTCGGCGAGCCCGCCGTTCGACTGCATGAACATCAGCCGTACGCCCTGGAGTTCGCCTGCGACGTGCTGGACGTAGCGGCGCAGCACGGGCGACAGGTAGGCGTCGACGACCGCGGTGTCGCCGCGTGGGACGAGCTTCATCAGGGGGCTGACCTCGCTGGACAACGAGATCTGCGGGAAGCCGGTACGGGCGGCCAGTTCGCCGATCGCCTGCTCGTGGGCGGGGTGCAGATGGCTGTGCATGCACACGACGGCGACGGCGCGGATCCCGTCGTCGTACGCCTCCTGGAGCGGCCCTCGCAGGGCGTCCAGGTCGGGTGCGCTGAGCACGGTGCCGTCGGCCGCGGTCCGCTCGTCGACCTCGACGACCCGTTCGTACAGCAGCTGGGGCAGGTCGATGCGCCGGGCGAAGATGTGGGGGCGGTTCTGGTAGGCGATGCGCAGGGCGTCGCGGAATCCGCGGGTGATGACCAGCAGGGTGCGCTCGCCCTTGCGTTCCAGGAGGGCGTTGGTGGCGACGGTCGTGCCCATGCGGACGGTCTCGATGGGTTCCGGGGAGCCGTCGAGGAGTGCTCGTACGCCGGCGACGGCCGCGTCGGCGTAGCGCGCGGGGTTGTCGGACAGCAGTTTGTGCGTGAGCAGGCGGCCGTCCGGGCGCCGCGCGACGATGTCGGTGAAGGTACCGCCCCGGTCGACCCAGAACTGCCAGCCTGTCACGTCACTTCTCCGCTTCCGCGCCGGTCACAGCGCCCGCAGGCCGTTGATCACGTCGCGCAGAATACTCTCGTCGGGCAGTTCCGCAGGCGGTACGGGACGTGTCACATGGACGAGTTCCGCGGCCACGAGGTCGCCGACGAGGACCCGTACGACGCCGATGGGCAGGTCGAGTTCCGCGGCGAGTTCGGCCACCGACTGGGGGGTGTTCCGGCAGAGTTCGACGATGTCCACGTGTTCCGGGGACAGCGACTGGTCCGCTTCCGGGTCGCCCGCGTGGGGTTCCGTGACGACCACCGCGATCAGGTCGAGGCGGTGCTGGCCGGCAGTGGTGGTGCGGCCGCGCGTCATGGCGTACGGACGGACGACCGGTCCGGCCTCGTCGTCGAACCAGTGGCTTCTTCCCTGACCGTCTCCGCTCATGTCATCCCACTACCCGCCCGCGGTCAGATCGGTACGCGGGGCGGTGCCCAGATGCGCGCCGACCCGCTTGACGAGGAGCGTCATCTCGTAGGCGACCTGGCCGACGTCGGAGTCCGCGTCGGAGAGGACGGCCAGGCAGCTGCCGTCGCCGGCCGCCGTCACGAAGAGGAAGGCCTCGTCGAGTTCGACGACCGTCTGGCGGACGCTGCCCGCCTCGAAGTGCCGGCCCACGCCCTTGGCGAGGCTGTGGAACCCGGACGCGACGGCGGCCAGGTGCTCGCTGTCCTCCCGGGTCAGATCCTTCGACACACCCGTGGCCAGTCCGTCGCCGGAGAGCACGACGGCCTTGCGGATGCTGGCGACCCGGTCGACGAGGTCGTCGAGGAGCCAGTTGAGCGCGCCCTTGTCCGGTGCGGTGTGGCCGGTCGCCTTTGGTGCGGTCATCGACCGTCCCCCTTAGTCGTTCCTTGTGCTGTGCCGTTGCGGGCTCCGTCGCCCGCGGCGTTCTCCTCCCGGCCGCGCTGCCAGCCGCGCTGGAGCGAGGCCATCCGGCTGCGCACCTCTTCGGCGTCGCGTTCGGCGGGTTCCGTCTCGCGCCCGGGCCGTCCCGCAGAACCCTGCTTGAGCTGCGGGGCGAGGCTGGCCTGCCGTACGCGCCTGGGCAGCGGTCCCGTGCCGGACGGGGTCTCCTGCGGTGTGGCGCCGGCCGGCGGGGCGGTGCCGCCCTCGCCGTCGGTGCGGTTGTCCGGGCCACTGGTGCGCCGGGGGAGCTTGGGGGCCGCGGAGGGATCTTCCGGGCCGTCGGCCGGGGGTTGCGCGCGTGCGTCGAAACGGGCCGTGGATCCGGTGCCGGAGCGTGGGGGCGTCTCGTCCCGGCGTCGGGAGGGCAGCGGCGCCAGACGGGGTTCGGCGCCGGGCGGGCCGGCCGGGGACGGCTCGTCGTCCTCGCCCCGGTGGGACCGCTGCTCCTTGACCGGTCGGCCGTGTGAGCTGACCAGCTTGGGCGTCCGTCGGCGGGGCAGCGGCACCAGGGCGTCCGAAGGGTCGTCGGTCCCCGCCCGGTCCGCCGTGCCGGAGGCCGGCCGATGATCCGCGCCGGTGCGGCCCGCGGCCTCCTCGTCGGCACGGGCGAGGGAGCGGCGGGCGCGGAAGATGCCGCCGCGTTCACTGTGCTCGTCGGTGAGGGCGCCCGGGAGGTTGTCGAGGGCGTCCAGGCCGACGGGCCCCTCCAGTTCCACCGGGCCGTCCAGGACCGGCGCGGGCAGGCCCGGCAGTTGCACCGGCACCTGGGCGAGGGCGGCCCGCCGCTCCTCCCGGTCGGCCTCCCGCCCGGTCCGGTCCCGGTCGAGGCGGAAGCCGACGCCGTTGGTGTCGGGGACGTCGTCGGTCAGCAGCACGTCGGGGATGAAGACCACCGCGGTGGTGCCGCCGTAGGGAGAGGGCTGCAGGGAGACGCGGACGTTCTGGCGCTGGGCGAGGCGGCTGACCACGAACAGGCCGAGCCGGTCCGTGTCGGAGAGTTCGAACTCCGGTGTCTCGGCGAGCCGCAGGTTGGCCTCCAGCAGCGCTTCGGCCGCCATGCCGAGGCCCCGGTCGTGGATCTCCAGCGTGAAGCCGTTGGCGACCCGCTCGCCGAGGACCTGGACCGCCGTGTGCGGCGGGGAGAACACGGTGGCGTTCTCCAGCAGTTCGGCCACCAGGTGGGTGAGGTCGGCGACGGCCGGGCCGGTGACGGCGACGCGCGGCAGCCGGCGGACCTCGATCCGCTCGTAGTCCTCGACCTCGGCGACGGCGGCGCGGACGACGTCCATCAGCTGGACGGGTTTGCGCCACTGCCGGGAGGGGGCGGCGCCGGAGAGGATCACCAGACCCTCGGCGTGCCGGCGCATGCGGGTGGTGAGGTGGTCGAGGCGGAAGAGATCGGCGAGTTCGTCGGTGTCCTCGGTCCTGCGTTCCATGCTGTCGAGCAGGGTGAGCTGCTTGTGCAGCAGCACCTGGCTGCGCCGGGCGAGGTTGACGAAGACCTCGGAGACCCCGGCCCGCAGTTCGGCCTGCTTGACGGCGGCTTCGACGGCGGCGTGCTGGAGGGTGTTGAGTGCCTGGCCGACCTCGCCGATCTCGTTCTTGTCGTACTCAAGGCGTGGGGCCTCGGTCTCCACGTCGATCTTCTCACCCGCGGACAGGCGGCGCATCACACTGGGCAGCCGGACGGCGGACGCCTCGTGCGCCTCCAGACGCAGTTGCCGCAGATCGCGGATGAGTCCGCGGCCGACCCGCACGGACAGGACGAGGGAGGTGAGCAGCGCCGCCAGTCCCAGCAGCCCGGCGACGGCCGCCTGGATGATCACGCTCACCGCGACGGGGCGGGTGCGGTCCTGATAGCGGTCGCCGACCTGGTCGTCGAGGGTGCCCAGTTCTTCGAGCACGGTACCCGCGGCGGCGTCCCAGCTCTTGGCGCTGACCTCGTTCGCGGCGCCCGCCCCGGAGCCGATGACCGCCTCCTCGGCCACCCGCACCGGCGCGGTGGTGGCGCTCCTCCAGAACCGGTCGTAGCGGTCGCGTTCGGCAGCCGGCAGCAGCGGCAGGCTGATGTCGTACAGGAGGGTGCGCTGGGCCACGAGGTCGGAGATGTCGCGGGTCTCGTCCCGGGAGAGCCTGCCGACCACCAGGGCGGAGCCGAGCAGGGCGTCCTCGCGGGAGAGGAGTTCGCGGGCGCGGTTGACGTTGACGAGGGCGCGTGCCTGCGTGTCCATCTCCACGTCGTCGACGCCGTCGAGGCTCGCCAGCAGCGAGTAGCAGGGGTCGACGACGCGGTTGTAGAGGTCGAGGGCCTGATGGCGGGTGACCGTGCCGTCCTCGACGCTGCGGCGCAGGGAGTCGACGCCGTCGAGCGCGTCCAGGACCGCGGTGAGCCGTTCGACGTCGCCCGCGCTCATGCTGTCGCGGACGCCGGAGGTCTCGGCGTTCTTGCGGATCTCGGCGATGGCCTCGTCGGTGGCCGTCCGGGTCCGGCGCAGGGCGCCGAGGGCGTCGGAGGCGCGCGGGTCGGCGAGATGGACGAGGGTCTGGCGGCGTTCCTGCTGCAGGGCGCGGACGGCGTCCTCGGTGGGGTACTCGATCTTCTCCACCACGTGCGACACCTCGAAGACCCGAGCCACCTCCCGCCCCGTGAGCACGGTCGCAAAGCCCCAGATGGCGGCCAGGGACACCAGCGGCACGAGAAGCAGCGCCACGATCTTCCGGCGGATCGACTTCCCGCGAAAACGCATGGCCTCCCCCAGCTCGGTCCCCCTGCGGACGGGGGTGCACAGGTGCGTCAACAAACGGCGCGAGCCTACTACCGTCGCAGGGTCAACTCGAAGGCGTGTCCGGAGCCTGAACTTCACCTTCACTTCTGGGACATGGCGAGTTGTCCGGGCATTACGGGAGATGGCCGCCTCGGCTGGGGCGTGCGCGGTTCGGGTGTCCGGTCCGGTGTGCCGGGCCGGTTGGCCGAAATTCTTCCGGGGCCGGGAATCTTCCTGACGCGCCGTTCGTCCTTCTCTACGGGAAATGGGGGCGGAATCGGCCACAGGAGCCGCATCCACCATCCTGGCGGCGTAAAACAGCGCAAGCCGGGCAACCACAGGGGAGCCGGTGCCTCGGGGCGCCGGAGGAGTGGTCTGCCGGCGGTGGGGAGTGACATGGTGATGGGCACGGCGGAGCGGCGCGAGGCGCCCGAGGACGCGGCCGCCGGGGTACGGCGTCAGCCGGGGTATCGGCCGTTGTGGGTCGAGGAACCCGCGCGCAGACGCCGGCTGCCCGATCCGGTGCGTACGGCGGCGGTGCGGGCGGTGATCATCATCGCGGTGACGCTGATGCAGGCGATGGTGGCCTTTCTGTGCACGCTGGCCGGGTCCTGGCTGGCCTTCCCGATGGTCATCAGCAGTGTCGCCAGCACGGTGGTCGCCACCTGGGGCGTGCTCGACGTCTGGGTGACGCGCCAGGTCTGGAACCAGCGCAATGGCGTGGTGTCGGTGCCGAGCAGCACGGCGCGGTCGCTGCGCCGGGAGCGGCGCGCCGCCCGGCGGCAGGCGAAGGCCGCCGCGCGGGAACGGGAGCGGATACGCAGGCGCGGCGGCACCGGCCAGCTGTCGCACTCCTGAGGCCCTGAGGGCGGGGGCGGCGCCGACCGGCGCCGTGGCCGCCCGCCGGCGGCCGTGGCGCTCGGCCTGTCCCGGTCAGGGCGTGCTGGGCGCCGGGCGTTTGAACATGCGGGTCGCCGTGATCTCGCTGTGCACCGCTTCCCCGGCCGTGGCCTGCTGCGGAAGTCCCGGCCGCAGGTGTTCCTCCACGCTGATGTACTTCAGCCCGGCTCGCAGGTCGGCATCGTTGCGCAAGCGGATGACCAGCGGGAACTCGGCCAGTGCCGTCGTGTCGAACAGGCCGGTGGTGTAGAGGAGCTGCACGCCGAGCGCGTCGGAGACGGCGCGTTGCAGCTCCAGCAGATAGGTGGCGTTGGCGCGGCCGATGGGGTTGTCGAGGAACAGGGTGCCGGCGTGCCGGTGCCTGTCCCGTCCGCGGTCGTTCGACCGCAGGGCGGCCATCGTGCAGTACAGGGCGATCGCGGCGGTGAGCAGCTGGCCGCCGGAGAAGACGTCGCCCATCTGTCCGACGGGGACGCGTTCGGCGCGCAGGACGGCGTCCGGCTTGAGGATCTCGACGGCCACGCCCTTGGGCCGCAGCGCGGCGGCGACCCCGCGGAGCAGCAGGGACATGCCATCGCGCCGCAGGTCGGAGTTCTTCTTCAGGGCGGCGCGGGTCGCCTCGTCGATCACCTCGCCGAGCCGTTCGGTGAGCGTGGCCTGGTCGGGTTCCTCGAAGCGGATGCGCAGGAATTCCTGTCCCGACCACTCGCCGAGCCCTTCAGGCAGCCGGGACAGCCGCTGGGCGGAGCGCAGGGTGGCGAGCGCCGACTCGACCAGTCCGCGCAGCCGGTCCACGATGGAGTCGCGGTTGCGTTCGAGCTGCGCCAACTCATCGGTGAGGACCCGCAGTCGGGGGGCGAAGGCGGCGGCCCACTTCTGGGCGTGCTCGGGCAGCGCGGCGGCGGGCAGCTCGCGGATCTGCTGCCGGGCGGGGGTGCGCACCTGCTCGTAGCGGGTCGAGTTGGCGTGCCGGACCAGGACGTCGCCGGCCTCCCGCACGGCGGCCTCGGCGGCGGACAGGTCGGCGGCGCAGCCACGCAGCGAGCGGCGGGCCTCCGCGGCGGACCGTCTGGCCTCCTCCAGGGAGCCGGGGTACGGCTCGGGTTCCTCCTGCTCCTCGTCGGCTGTGTGCTCGCGCAGCAGGTCGCGGAGCATGGCCGCGACCTCGTCGAAGCCGCCGGCCGCGTCCTCGGCCGCGCGGTGGGCCGCGAGCAGTTCGGCGTGCGCGTCGCGTGCCTGGGCCAACGCTTCGGTGCGGGAGGCGAGTTCGGTCGTGGCGGTGCGCAGCAGCGCCTGGGCGTGCTCGGCGTCGCGCGGGAGGAGTTCTTCGGGCAGTTCGGTGTGCGCGCCGCCGTCCTCGGGGGCGTGCCGTTCGGCCTCGCCGCGCAGCCGGCCCAGTTGCTCGCTCGCGGCGGACATGCGGGTCTCCAGGAGCTGGACCAGTTCCTCGGCGCGTGCGGCGGCGGCCTGCCGGGAGGGGCCGTCGGAGCCGTCGGGCGACTGCAGCAGTTGTTCGGCCCGGGTGCGGACCTTGTTGCTGAGCCGGTCCAGTTCGGCGCGGGCCGCGCTCTCGTCGCTCTCCGCGCGGGCCTGCTCGGCGCGCAGATCGGCCCCGACGCCCACCTTCTCGTACACCTGGGAGGCGGCGCGGTAGGCCTCGCGGAGGGCGGGCAGGGACGCCTTCGAGGCGTCGGCGTCGCCCTCGGCCGCGGGCACGTCGTCGGGTGCGCCGGCGATCTCGGAGCGTTCGGCGCGCAGCGCGCGGGCGGTGCGGCGGGCGTCGTCGGCGGCGCGCTGGGCGGCGCGGCGATCCTCGTCGGCGGCGCGGGCCCGCTCCAGGCAGACCTGGGCCCGGGCCTCCGACTCGGCGGCTTCGTCGGCGAGTTCGCGCAGCTTGGCCTGCCAGCCGGAGCGCTCACGCAGCCGGAAGGCGAGCCCGGCGAGCGCGTCGGCGGCGCGCCGGGCCTTCTGCGCGGCCTCCTGGCGTTCGTCGCGGGCCTGGGCGGCCTCGGCGGCGGCTTCGTCGGCCTCGGCGCGCGCGGTCCGGGCCTCGGCGAGTTCCGCCTCGGACTCCTCGGCGAACGCGCCGGCGTCCCGGGCGGTGCCGGCCAGTTCGACGAGCCGTCCCGCCGGGCAGCCGGTGCGCCAGGAGGCGAGCCGCGCGGCCAGTTCCCGGTCCTTGGCGAGCCGTGCGGCGAGCGCGCGGATCTCCTCGTCCCGCTCGGCGGCCCGGGCGCGCAGCGCCTGCCGTTCCTCGTCGGCGGCGTACTCGTCGTGCATGGCCGGGTTCGGCGGTACCAGGAACACCTCGCCGGCGCTCGCGTCGGCGGCGGGGGTCGGGGCGAGCAGGGCGGCGGCGGTGCCGACGGCCACGGCGGACCGCGGCAGCAGCGCGGCGTCACCGAGGGCTTCGCGGGCGCGGGCGTGAGTGTCCGGGTCGGTGATGATCACGCCGTCGACGAGTTCGGGGCGGGCGGCGAGCACACGCGCGTGGTCGGCCGGGTCGACGGCCTGGGCGAGGTAGCGCCAGCCGGGCAGCGCGGGGATGCCGTGTTCGCCGAGGAATTCGACGGTGGCGAGCACGTCGGGGCCGGGCGGCAGCAGTCCGCCGTCGCCGAGCGCGCCGAGGATGCGGGCGTCGTCGGCGGCGGCGGTGCGCAGTTCGAAGAGGTGCCGTTCGGCAAAGGAGACGGAGTCGTCGAGCAGGGCGCGCAGTTCGTCGGCGAAGCGGTCGAGGTCCTCGGGGGTGAGGTGTCCGTCGCCGCCGGGACGGGCGGCGTCCGCGTCCGGGGCCTCGGCGGGGGCGCCGGGTGCCGCGTCCGGGTCCCGGGTGGTGTCGCCGCCCGCGCGCGGTGCGGGCACTCCGGCCCGCGTGCCGCCCCGGGTGCCCGGCAGGCCGAGCAGTTCGCCCAGCCGCTCCTCGGCGGCCAGTGCCTCGGCGATGCGGCGTTCGGCCTGGTGGGCGCGGTCGGCGGCGGTCGCCGCGTCCGCGGCCCGGGCGGCGGTCAGTTCGGCGCGGGACTCGGCGGACGCGGCTTCGCGCGCGTGGTCAGCCGCCTTGCGCGCCGCGTCACGGGCCGTGTCCCAGGCGGCCACGGCGGTCTTCTCGGCGTCGCTTGCCGCGAGGGCGGCGCGGGCCGGGTCCGCGTCGGGGGCGCTGTCGTCGAGCCAGCCCGCGCGCACCGCCTCGGCGGTCTCCTGCTCGACCTCGGTCAGGCGCTGTCGGAGGTGTCCGATCTCGCTGCGGGCGCGCTGCGCCTCGGTGGCGGCGGCGGTCGAGTCGCGGTGTGCCGCCTCGCCTGCCTCCTGGAGGGCGGCCGCGCGTTCCTCACCCTCGTTGGCGAGGGTCTCGGCGTTCTCGGCGGCGGCGTGCAGAGCGCGTACGAGATCCACGGCGGCCTTGGCACGGGCGGCCAGGGCCGGGGCGGCGTCCCGTTCGGCTTCCTGGATCGCGGTGGCCACGCGCGCGACGCGGTCGGCGGCGGCGCGGTGGCGCAGCACGGCCTCGGCCGCCTGCCAGGCGGAGTGCAGGGTGCGTGCGTCGGCCAGTTCGCGTTTTTGCGCGGTGGCCGACTTCTCGCCGGCTGCGAGCGCCAGTGAGGCGTGCCGGTAGGCGAGTTCGGCGGCGATGAGCGCGCTGCGCTCGCGCGCGCCCTCGGAGTGGGTGACGGTGTGCGCGGCGGCCGTGACCTGCTGGGCGAGGTCGGCGGCCCGCACCCGTTCCACGACGCCGCGCGCGGACAGCCGCCGGGCGAGGGTGCGGGTGCGGCGTTCGGCGCCGGCGTGGATGTCACGCGCGCGTGCGCGGGCTTCGGTGGCCTCGACGATCCGGCCGAGCAGGTCGACCGACCCGGCGGTGAAGTCCCGTTCGGCGATCAGTTCGGCGCGTCGGCCCAGCTTGTTGCCGAAGCCGCCGACCAGGTCGGCGAGGCCGTCGGTGTCCCGGGTGTCGGTGACCGCGCGCAGCAGCAGGTCGGTGAAGTCGGAGTCCTTCTTGACCGCGAACAGGCCGGCCGCCTCGCCCTCGTCGGCGTTCATCTCCCGCTGGTAACGGAAGAGTTCGGGGTCGAGGCCGAGGTCGCCCAGGTGCTCGGTCCAGCGTTCGTGGGTCTCCTCCCAGTGCACCTCCAGGTGCGGATACGCCTTGCCCGCCTCGCTGAGGGCGTCCCGGAAGCCCTTCATGGTGCGCCGGCGGCCCTGGGCGCCCGACTGGCCCTCGGCGGGCGGGCGTACGGCGGTGGACTCGGCCACGGGGAGGTTGTCGAGGCTGAGTCCGGGGCCCGGCCGGAAGGAGTACCATGCCTCGGCGAACTTGCGCGGGTCGTTGGAGACCTGCCGTCCGCGCCATTCGCTGACCTTGCCGACGACGACGCATTCGCCGGTCTGCACGTGCTGCCATTCCAGGGCCACGTGGCCGCAGTCGTCGGCGAGCAGGAACTTGCGCAGCACGCCGGAGCTGGCGCCGCCGAGGGTGTTGCGGTGGCCCGGCAGCATCACCGAGAAGATCAGCTTGAGCAGGACGGACTTGCCGCCGCCGTTCTCCAGGAAGAGCACGCCGGCGGGCGCTGGGCGGCGCGGCGGTCCGACGGGCTCCTCCTCGAAGAACTCCGCCTGCGTGGGGGCGGGGTCGGGCACCGGCTCGCCCACGCCCCGCAGGTCGAGCACGGTGTCGGCGTAGCGCGCACCGGCAGGACCGATGGAGTAGAGGCGGACCCGGGACAGCTCGTACATGGCGGACTCTCGTGGAAGGTCTTCGGAGGGGCAGGGCTAGGAGGCGCGGGGCTACGGAGGGCAGGGACACAGAGGGGCGGGGCCACGGTCAGGTGCGGCGGCCCGGCCGTCAGGAGTGGAACGGCAGCCCGGCGTCGGCCACCAGATCCAGGTCGTCGGTGTCCTCGGCGGGCAGCAGGCTGGCGGTGCCGTCGGTGACCGGGACGACGCCGAGTTCCAGCAGTTCGGCCATGGCGGCACCGCCTGCCATGTCGCGGACCTGGAGCTGGTAGCGCGCGGTGGTGCGGTAGGTGCCGCCGTTGTCGTCGCCGGTTCTCTGCAGGAAGCCGGAGTCGGTGAGGAAGGCGACCGCCTTGCCGACGATGCCGGTGGTGGAACCGGCCGGCCGGCGGGCGTCCTTGGTGGCGCCGGTGGCGCTGCGCCGCACCCAGATCCGCCAGGCGGCCTCCAGGCCGGGCGCGTCGGTGGCCGGGTCGGTGTTCTCGCCCCTCTCGGCGGCCCGCTCTTCGAGGCGCCGGCATGCCTGTCGTACGAACGCGTCGACGCCGTTGACGGAGACCCGCCCGATGTAGCCGTCGTCGGCGAGGTCCTCCGGGCGGGGGAAGGCCAGCGCGGCGACCGCGAGATGGGCGAGGCCGTGCAGGAACCGGTCGGCGGAGTCGGCGGCGGTGCGGCGGGCGTAGTCGCCCATGCGGACGGCGAAGACGGAGTCCTCGGCGGCGGTCACCGCCATGCCCGCGCGCGGGGACACCTCCAGCACGACCAGGCCGAGTCCGGCGGCCACGGCGTCCGCGAGCCGCGCGAACGCCGGGTCCTCGCGGTGGCGGCGCAGCAGTTCCGTGTATTCCTGGTCGCGGGCGGGCTGCAGTTTGGGCTGCAGTCCGAAGGCGACGAGCCGGGCGGCGTCGGCGGCGTCGGCGGGGGTGACGGCGGAGCCCGCGGGGGTGGCGGCGGGCTCGGGCTCGCTGCGGTCGGCGTGCTCGGTCACGGTCGGGGCTCCTTGCTGCGCTGGCCTGGTCGGGTGGGACGGTCGGATGGGGTCATGCCGCCTCGGTCCGGTCGGCCGCCATGCCCGCCGAATCCAGCAGTGCGGTGCCGACGATCAGGTCGGCGCCGCCGAACTCGGGGTCGTCCAGTTCCGTACCGTCGTCCACGGCGAACAGCAGCTTCTCCTCGCCCTGGCGGTAGGCGGTGCCGACCGGGGGGCTGGCCGCGTGCACGGCCAGCAGTGCGACCAGGTAGGGCAGTTCGGGGTCACGGCGGCGGGCCTCGGCGAGCAGCCCGGACAGCCGGCGTGGCGCGTCCGCCGGCAGGTCCAGCAGTTCGGTGGCCGCGGCCAGTTGCTCGTCGCTGAACCGGTTGTCGTCCGGTGTGGCGATCAGATCGGGCTCGGGCATCTCGGCGCCCAGGTGCTCCCGCTCCACCGGCGGGGTGAGCAGGAGGTCGACCAGGTCGCCGACCCGTACCGACACCGGTGTGCGCAGTCCGGTGCCGCGCGCGAAGAAGGCGTCCGTGACGCTGACCGCCCGCTGGACGGGCAGCGGCAGGACGGGGGCGACGAGATGGCCGTACAGGTCCATGCCGGACGTGGTCAGGGGGGTGGCGAAGGCCTGCCGGTCCTGCTCGGCGCGGAACAGCGGGCCCGCCTCCAGCAGCCGGGACTGGAGCTGGGTGTGGCGCCGGATGCAGTCCTTGACGATGTCGACCAGTTCGGCGGCGCGCCGCTTGTGCCCAGGGTCCTCGGACTCGTCGCGTGCCTTGCGGATGTTGGTGAGGATGGCGTTCTCGTGGCGATAGCGGTCGGCGACGTGGTCCAGGGCCTCGGCGATCATGTCGGGCACTGCGTTGAGCCAGTCCACCGCGCGGACGTTGCGCCGGGTGGCCTCCAGGGCCCTGCGCAGCGTTTCCGAGTACTGCACGGTCCGGTAGCGGGCCTGCTCCGCGGCGAGTTGGGCGTCGGCCAGTCGGCCGCGGTTGATCAGCACCTCCAGCTTGACCTCGGCGGCGATCTGGGCGCTGGTGACATCGGTGTCGAGGGCGCCGACCAGGACGTTGACGGCCTCGTCGGTGGTGCGCAGATAGACGGTGCCGCCGGGGCCGGGGACCTCCTCGACGAGTTTGAAGTCGTAGTCGCGGCGTACGTAGGTGCCGTCCGGCGCGAACGTGCCGTACACGGCGCGGAAGCCGCGGTCGACGCTGCCGACGTTGATCAGGTTCTCCAGGACCCAGCGGGCCACGCGCTCGTGCTCGGTCACCGGGCGGCGCGGGGCCTGGGCGGCGATGCGCGGGATGAGCCGGGCGACGATCTGCTCGTGGTCGGCGCCCGTGTCGAAGTCCATGTTGAGCGTGACCAGGTCGATGGCGGCCAGGGCCACCTCCGCCATGCCGTACACCGAGTACTCGCCGGCGAGGTTGGCCTTGCGCGCGTCCAGGTCGTGCAGCGGCGCGGTGCAGGCGAGCGCGCGCAGCCGCCGCGCCAGCCCCTCGTCGGCGGCCGGGCCCGGGGCGGGGCGCGGCCCCGCACTGAGCTGCGGCGGCACGCTGTCCGTGGATGCAGGCGAAGTCACGGTGCACAGACTAGGTCCTCCGTCTGACAACGACCCAAACGACGCAGAAGGCAGCCGGTCCACGGATCTGCTGACCTGGCTGGGTGCCGCGCCGCTCGCGGACGGCGTGGTGCTGCCCCTGGCGACCCGCCGGGTCCGCACGCGCGCGTGGACGTCGATCCGCAGCCGCGCCCGCCGGCCGAACTCGTGCCGCGCGTGACGCCGGGCCCGCGCGACGGCTGGTTCAGCCGCGGGACGTCCGCGACGTCACGTCACGCGTGTACCGGGTCTCATCGGGGCGCCACCGGTCGGGCCGCGGACGCAGGGGCCCGCCCTGCAACGGGCGCGTGCCGGTGAACTGCCCGGCGAGGGCATGGTCGTTGGGGCGGCACAGGTGCCGCCGTACGGGTGTCCGGTGGTCTTCCTCGCGGGCCACCCGACCACCGGGGGCTACCCGGTGATCGCGGTGGTCCGCGCCGCCGACCTGCCGGCCGCCGCGCAGGCGGTGCCCGGCGCCCCGGTCCGTTTCGTGGCCGTGCGGCGCCACTGAGCCCTCACGCGGCGTCCGCGGCCTCCGTATGCTCCGCCACCGACAGGGCGCCGAGGGCCGCCGACACGGCTGCCGCTGCCCGCAGGTCGAGTCGGGCGCTGGTGCCCCGCGCGCGGTGCCGCATCTCGTCGGCGGCCAGCCTGAGCAGTTGCGGCAGCAGATCGGTGCAGCGCCTGGCCACCCAGCCGGTGCCGGCGGTCGCCAGCCACCACAGGCTGGCCGACCTGGTCGGCGCGGGGAACTCGGGCTCGGGCGAGGGCGCGGTGCCGGTCGCGGCGCCCGCCGCGGCGAGCAGCGCGTGGAAGCGCAGCGCGAGCTGACGGTGGCCCCGCTCGCCGGGGTGCAGCCGGTCCGCGCTCCACATGGCCCGGTCGGTGAGCCATGCGCCCTCGGCCGCGTGCAGGTGGACGGCGCCGTACCGCTCGGACAGCGCGTGGACCACCGTGTTGACCGCGCGCTGGCGGCGGGCCAGCGGGCGGGCCAGGGCGCCCGGCAGTCCCAGCATCGCGCCGGGGTCGGGCAGGCACGCGGTGAGCAGGACGGCGCCCTGCCGGGTGAACGCCGCGTAGACCTGGTCGAGCCGGGTGGCCACCGCGTGGATGTCGAAGGTGCAGCGCAGCGTGTCGTTGACGCCGATCACGACGGAGGCGATGTCCGGACGCAGGTCGAGTGCGTCCGGGGTCTGGCGCTCCAGCACGTCGCGCGTCTGCGCCCCGCTGACCGCGAGGTTGGTGAACTGCACCGGTCCCTCGGCGATCCCGTCGGCCAGCAGTTCGGCCCAGCCGCGCCACCCGCCGCCGACGGGATCGCCCACGCCCTCGGTCAGTGAGTCCCCGAGCGCCACGAAACGGACGGGTCTCATGCCACGCCCTCCGGCACGACACGACGGGACGGCGCGGACCCGTCGCGCACGTCGGAGCGGGGGGCCCGGGGGGCTGCCGCCGTCTGGTCCGCGTCGGAACGGGACGGTACCGACGTGTCGTCAGTGCGACGGGACGCTCCCGTCACGTCGTCGTCCTCGTCCCGCCGGCAGCCCACCGGCGCGTCGTGCGCCGCCAGGAACGCCTCCACCGCGGCACCCCAGCCGAAGCACTCCGCACGCGCGCGTGCGCTGTCCCGCCGCTCGGCCGCGGGGCGGTCGAGCAATCTCTCGACGGCGTCGGCGAACGCCTCTCCGTTGTCGGCCGCCGTGGCCCCGGCGGACCCGATGACCTCGGGCAGCGCGGACGACGCGCTCGCCACCACGGGCGTGCCGCACGCCATGGCCTCCAGCGCGGCGAGCCCGAACGTCTCGGCCGGCCCGGGCGCCAGGGCCACGTCGGCCGAGGCCTGCAGCGCGCCCAGCTCATCGCGGTCGGAGACGTGCCCGAGGAAGGTCACCGGCAGCCCGCGCTCCCGCGCCCGCTGCTCAAGCCGTGCCCGCAGCGGGCCGTCCCCGGCCACCACGAGCACCGCCCGCCGCCCGCGCCGCAGCAGCGCCTCCAGCGCGTCCAGCGCCGTACCCGGCCGCTTCTCCACGGACAGCCGTGAGCACATCACCAGCAGCGTCTCGTCCACGCGCGCGTGGACGGCGCGCAGTCCGCCGTCGCGCAGCGCCGGGTGCCGGTCCGTCAGGTCCACGCCCAGCGGGGCCCGTACGACGTTGCGCGCACCGATGCGGACGAACTCACGCTCGGCGAACTCGGTGGTGCACACGACCCGTGAGTAGGTGTGCGCCGTACGGACGTTGAGGGCGTCGGCGGCCCGCCGGGACAGGTCCTCCGACAGGCCCCAGGTGCGCAGCACGCCGTCGGCGGTCTCGTGGGAGACCATGACGGCGGGGACGCGGGCTCGCCGGGCCCAGCGGCCGGTCCAGCGCAGCGTCGTGCGGTCGGAGACCTCCAGGCGGTCCGGGGCCAGTTCCTCCAGGAGGGCGGCGACCCGCCGCTTGTCGAGCAGCACCCGGTAGCCGCCGGTGCCCGGCAGCAGCGGTCCTGGCAGGGTGATGACCCGGCCCTGCTCGGTGTCCCGGTCGCTGTGGCGCTCGCCGGGCACGATCAGCACCGGCTCGTGGCCCGCCGCCCGAAAGCCCTTGCCCAGCTCGCGCAGCGCGGTGCGCAGGCCGCCGGACGCGGGGGCGACGAAGTTGGCGAGCCGGACGATGCGCAGGGAGTCGGTGTTCATGCCGCCACCGCCGTCTTGCGTGCGGCGAGCACGTCCTCGTAGTGCGTGATCAGCCGGTCGCCGATCGCGGCCCAGGTGCGGCCCTCCACGGTGGCGCGCCCGGCGGCGCCGTACCCGGCCCGCAGCACCGGGTCGACGGCCAGGGACCGCACGGCGTCCCGGAAGGCGTCCGCGTCGCGCGGCGGGACCAGCAGCCCGGTGTGCCCGTGGGCGACGAGGTCGAGCGGGCCGCCGGCGGCGGGCGCGACGACCGGCACACCGCTGGCCATGGCCTCCTGGACGGTCTGGCAGAACGTCTCGAAGGGGCCGGTGTGCACGAAGACGTCCAGCGAGGCGAAGATCCGGGCGAGTTCTTCGCCGGTGCGCCGGCCCAGGAAGGCCGCGCCCGGCAGGGCCTCGGTGAGGTGGGCGTGGCTGGGTCCGTCGCCCACGACCACGACCCGTACGCCCTCCAGGCCGCAGGTACCGGCGAGCAGTTCGACCTGCTTCTCGGGGGCGAGCCGGCCGACGTAGCCGACGATCACCTCGCCGTTGGGGGCGAGTTCCCGGCGCAGCGCCTCGTCGCGGTGGTCGGGGCGGAAGCGGTCGGTGTCCACGCCGCGCGGCCACAGCCGCACCCGGGGGACGCCGTGGGTCTCCAGGTCGTTCAGGGCGGCGCTGGACGGGGCGAGGGTGAGGTCGGCGGCGGAGTGGACGGAGCGGATGCGCCGCCAGGCCGCCGCCTCGCCCGCGCCCATGTAGGTGCGGGCGTACCCGGCGAGGTCGGTCTGGTAGACGGCCACGGTGGGGATGCCGAGCCGGGCCGCGGCCGCCATGCCGCGGACGCCGAGGACGAAGGGGCTGGCCAGGTGCACGACGTCGGGGCGGTGTTCGACGAGCGCCGCGGCGAGGCGTCGGCTGGGGAGGGCGACGCGGACCTGGGGGTAGCCCGGGAGCGGTAGGGAGGGGACGTGGACGACGGGGCACGGCGCGAAGGCGTCGGGCCTGTTTCCGGGAGCGGGGGCCGGAGCGACGACGAGGGGGGCGTGACCGCGATCGACGAGGTGCCGGGCGGTCTGGAGCGCGCAGTGGGCCACGCCGTTCACATCGGGGGGAAAGGATTCGGTCACGATGACGACACGCATACCCGTGTTCTCGCCGCACTGGACGTGGCCGCGTCAACGTGGATCTTTCCGAACGAGGAACGTCCCATGAGCGTTGCACTGCACACCCGAGCGGGTCAGCCCGTGTCCATCGGCTCCTGACCCATGAGTCACCCCGTGTTCACGCGAACCGCCCGTCCGGTGCGATGCGGCTGCGTACGGCGGTCTGGACCTCGGCCTCCTCGGCCGGATCGGCGGCGAGCCGGCGCAGCCGCTCGACGACCCGGGCGTCGCCGGTCTCGGCATGCCGGGCGGCGACCTCGCGCGTGGTCTCCTCGCAGTCCCAGAGGCATTCGACGGCGAATCCGGTGGCGAACGACGGGTCGGTGGCGGCCAGGGCGCGGGCGGCCCGGCCCCGGAGGTGGGAGGAGGCCGTCTCGCGGTAGACATGGCGCAAAACGGGTGCGGCGCAGGCGATGCCGAGGCGTCCGGCGCCGTCGACGAGGGTCCACAGGGTGGGCGCGTCGGGCCCCTCACCGCGTACGGCCTCCCGCAGTGCCGCGAGGACGAGTTCGCTGTCGCGGGCCGCGCCACGGCAGGCGAGCATGCGACCGGCGGCGGCGCCGAGGGCGTCGGGCCTGCGGGCCCAGCCGCGCGCCCGGTCGACGGCGGCGACGCTGCGCATCCGTTCGAAGGCGTCGACGGCGGCCTCCGCGACGGGCGTCGGGCCGCCGGTCACCGCGGCCTCGATCAGGCCGAGGGCTTCGGGGGCGTTGCTGTCGGCGAGGTACCGCAGGGCGGTGCACCGGGCTCCCTCGGTGCCGTCCTGGGCTGCGCGGACGATCTCCGGCCGGTCCTCGGGGCCCGCCACGGCGGTCAGACAGCGGGCGGCGGGAACGTGCAGGGCGGTGCCGCGTTCCACGCCCTGCTGGGCCCATTCGAGGACGGCGTGCACGCTCCAGCCCGGGCGCGGTCCGGTCGATCGCAGCTGGCGCTGCCACCGGTCGAAGCAACCCGCCTCCTGAGCGGCACGCACACGCGTGGCGACGGATTCGCGCGGGTCGTCGGCCCACAGCCGCCACGGCCTCGGTTCGAAGGCGTCACGGACGGCGGCGGCCAGCTCGGCCTCGCCCTCGGTGTCCGTGCCGAAGCGCGCCAGGACGGGGACGGCGAGTGCGCGCAGGGCCGCGTCGTCGTCACGCAGGGCGAGTTCGTCCAGGGCCCAGGCCCAGTTGGCGCCGTGGGCGGCGTACCGGCGCAGCAGCCGGAGCGCGTCGCGCCTGCCGTACGAGGCGAGGTGCCCGAGCACGGCCAGCGCGAGGCCCGTGCGGGACTCGTCGGGCTCAAGGGCGTCCTCCGGGTCGAAGAGGTGCGCCTCGATCGCGTCCAGCCCGCCGTTCAGGTCGAGGTAGAGGCGGGCGTAGTAGAGGGAGCGGTTCTCGACCTGCCAGTCGTGCCGGGGGTCGTGCAGCACGCAGTGGTCCAGTGCCGCAAGCGCCTCGGCGCGGGGGGCGGTGAGCGCGTGCAGGGTGCCGTCGCCGCGGCCCCGCTGGAGCAGGCCGAGCAACGTGCCACTGGGCGCTATGACCGGATCGAACATGGGAAACAGCCTCACATCAAGCGTCGACGCAACCGGGGAACACGCACTACCTGGCCGCGTGACACAACGTCGGGGCGCCCGCCGTCTCTTGCTTGCTGTAGACCATTTTCCTCTGCCTCTCGTCGGTGGCCCATGCGGACCGCTTCACGGTCCGCGCGGTGCGGCAACACCTGCCCAGCCATCGCGTCCGTGAATCACGACGTCATGATGACTCGCGGGTTTCTCCCGCCGCGACCGTATTTCCGGCGGCCCTTTACCGCCTCCCCCGTTTTCCGTGTCGTGCCTGGTCAGAATGGACTGATCACTGTGCGCCGAACAATTCCAGCAGTTCCGTCCTGCCGAACATCCGGGCGGTGTCGACGGCCGAGGGAGTGCCCTCGGCGGGATCGGCACCGCCGTCCAGGAGGGCTCTGATCACGTCCGGTTCGTCCTTGAAGACGGCGCCGGCGAGCGGGGTCTGGCCCCGGTCGTTGGCCCGGTCCGCGTCGGCGCCCCGCGCGAGCAGGGCGCGCACCGCCTCGGCGTGGCCGTGGTAGGCGGCGAGCATCACGAGCGTGTCGCCGCGGTCGTTGGTGAGGTTGGCCGGTACGCCCGCGTCCAGGTACGCCACCAGCGCCTCGGTCCGCCCCTGCCGGGCCAGATCGAAGATCTTGGTCGCCAGCTCCACGACGTCGGGGTCGGGGGCTTCACTCATGGGCCGGACCGCCTCTCCTGCACTTCGGGCCTTTCGGGAACTGACAGAGCCTACGGCAGCGGGGGGACCCGGGCCGTACGGGTGAATCGCCAGCGTACTGGCTGACGGGGCACGGGGCCGGATGCGCCCGAGGTGAAGATCATCGCGAGTCCCGCCGGCCGCGCGAGCCGCCTCCGCCGGCCGGGTGAGCCCTGCCCGACCGGGCCAGGACGGCTCCGCCACCTGAGGGAAATCCCCCTTATTTCACCCATTTGCACCTTTTGTCGTATAGATGCATGCTGTGATGCTGGAAGTACTCACGGTGACTGTCCCCCCTCGACACCAGGAGACCTCAAATGATTCTCTCCATGTCAGGCGTCGTCCTGCTCGGCATCATCGTCTTTCTCTTCTTCCGCAAGGACGGCCTCAAGGCGTCGCACGCCGTGGTCTCGTCCCTGTTCGGCTTCTACCTCGCCAGCACGGCCATCGCCCCGAGCATCAAGGCGGGCGGCGAGAGCCTGGCGAGCCTCCTCGGCGGTATCAAGTTCTGACGCCGACCGTCCCGCCCGCACGCACCGTCAGGAGAAAGCAGTGGCCCGGCGCCCCCTCCCCCGCATTCTGAGCAACGGCAGCGCGCAGATCGCCCGGAGCCGGGAGCTGGCCCGGACGGCGGCCGACAGCGCCACCGACGTCCTCCACCCGCTGATCACCCTCTCGCGCGGGCTGGGCCGGCTGGCCGCGGCAGGACGGCACAAGTGGGCGGACACACCCAAGGACAAACGCGGGCCGCTGCTGTTCCTGGCGGCCTCGGTGGTCCTGGTCGTGGCGCTCGCCCCGTACGGACCGCTGCTGGCCGCCATCGCGCTGATGGCGGCGGCGGCCTGGCACGGCCGGGACCGCGCCCCGGCCCAGCCCGAGGGTCCCGACGAGTCCCAGGCGCAGCGCCTGCGGTCGCTGTACGAGTCCCTGGTGCCCTACTTCTCGGTCCCCGAGGACCCGGCGCCGCTCTTCGACCACGGCGGGGACTGGGAGAAGGCCTTCCCCCAGCACGACTTCGACGACACGGGGCGCGTGGCCCACCTGGTGATCCGCTACCCGGCCTACTTCCCCGACGGCGAGGCCGGCGCCCGCGCCCGGATCGAGCAGCTGCTCGCCACCAAGGCCGGGCGTGGCCGCGAGTACCACTTCGCGTGGGACGAGGAGGCCAACCAGCTCACGGTCGGCGTCCTCGCGCCGCTGCCCACCGGCATCGCCGCCCAGCGCTTCGTCACCACGCCGGGCGAGACGGTGCTCGGCTTCACCGACGCGTCCGAGGTGCACCGCACGCTGCCGCTCGGCTACGGCGGTGAGCAGCGCGACGTGCCGCCCGTGGTGTGGCGCACCGGCATCCGCTCGACCGAGCCGCACCTGCTGGTGATGGGCCGGCCCGGCAGCGGGACCTCGACGCTGCTGCGGTCCGTCGCCCTCCAGGCGCTCCAGTACGGCGATGTGCTGATCGTCGAGGGCGGCGGCACCGGCGAGTACGCCTGCCTCACCGGCCGGGACGGTGTCCTCGGCGTGGAGTGCGGGCTCACCGGGGCGCTGGCCAGCCTGGAGTGGGCCGCGCACGAGACGGAGCGGCGGCTCATCGCGGCCAACCGGGCCCGGCAGGCCGGGCATCCGCCGCCGGACGACACCAGGCGGCCGCTGTGGATCCTGCTGGACCGGCCGGGCGCCCTCACCCACCTGGCCGCGGCGGAGGGGCGCGGGGACCCGCAGTCCCTGCTCCAGGTGCCGCTGCGGCACGGGCGCGCGGCCCAGGTGACGGTGGTCGTCGCGGAGGGCTTCGACAACGCGGACGTCCTCGGCGACGCGGTACGCCAGCACACGCGCGCGCGTGTCGTGCTCGGGCCCGTGACGCCGGAGCAGTCGGCGTGGGTCCTCGGCGTGCCGCCGCACACGACGGCGCCGGCCCAGGTGCCGCCGGGCCGCGGCTACGCCCGGCTGGGCGACGGCCCCGTGCACCGGCTGCAGGTCCCCGCGACGCCGGACCCGTACGACGACGCCACGAGCGAGGCCGACCGGCAGGCGGTGCTGGCGCTGCTCCCCGCGCGCACCACCCCCGCGACCGCGGAACCGACCGAGCCGGTCCCGGTGGAGCCGGCCCCGAGGGATACGGAAACGGTCCCCAGGGAAACGGCCCCGGTGGAGGCGGTCCCGGTCCCGGCGCGGACGTTCGCGGTGGAAGTGGTTCCGGTGAAGTCGTTCTCGCCGGAAGCGGTCCCGTTGAGGACGGTCCCCGTGGAAGCGGCCTCCGTGAAGAGGGTCCCGACGGAGAAAGTGCCGGTGGACAGGGCCGAGGTGGAGAAGGCCCAGACGGAGAAGGCCCAGACGGAGAAGGCCCAGACGGAGAAGGCCCCAGCGGAGACGGTGCCCGCGAAGACGTCCCTCGCGAAGGCCGTCGCGGCGGACGCCGTCGCCGCGGAGAGCACCACCTGAGCAACCCAACCGCCTCGCCCCGCGGACACCGGCCCGGCCGGACCACCCCGCCCACGCCAGGCGCATCCGCCCGGCACCGGTCTCGACCCCGGTCCCTCCCGGCACGGGCCGACGCGTCCCTGCATCCTCGCTGCCGCCGCCACCGCCCCTCTGACACTGGGCCAGACGGACCGCACCGCCCACGCCGGCCACGTCCGCTCCGCACCGGCCGCCGCGTCCCCGGCATACTCGCTGCCGCCGCCAACGCCCCGCCGGCACCGGGCCAGAGGACCACCCCGTCCGCGCCGACCACGTCCGCTCCGCACCGGCCTAGACCCGGCCCCCTCCCGCCGCGCGGACACAGGCCCGGCCGGACCACCCCGCCCACGCCGGCCGCATCCGCCCGGCACCGGTCTCGACCCCGGTCCCTCTCCGGCAGCGGCTGTGCTTTCCGCCGTCGCCAGGTGAATCGCCGGGGCGTGCGGGTGCGGACGTCCGTTGTCTGCAGTGACGTGGCCTGCGGGCGGAGCCCGGTCGGGGCCGTCAGGCGACGAACGTGCGCGGTGCCTCGGTTCCCGTGGTCGCGCCCGTAGCGACCAGGTGGGCCGCCGCCGCCAGGCGGGCCGCCGCCTCGTCCGCCACCGCTCCGCCGACCGTGAACGGCAGCCGTACATAGCCCTCGAAGGCGCCGTCGACGCCGAAGCGGGGGCCCGAGGGGACCCGGACTCCGACCCGCTCCCCCACCTCCGCGAGCCGGGAACCCGACAGGCCGCCCGCGCGCACCCACAGCGTGAGCCCGCCGCGGGGCACCGCGAACTCCCAGTCCGGCAGCTCCCGCCGTACGGCCGCCACCAAGGCGTCCCGGTTCTCCCGGGCCTGGCCGCGGCGCAGTTCCACCGCCTGCTCCCAACCCCCCGTGCTGAACAGCCAGTTCACGGCCAGCTGCTCCAGCACGGGGGTGCCCAGGTCGGCGTACGCGCGCGCCGCGACCAGGCCGCGGATCACGTCGGGGGCGGCGCGCACCCAGCCGATGCGCATCCCCGCCCAGAAGGCCTTGCTGGCCGAGCCGACCGTGATCACCGTCGAGCCGGCCGGGTCGAAGCCGCAGACCGGCCGCGGCATCGTGGCACGGTCGAGGTCCTTCTCCAGCCACAGCTCGCTCATCGTCTCGTCGGCGACGAGCACGGTGCCCGCCGAGCGGGCCGCGTCCACCAGCCGGCGCCGCTGGTCGTCGTCGGCGAGCGCACCGGTGGGGTTGTGGAAGTCGGCGACGACGTAGGCGAGCCGGGGCGCCGCCTCGCGCAGCACCTGACGCCAGCGGTCCAGGTCCCAGCCGGAAAGCCCCTCGGCCATCGCGACGGGCACCAGCCGGGCGCCCGATTCCCGCATCAACTGGAGGATGTTGGCGTACGACGGCGACTCCACCGCGATGCGCTCGCCGCGCCCCGCGAAGAGGTGGCAGATGGCGTCGATCGCGCCCATCGCACCGGTCGTGACCATGATCTGCTCGGGCATGGTCGCGATCCCGCGCGCGGTGTAGCGCTCGGCGATCATCGCACGCAAGGCCGGGAGCCCGGCCGGGTAGTCGCCGTGGGTGTGGGCGTACGGGGGCAGCTCCTCCAGGGCGCCCTGGACGGCGCGGGTGAGCCATGGCTCCGGCGCGGGCAGGGCCGCGCAGCCGAGGTCGATCATCGAGCCCAGCGCCTCGGGCGGGAGCGGTTCGAGGCCGCGCGCGGGCAGCGGGTTCCCGGCCGGTACGGCGGTCCAGCTGCCCGCTCCACGCCGGGACTCCAGGAAACCCTCGGTGCGCAGCGCCTCGTAGGCGGAGGCGACCGTGGTGCGGCTCACGGACAGCGCCGGCGCGAGTTCGCGTTCGGCGGGCAGCCGCGCGGCCACCGGCACCCTCCCCTCCAGGACCAGCAGCCGGATGCCGTCGGCGAGCGCCCGGTAGGCGGGCGGACGGCGGGTGCCGGGCCCGGCCGGGCCCTCCTGCTGGGAGGTGAGCAGCCGGGCGAGTTGCGCGGCACCCACCGCCGAGGTCCACTGCGCCATGGCGATCGGTCCACCTTCCTGGAATTGGCCCTGGATGAGGTTTCTTTCCCAGCCACAGAGTGTCATGGGTCAGGCCACCGACACCACCAGGGGGTGCCTCTTGTCCACTCAGGACCGTCTCGGCCGACGGTTGATCCAGCTGTACGCCGGGCTCGCGCTGTACGGCGCGAGTTCGGCGCTCCTCGTCGAGGCGGGACTGGGCCTGGAGCCCTGGGGCGTGCTGCACCAGGGCCTCGCCCGGCTCACCGGGCTGACCATCGGCGTGGTGTCGATCGCCGTGGGCGCCGCGGTGCTGCTGCTGTGGATCCCGCTGCGCCAGCGGCCGGGCCTCGGCACGGTCTCCAACGTCTTCGTCGTCGGCCTCGCCATGGACGGCACGCTCGCCCTCGTCCCCGACGCGCATGCGCTCGCCGCGCGGATCCCGCTGCTGGTCACAGGTGTCGTGCTCAACGGCGTGGCGACCGGCCTCTACATAGCGGCGCGTTTCGGCCCGGGCCCGAGGGACGGCCTGATGACGGGGCTGCACCGGCGCACCGGCCGCTCGATCCGGCTGATGCGCACGGCGATCGAGGTCGCCGTGGTCGTCACCGGCTTCGCGCTCGGCGGCACCATCGGGGCGGGCACCGTGCTGTACGCGGTGTCCATCGGACCGCTGGCGCAGCTCTTCCTGCGGGTGTTCGCCGTCCCGTCGGCATCCCGCGGCAGCGCGACCGTTGCCACCGGGTCACCCGAGGGGGTGATACTGCGTCCGTGAGCACGCCGATCCGCCACCCGTACCTCGACCATCCCGGCCCGATCCCGTTCGCCCACCGGGGCGGCGCCGCCGACGGCCTGGAGAACACCGTGGCGCAGTTCCGGCGCGCGGTCGGCCTCGGCTACCGGTACATCGAGACCGACGTGCACCTCACGGCGGACGGGAGGCTCGTCGCCTTCCACGACGACACCCTCGACCGGGTCACCGACGGAGCGGGCCGGATCGCCGACCTGCCGTGGTCGCAGGTGCGGCAGGCGCGGGTGGCGGGCAAGGAGCCGGTGCCGCTCTTCGAGGAGTTGCTGGAGACGTTCCCCGAGGTGCGCTGGAACGTGGACCTCAAGTCGGAGCCGACGCTGCGGCCGTTCCTCGACCTGGTCGAGCGCACGGGCTGCTGGGAGCGGGTCTGCGCAGGGTCCTTCTCCGAGGCGCGGGTGCTGCGCGCCCAGCGGCTCGCCGGGCCGCGGCTCGCCACGTCGTTCGGCACCCGGGGCGTGCTCGGCCTTCGGTTGCGCTCCTGGGGGCTGCCCGCCGCCGTGCGCCGGTCCGCGGTCGCCGCCCAGGTCCCCGAGTCCCAGTCGGGCGTCCCCGTGGTCGACCATCGCTTCGTACGCGCCGCCCACGCGCTCGGGCTGCAGGTGCACGTCTGGACGATCAACGAACCGGATCGGATGCACCGGCTCCTCGACCTCGGAGTCGATGGCATCATGACCGATCACATCGACACGCTGCGCAACGTCATGCGGGACCGGGGCGTCTGGGCCTGAACCCCGGCCCGGCGGATGGCGCACGGCACTTCAGGCAGCGCCTTCGGCGGAGAACTTCGGGCGGCACCTTCAGCGGAAAGGCGAGGGCACGGGTGGGCACTGAGACCGTGCGGGCGGGGGCGGACGACGTCGCCGGCAGGCGGCGCGAGCAGCGCGGCTGGTACTTCTACGACTGGGCGTGCTCGGTCTATTCGACGAGCGTGCTCACCGTGTTCCTCGGCCCGTACCTGACGTCGGTCGCGAAGTCGGCGGCGGACGCCGACGGCTTCGTGCACCCGCTCGGGATACCCGTGCGGGCAGGGTCCTTCTTCGCCTACTCGGTGTCCCTGTCCGTGGTCCTCGCGGTCGTGGTCATGCCCCTGGTGGGGGGCCTCGCCGACCGGACCGGCCGCAAGAAGCACCTGCTGGGGGTGGCCGCGTACACGGGGGCCGGGGCGACGACGGGCCTGTTCTTCCTGGACGGGGACCGCTATCTGCTCGGCGGGGTGCTGCTGGTCGTCGCGAACGCCGCGCAGTCCGTGGCGATGATGCTCTACAACTCCTATCTGCCGCAGATCGCCCGGCCCGAGGAGCGCGACGCGGTCTCCTCGCGCGGCTGGGCCTTCGGTTACGCGGCCGGCGCCCTGGTGCTGGTCGTCAATCTGGTCCTGTACTCGGGGCACGACTCCTTCGGTCTCTCCGAGACGTCCGCGGTGCGGATCTGCCTGGCCTCGGCCGGCCTGTGGTGGGGTGCCTTCGCGCTGGTGCCGCTGCGCCGGCTGCGGGACCGGCGGTCCACGGCCGCTCCCGTCGCGGCCCCGGGGCTGCGGCAGCTGGCGGCGACCGTCCGCGACATGCGCCGGCACCCGCTGACGCTGGCCTTCCTGCTGGCGTACCTCGTCTACAACGACGGCATCCAGACGGTGATCTCGCAGGCGTCGGTCTACGGCTCCGAGGAACTGGGGCTCGGCCAGTCCACGCTCATCGTGGCGGTGCTCCTGGTACAGGTGCTGGCCGTTGCGGGGGCGCTGGCGATGGGGCGGCTGGCCAGGATCTACGGCGCGCAGCGCACGATCCTCGGGTCGCTCGTCGCCTGGACGCTGACACTGGCCGCCGGTTACTTCCTGCCGGCCGGGGTGCCGGTGGGGTTCTTCGTGCTGGCCGCCGGGATCGGGCTGGTGCTCGGCGGCAGCCAGGCGCTGTCCCGGTCGCTGTTCTCGCACCTCGTCCCGCCGGGCAAGGAGGCGGAGTACTTCGCGGCCTACGAGATGAGCGACCGCGGCATGAGCTGGCTCGGTCCGCTGCTGTTCGGTCTCACCTACCAGCTGACGGGCAGCTACCGCTCGGCGATCATCTCGCTGGTGGTCTTCTTCGTCATCGGGTTCGCGCTGCTCGCGCGGGTGCCGGTGCGGCGGGCGATCAGCGCGGCGGGCAACCCCGTTCCCGAGAGGATTTAGCACGGATTTAGCGCCCGGAGCGAAAGGGCGGTAGTGTACGCGTTTGGCCTGCCAGGCGTACCGTTACTGCGCGTCAAAGCTGCTGAAACGCTGGGTGACATCTGCTAGCAGATGTGACAAACCGGGCGCCGGTGGGTACAACAAGGGGCGGCTACGACGGCGACGCATGACCCGGAACGGGACTCGGAACGGGAATCTTTACCGCCGACCGGACGTTGACCGGATGACGACGACAGCGACACCTGTCCTGTGGGCGACAAGCCCGGGAGGCACGATTCATGAGTGAGCGAGCTCTTCGCGGTACGCGCCTCGTGGTGACCAGCTACGAGACGGACCGCGGCATCGACCTGGCTCCGCGCCAGGCCGTGGAGTACGCATGCGAGAAGGGGCACCGCTTCGAGATGCCCTTCTCGGTCGAGGCGGAGATCCCGCCGGAGTGGGAGTGCAAGGTCTGCGGTGCCCAGGCGCTCCTGGTGGACGGCGACGGCCCGGAGGAGAAGAAGGCCAAGCCGGCGCGCACGCACTGGGACATGCTGATGGAGCGGCGCACCCGTGAGGAGCTGGAAGAGGTCCTTGAGGAGCGTCTGGCAGTGCTGCGCTCCGGGGCGATGAACATCGCGGTTCATCCTCGGGACAGCCGCAAGTCCGCCTAGCGGGCGGCCGGGACACCACAACACAACGCAGGTACATCACCGCGGGCGCCGTACGTGATCGAGACGTACGGCGCCCGCGGCTTTGCGTGACCCCGGGTGCGGCGCGGGCCGCACGGCCCTCAGCGGGTCAGGGGCGGGCGCGGCTCGCGCGCCGCGTCACCCGGCCCGTCCGCGTCCTCCCTGATGACCTCACCCTGGACCACCTTGCCGTCGGGACGGTGAATGCGGGCCCGCTGGAAGGCATCGCCGAGGGAGCCGGGGGCCGCCCGGGAGAGCCTGCGCTCGAAGGCCCGCTCCGCATACCGGCTCACGGCCTTCTGCACCGGCGGGATCAGCAGCAGCAGGCCCGCCGCGTCCGAGATCAGGCCCGGGATGATCAGGAGCAGCCCGCCCAGCATCATCAGGCCGTTGCCGCCGCCGCGCTCCGGGGGGACGCCGCGCTGCAGCGACTCGTTCAGGCTGCGGAAGGCACGACGTCCCGCCCGCTTGATGACCACCGAGCCGACCACGACGCCGGCCACCAGAAGCAGGAACACCGTGAGGCCGCCCGCCGCACCGGCGACCTGGGTCAGCAGCCAGATCTCCAGCACGAGCCAGGCGGCGATGCCCAGCGGCAGGTACCGGCGCGGCCGGGAGGGCCGGGGCCGGGCGGGGTGCGGAGGGGTCGGAGCGCCAGTCGTCATGCTCCCAGTGTGCCTGGGTCCGGCTCAGTGCGGGATAAGGAGGGCGATCAACGCTCCTGGGACGGCTTCCCCTTGCCCGCGATCTTGCCGACCCGCTCGCCCACGCCCCACGCGGTGACCCGCCACAGCGCCTCCACGAGGATGTCGCGGCTCATCTTGGAGTCGCCCAGTTCCCGTTCGACGAAGGTGATGGGCACCTCTACGACGTGGAAGCCCGCCTTGACGGCGCGACGGGCGAGGTCGACCTGGAAGCAGTAGCCCTGGGAGGCGACCTCGCCGAGCCCCAGGCCCTCCAGGGTCTCGCGGCGGAAGGCGCGGTAGCCGCCGGTGATGTCGCGCAGGGGCAGGTCGAGGGCGAGCCGCGAGTAGAGGCTGCCGCCGCGGGAGATGAACTCCCGGCTCCTGGGCCAGTTCACCACCCTCCCGCCGGGCACCCACCGGGAGCCGAGCACCAGGTCGGCCCCCTTGAGCGCGGTCAGCAGGCGGGGCAGTTCCTCGGGCTGGTGGGAGCCGTCGGCGTCCATCTCCACGAGCACGCCGTAGCCGTGTTCCAGGCCCCAGCTGAAGCCCGCGAGGTAGGCGGCGCCCAGACCCTCCTTGCCCTTGCGGTGCAGCACCCGGACGTGGTCGTCCTGCGCGGCCAGTTCGTCGGCGAGCTTGCCCGTGCCGTCGGGGCTGTTGTCGTCCGCCACCAGCACGTGCGCGTCGGGGACGGCCGTGCGTACCCGGCCGACGATCGCCTTGATGTTCTCCGCCTCGTTATAGGTCGGGATGATCACCAAGGCCGTACCGAGCGGGCCGAACTGCCTCGCCCCGGACCGTGCGGCTGGGGTCCCGTCGCCGTCGTTCACTGCTGCCCCTTCATGTCGTGCGCAGGCGTCCACCATAGTGGCCGCCGCCTGCGGTGACGTGACGCCTCGTTCGTATGGCGGTGTCGATTCCGCAAGAGCGGGGTAAGACGGCGCGCCCGGCGCCGCCGCCCCGCTGCGGATGGGGGCCCGGCGCCCTTCGGGCCGACCTGGGACCCGCTGGCTGCGGGTCGACCGAGAGCCGTTGTCTACTGAGCGTCCGGGCCCCACCCGGGTCGCACCTCCCCGACCGGCCGGAACGTTCCCTCGTCGGCGCGGGCGCTGAGCCTGGTTCCCAGCGACGGTGCCCCGGTGCGGCACACCGTCCCTGACCCAGCGGCGCTGCGACGCCTGCGCGGAACCTCCCCGGTCGGGCGTCCGGTGGTGGACTCGGCCGAACCTACCGGCCCTCGGCCGCAGCCTGTCAACAGCCGTCTGACCTGCACCGATACCGGCCTGCTCGGGGGCGGTACGGAGGATGCGCAGGTCGCGCGACGCGGCGGCGGGCGGCGGCGCCGGCACCGCCGCCCCCGGAGATCACTCGCCCGGGCGTACGAACACCGTCCGGCCACCCACCACGGTGCGCAGACAGACCGGAAGGTCATGGCCTGGGGTCAGGTCGGGCAGCCCCGGGGTGCCCGAGCGGGGGTCGGTCGACCAGCGCGCGACGCGGTCGTCGGGGGCCTGGACGACGAGCGCGTCGGTGCGCCACACCGCATAGTCGGCGGGCGCCCCGGGCACCAGGACGCCCGCGTCGTCCCGGCCGACGGCCCGCCAGCCGCCACGCGTGTGCGCGGTGAACGCGGCGCGCACGGAGATCCGGTGCTCGGGCGTGCGGTGGAAGGCCGCCGCGCGGACCGTGCCCCAGGGGTCGAGGGGCGTGACGGGGCTGTCGGAGCCGAGGGCGAGCGGGACGCCCGCGCGCAGCAGGGCCGCGAAAGGGTTGAGCCCACGGGCCCGCCGCGGGCCGAGCCGCCGCGCGTACATGCCGTCCTCGCCGCCCCACAGGGCGTCGAAGGCGGGCTGGACAGAGGCGGTCAGGCCCAGTTCGGCGAAGGCGGCGATGGTCTCGGGGGTGAGCAGTTCGGCGTGTTCCACCCGGTGCCGGGCGGCGCGGACCCGGGTGAGGCCGACCTTGTCGGCGGCGGCTCGCACGCCCTCGACCACGGCCGTCACGGCGGCGTCCCCGATGGCGTGGAAGCCCGCCTGGAGCCCCGCCTCGGTGCAGGCGATCACATGCGCGGTGACCGCGGCGGCGTCGAGGTAGGCGGTGCCGGTGTGACCGGCGTCGGCGTAGGGCTGGTGCAGACAGGCGGTGTGGGAGCCGAGGGCGCCGTCCACGAACAGGTCGCCTGCGGCGCCGAGCGCGCCGAGTTCCCGGGCCTTCGCGATGCCTTCGTCACCCTGTTCGGCCCAGTAGCCGACGACGCGCGGGCCGGGCTCGCGCGCGGCGAGCCGCAGCAGGCCGGTGAAGTCGTCCTCGGAGGAGATCCGCGGGCCGCCGCACTCGTGGAGGGTGCCGATGCCGAGGGAGGCGGCCCGCGCGAGGGCGGCCCGCTGGGCCTCGGCACGCTGGGCGGGGGTCACGGCCGCGAGCGCGGCGGCCCGCACGGCGTGGTGGTCGTCGCCGGTCAGCGGCGCGTCCTCGCGGGTGACCGTGTCCGGCAGGAGGTCCAGCAGGGCGGTGGTCACAACGGCCGAGTGGACGTCGATGCGGGACAGGTACAGCGGGCGCCCGCCGGTGGCCGCGTCCAGTTCCGTACGGGTCGGCGGCCGGCCGCCGGGCCAGCGGGCGGCGTCCCAGCCGTGCCCGAGCAGCACCCGGTCGCCGGGGCGGGCGGCGGCGAAGTCCCGTACGAGGTCCAGCGCGGCCTCGCGGGTGCCGGCGGCGGACAGGTCGAGGCCGGTGAGGGCGAGGCCGGTGGCGGTGGTGTGCACATGGGCGTCGGTGAAGGCCGGGGTGACCAGAGCGCCGTCCAGGTCGACCACCTCGTCGACACCGTCCGCGAAG
The DNA here is from genome assembly GCF_044765425.1 of Streptomyces sp. NPDC102462. NCBI lineage: Bacteria > Bacillati > Actinomycetota > Actinomycetes > Kitasatosporales > Streptomycetaceae > Streptomyces > Streptomyces sp. NPDC102462. The sequence continues at coordinate 183,853 of NZ_JBIWKB010000007.1, read as the reverse complement.
GCGTCGGCGGCGCCCTCGGAACCGACCCAGGCGACCTGGCCGCGCTCCACCACCATGGCGGTCGCGAAGGGGTCGGCGGGGCTGTGCACTTCTCCGCGGCGCAGGAGAACGGTCTTCGGGTCGGCGGGGCGCTCGTTCATGCCCCACAGTCTCTCGCGCACCACCGGCTCGACGGCACCCGGGGCGGCGCCGGAAAGTCACGGCGACCTTGGCGCGCGCCGGCCTCAAGGACCAGGCCGGATCAGATCCTTGACGGCCACGCCGCCCAGGGCGGCACCGGGGCGCGTTGACGCAGATACGGCAGGCACAGCGCGCGCCGGGCCTGGAGAGCGGGGCGGCTCGGATCCTCGGCCGCCGGGCCTCGCAAGGCGCCGTCGGCGACCTTGGCGCCGGACCTTGGCGCGCGGCGGGTCCGGGGAGCGGTGTGGTTCAGATCCTCGGCGGCCGGGCCTCGTAGGGCGTCGACAGCACCACCGTCGTACGGGTGGACACGCCCGCCAGCGTGCGCAGCCGGGCCAGCAGTTCCTCCAGTTCGTGCGGTGTGGCCACGCGCACCTTGAGGATGTAGTTCTCGTCTCCGGCGACGCTGTGGCACGCCTCGATCTCGGGGACGCCGGCGAGGCGGTCCGCGATGTCGTCGGGCGCGCTCGGGTCGAACGGTTTCACGGAGATGAACGCGGTCATGGGCAGCCCGACGGCCTCGGGGTCGACGACCGCCGCGTAGCCGCGGATGACACCGCGCTGTTCCAGCCGGCGCACCCGCTGGTGCACGGCCGACGTGGACAGGCCCGTGGCCTTGCCCAGGTCGGTGTAGCTCATCCGCCCGTCCTTGACGAGCAGCTGCACGATCTGACGGTCCAGCTCCTCCATGGCGCCAAAACCTACAGTGCGCTTGATCTGCTGGGATACCCGGGCAACCCAGGTCATAGCCGGTTTGTGATGTACCCGGGAGCCGAACGGGGGTCAGCGGAGGGACAAAAGCGCCGCACCGGGCACCTGCGCACGGCATGTGACGAACGCCACACCCGCCGGACGGGCTCCGTGATGTTCTCGTGATTACCGCCGAGAGCGGACGGGAAGTGCTTGCTGTGGTCGAGGCCGCAGCGCCTTCACGGCCCAGCCCGAGGGGGAGAATCCCATGCAGAGTCTTAAGCGCCCTGGTCGTACCGCGTCCAAGCGGCAGCAGCCGGCGGTCGAGCCGCAGCCGGAGGGCGTCGAATCCGATGCCTATGACAGCGACGAACTCGACGCCTACGACACCTTCGAGATGTACCGGGTGATCTGCCCGGACTGCGCGCAGCCCATCGCCCTGCTGGCGGACGAGGACGTGCTGCCGGAGCACGCGCTGTGCGCCTCGCCGTGGAACCCGTTCGGTCTCACGGTGTGCGCGGGCACCGGCCGTTCGGCCGCCGAGGCCCGCTCCGCGGACGAGTCGTTCACGCCCCAGGAGCAGGACACCGCGCTTCTGCTCACGCTGCCCCAGGGTCTGAACTGGCGCACGCAGCCCTTCTCGCACGTCGGCGGCCCGGGCTCGCGCCCGATGCGCGTGCCGACGATGCGCGGCCAGGCCGCCTGAGCCGCCGCACCCCGTCCGGTCCACCGCCCCGCACCATGGCGCCCAGGCTGTCGTGGTGCAGGATTGATGCGCCCGCCCTGAGCAGGCCCGGCGAAGTCCCTTGCGGCTCGACAGCGCCCCGGAAGGGGCGCGGGGATCTGCGCGACCAGCCACGATGCCGCCGCGGACAACCGACGACGCAGCGCGGCACATCCGGCAGAGCGTTTGTGGGTGACGTCGCCGGGCACCTCGGTGCGGGCCGGTTTCGGGGTGAGGGCGGACGCGGGTGAACTCACGGTCGAATGCGGCGGGCGGTGACCCGGGTGGCCGCGGCGGCGTTGCCCAGGCATGTCCCGCACGCAATCGACAACCGGCCGGCCGCGTCGGCTCTTCGTCCACCGGACCGCGGAACCGGTTCTGCCGCCCCCGCCCCAGGACCCGCCCATCTACCGCGATCTGCTGCGCGCCTGGGCCGACCGGGGCCGCACCCTGCCGGGCCGCGACGACCCGGAGTGGGTGCGGCTGGCGGCCCTGCCGGGTGGCCCGGGCCTGATCAGTGAGTCTCGGGCCCCGCGAGGTGGCGGGCGATGACCATCCGCTGGATCTGGTTGGTGCCCTCGACGATCTGCAGGACCTTGGCCTCGCGCATGTAGCGCTCCACCGGGAAGTCGGCGGTGTAGCCGTACCCGCCGAGGACCTGGACGGCGTCGGTGGTCACCCGCATCGCGGTGTCGGTGCAGTGCAGCTTGGCCATGGCCGCCTGCTTGGCGAACGGGCGTCCCGCGTCGCGCAGCCGGGCGGCGGTCAGATACAGCGCCCGGCCCGCCTCGATCTGGGTGGCCATGTCGGCGAGCAGGAAGCGCAGGCCCTGGAAGTCGGAGATCGGCCGCCCGAACTGCCTGCGGCCGGTGGCGTAGCCGACGGCCTCGTCGAGCGCCGCCTGGGCCAGGCCGATCGCGCAGGCCGCGATGCCGAGTCGCCCCGAGTCGAGCGCGGACAGCGCGATGCCGAAGCCCTGTCCCTCCTCGCCGATGCGCCGTTCGTCGGGCACCCGCACGCCGTCGAAGTGGACCTGCGCGGTGGGCGAGCCCTTCAGGCCCATCTTCTTCTCCGGCGCCGCCGCGCTGACGCCCTCGGCGTCGCCGGGCACCAGGAAGGCGGTGATCCCGCGTGGGCCGTCCTCGCCGGTGCGGGCCATCACGGTGTAGAAGTCCGCGATGCCGCCGTGCGTGATCCAGGCCTTCGTGCCGGTGATCACCCAGTCGCCGTCCGCGCCGCGCACCGCCTTGGTGCGCAGTGAGGCGGCGTCCGAGCCGGAGGACGGCTCGGACAGGCAGTAGGCGCCGAGCAGCCCGCCGCCGAGCATGACGGGCAGGTGCTCGGCCCGCTGCTCCTTGGTGCCGTGGGCGGCGAGCGCGTAGGAGGCCAGGGTGTGCACGCTGACGCCGAGGCCGACGGTGAGCCGGGCCGCGGCCAGTTCCTCCAGGACCTGGAGGTAGACCTCGTACGGCTGGTCACCGCCGCCGTGTTCCGAGTCGTAGGGCAGGCCGAGCAGGCCGGACTCGGAGAGCAGGGTGAAGACCTCACGCGGGAAGCGGCCGGCGTCCTCTTCCTCGGCCGCCCGCGGGGCGATCTCGCGGTGCGCTATCTCCCGGACGAGCGAGATCAGGTCCCTTGCCTCGTCCGTGGGCAGCTGACGCTCCACCGGCTGAGGGGCGCGGTCGGACATGTCGACGGTCTCCTCCCTGTGTCGGGCGCATCGGCGGACGTGCGCCTTGGTGGGGCGGCGCCGCCTGGTCTTCTCCGGTTCCGGCCGAGGTGCGCGCTTCCGGGTCGCGGAAGCGGCTGACCAGCGGCTGTGCGCTGTGAGTATGCCCGATCGGCACCCCCACGTCACCAGTTAACGACCGCTCACTTCAAGAAGCATCTCGGCGGCTCCCGCTCCCCGAAATTGGTCCGAACCATTGACCCGACTGGTCTAGTCCTCCTAACCTCTCGCAGCAACGCTTGACCGCGTTCATGCCAATCGGCACGCGTTCCCCTCTCCCCCACGAGGAGACACACCGATGCACATGTCCCACCGTTCCCGCCGCCCCCTGCGGGCGCTGCTGTCCGCCGCGTGTTGCGCCGTCCTCGGCGCCGGGCTACTGGCCGGAGCGAGCACCGCCACGGCCGCCTCCCCCACCGCGCCCAGGGCGGCCGCGGCCGGCTCCAAGGTCGTCGGCTACTTCACCGAATGGGGCACCTACGACCGCAAGTACTACGTCAAGAACATCGAGACCTCCGGCTCGGCCGCCAAGCTGACCCACATCAACTACGCCTTCGGCAACGTCACCGGCGGCAAGTGCGCGATGGGCGACTCCTACGCCGCGACCGACCGCACGTACACCGCCGCCGAGTCCGTGGACGGCGTCGCGGACACCTGGGACCAGCCGCTGCGCGGCAACTTCAACCAGCTGCTCAAGCTGAAGAAGAAGCACCCGGACCTGAAGATCCTGTGGTCCTTCGGCGGCTGGACCTGGTCCGGCGGCTTCGGCGAGGCCGCGAAGAACCCCGCCGCGTTCGCCCAGTCCTGCTACGACCTGGTGAAGAACTCCAAGTGGGCGGGCGTCTTCGACGGCATCGACATCGACTGGGAGTATCCGAACGCCTGCGGCAACACCTGTGACAGCAGCGGCCGGGACGCCTTCCGGAACCTCATGGCGGCACTGCGGGCGAAGTTCGGCTCCGGCAGCCTGGTGACCGCGGCGATCACCGCCGACGCCACGAGCGGCGGCAAGATCGACGCGGCGGACTACGCGGGCGCCGCGCAGTACGTCGACTGGTACAACCCGATGACGTACGACTTCTTCGGCGCCTGGGACGCGGCCGGTCCGACGGCCCCGCACTCGCCGCTGACCTCCTACTCCGGCATCCCGAAGGCCGACTTCCACACCTCGGCGACCATCACCAAGCTGACCGGCCTCGGCATTCCGGCCGGCAAGCTGCTGCTCGGCATCGGCTTCTACGGCCGCGGCTGGACCGGCGTCACCCAGGCCGCCCCGGGCGGCACGGCCACCGGCCCGGCGGCGGGGACCTACGAGCAGGGCATCGACGACTACAAGGTGCTCAAGACCAAGTGCCCGGCGACCGGCACGGTGGGCGGCACCGCGTACGCCAAGTGCGGCAACGACTGGTGGAGCTACGACACCCCGTCGACCATCGCCTCGAAGATGACGTACAAGAACCAGCAGGGCCTCGGCGGCACCTTCCTCTGGGAGCTGAGCGGCGACACCTCGAACGGCGAACTGATCAAGGCCATCGATTGAGTCCGGCGCGGCCGGGCGGGCGGGGCGGGGCCGAAGGGCTCGCGTCCCGCCTCAGCCGTCGCGGCGGGCCGGCGCCGGCGCCGGATAGGACGGGTCCAACTCCTCGATGGCGCGCAAGGCACCGCCGAGCGTCTTCACCAGCAACTGGCACACGATGTCGCGGGGCAGTTCGGGGCGGGCGATCCAGTCGAGGGTGGCGCCCTCGACGCTGCACACCCAGGCGAGCAGCCCCGTCCGGGCCAGCGGCGCGATGTCCCCGCGGCCGTACGCGCCCTGCGCGATGGTCGTGACGATCGCCTCGCGCACGCCGTCCCGGATGGCGTGCACCTCGGTGTCGAAGCCGACGCCGCCGCTGACGATGGTGCGGTAGGCCGCCTGGTGGTGCTCGGCGTAGCGCAGATAGCTGTCGATGGTGCGGTGCACGCGGTCCGCGGCCGGCAGCTCCAGGCCGCCCGCGGCGTAGCTGACCAGGTGGGCGACGGAGTCCTCGATGATCGCCAGGTAGTAGCCGCGCTTCGACCGGAAGTAGTAGTAGATCAGTCCCTTGGCGACATGTGCCTGCCGGGCGATGTCGTCCATGGAGAGCGCGTCGTAGGAGGTGTCTGCGAACAACTTCCGCCCGATGGCGATGAGTTCGGCACGACGCGCCACCGAGCGCTCGGTGCCGCGCGCCCGCGGCCGGGCGACGGCGGGCTGTTGGTCGATAGGCAATTCGGACCCTGGTCTCAACGGGCTGCGGGACATCCGCAGTATGTCAGAACGTCATAGCAGTCCCAGCTGGGTCACGAGCATCGCCACGACCGCGACCAGGGTCCAGCCCAGGACGTGTTCGACGATCTTCGGGCCGTCGTCGCGGGGGCCGCCCGTGCGGGTGCGGGCGGCGGCTGAGTGTGCGGTCATGGCGTCTCACTGGGGTCGGCTGTGCTGGGTGGACTCCCCCCACCGTGCCGTCCACCATGCCACCGCCCGCGGGCCGTGCGGCGGAGAGGTTGGTCACAGGCGCACGGCCCCCGCGGCCCGGGGGCCGTGCCGCCCGCGTCAGCGCACGCCCACCGCAGCGAGCGCCCTGCGCTGGCGCGGCGTCGGACGGACCGGGAAGAAGAGGTAGCACACGCCGCCGGTGCCGGAGACCACCGAACCACCGGCGTTGTACCGCTTGGTCCTGAGCCAGATGTTCTCCCACTCCCGCCTGGGGTAGACGCGGCGCACCGCCTCGTTGCTCGGCGAGGCCGGGTCGTTGGCGATGACATCGCCCTCGGCGGTGAAGCCGATCACGGTCATCAGATGCCCGGAGGTGCCGTACCCGGCCCCGGTCAGCTCGGTCTTGAGGAACGACTGGGACGTTATGGCCGGGATGCCGGCCGCGATCAGCCGCTCCAGGTCGGTGAGCGAGCCGAGCCGGGTGACCACGCCCTGCAGCCCCCGGAACGTGGCCGCGTAGGCGGCGTTGAAGGGCCAGTTGCCGCAGCCCCGGTACTGGTAGTCGTAGGTGTGGCGGGCGGCGTGGTCCACCTGTGGGTCGGCGTAGCTCGGGTCGACCCAGGACAGCTGCTCGGGGGTGAGCCGGCCGCCCCAGTACTCGATGATCATCTGCGAGGAGGTGGGGCTGCACCAGGCCTCGCCGCCGTTGTCGTACTCCGGGTACTGGCCCGCGTGCACCTCCTGCGAGTACCGCGGGACGATCAGCTCCTCGGCGACGTGGTGCGGGGCGGCCGGGACGGTGAAGCGGTCGGGGATGTCGGAGCCCATCGCGCCGAGCCGCCAGACGGTGGGGGTCAGTTGCGAGCCGGGCCTGCGCAGCAGGGTGAGCCGCAGCCGGTAGGACGCCAGCCGCAGGCCGGAGGCGGCGGCGTCGACGGCGAAGGTGTCCGTCCAGATGCTGCTCCGGCCGTCGGACTGGCCGTCCACGGAGGTCCGTTTGATGTCCTGGTCGCCGGCCGCCCAGCGGCCCATCACATACCAGGGCGTGTCCGTGCCGTCGGAGTACGTCCCGCGCAGCTCGATCTGGATCCAGGTGCCGTCCGGGGTGCGCGCGTTCCAGGAGGCGATGGCCTCGGTGGCCGGGACGCGAAGGTGATGGACCGGGGAGGTCCAGGTGGCGTACTCCCAGGCGGCGGTGGTGCCGGTGTGCGGGTCCGTGTAGTCGGTGGTGCCCGCGGGGGCGCCGATGACCACGCCGGGGCGGACCCCCGCGACGGCCACGACGCCCTCGGCGAGGCCGGAACGCCAGTCGCGGTACGTGGTCCAGGCACGGTTGTCGACGGGCCGGCCGGGGCCCGGCTCGTCGGCGTCGGGAGCGGTCGCGGCGCCCGCCGACGCCGCGTCGGTGACGACCGCGCCGGAGGTCACCGCGGCGGCGACCGCGGCGGCCAGGACGGTTCTGCGGGACGGCTGTTCGGCTCTGCTCATGGGCAAAAGCACCCCCAGGGTCCGAGTCGGGACGGGTCCGGTCCACGGCGGTCCTGCCCCGGGCGGTGCCGCCCGTCGGCTCGATCGCCGTGCGGTTGTGCGCCAACTATGGATCAGGCGGCATGCCCCTGCCAGCTCTTCGGGCCATGCCACGCCCATGATTATTGGTCTCGTCCACTGGCACGGCCGCCGGGAGGGGCCCGCAGGGTGCGCCACTAGGATGACCGCGGAAGACCTCCCCTCTCCCTCGCCCCCTCTCCCGCCCCCGGAGGAACCGTCATTCACGACCTCGCCGCCCGGTTGCGCGGCCTCGCGCCGTCCTGCGGTCCGGTCCGGCTGATCGGCGTCGACGGCCACGCCGGTTCGGGAAAGTCCACGTTCGCGGGGACGTTGGCCGCCGCGCTGGGCGGGGCACCGGTGCTGCACCTGGACGACATCGCCAGCCACGACGAGCTGTTCGACTGGACCGGGCGGCTGCTGACCCAGGTGATCGAGCCGCTGGCCCGGGGCGAGAGCGCGGCGTACGCGCCCTACGACTGGCGGGCCCGCTCCTTCGGCCCGCCCCGCGCGCTGCCGGCCGCGCCCGTCGTCCTCGTCGAGGGCGTCGGGGCCGGACGCCGCGCGCTGCGGCCGTATCTGGCCCGCCTGCTGTGGATGGAGTTGGCCCGCGAGGACTCCTGGAACCGCGGCCGCCGGCGGGACGGGAGCGAGCAGCGGGAGTTCTGGGCCCGCTGGGTCGAGGCGGAGCGCCGGCACTTCGCCGACGACCCCACGCGCCCCCATGCCGACCTGCTGGTGCTCCAGTTGCAGAAGGGGTATGAGGTGCTGCCGGGACCCGCCGCGACCCACGGATCCGGACCCAATGTCACGCACGGTGATGGACCATCCGCTATGTGCTGAATCTGTGAAGGCCCTTGCGTGAGAACTTCTTCGAGTGCTTCAACTCCGCTTGACCCGGGGGCCGTACAGGACTTACGTTCTCAATGTGCGGCCACTCGGAGCCGCCCGCAGACGCGAAGCCCCCGGTTGTTCCCCCGTGACCGGGGGCTTCGTTCTGCCCGTATCCCGCCACGCGGACGCCCAACGCGGCGATCCGATCACCCTGGGTCACTGTCGCCGTGTGCGCCCCATCTGCTCCCACCTCGTCAAACGGGCCGTGCGGCACCCTTCGGCGCGCACCCGACGCGCGGGTACGATGCCCCTGGTGCGACCTACGAACGGCTGCTTCGCGCACCTGCAACTCCGGTCCGCGGCACAGCGGTTCGACCAGAGGCGGCCGCCGGGCAGCCGCCCGGCGGTGAACCAACGGGGGCACGGTCTGTGGGGGACGTGATGGACTTCGGCACGCAGGGCCCGAAGGCCCCGGCCGACCTCGCCTGGCTGCGAGGCGTGGACGCCTACACCGTGGGCGCCTATCCGCAGGCGGAGGAGGAGTTCCGCACCGCGGTGCGGATGGATCCCGGGATGGCGGACGCCTGGCTCGGGCTGCACGCGCTGCGCGTCGACACGACGACCGCGCTGCTGCGGATGTTCCGGCACCGCGACCGGTTCGGGGAACAGCGGGCCCGGCACCGCCGCAGCCTCAACTCCTGGTACTGGCTGGGCTGGTGGGTGCAGCCGGTGCTGGAGAGCCCGCGCGACCTGCTGCTCGCGCACTCCTCGCACTGGCTCGACGGCCGCCATGTGCCGGAGCTGGACCGGGCGCTGGCCGGGCTGCCGCCCGTGGACACCGACCCACAGGTCCGCTTTCTGCACGCGTGCCGCGCGTATCTGGTCAAGGACTGGGAGCAGCTCGTCCGGCACACCGACCCACTGCTCGACGACGCCCTGCTCGGCATCGAGGCGGGCCTGTTCGGCGGCATGGCCCGGGTACGCCTGGAGATGTACGGCCAGGCGGAACCGCTGCTGTCGGCGGCCCTGATGCGCTGCCGCAGCGAGCAGCCGCAGCGCAAGGAGCTGCGCTACTGGCTGGCCCGTGCCCACGAGGGCACCGGCCGCAGCGCCGCCGCCCTCCCCCTGTACCGGGCCGTGCACCGGGTCGACCCCGCCTTCATGGACACCTCGGCCCGGCTCGCCGCGATCGCCGAGGGCGACGGATACGACGGCTACGACGACGCCGCCGCGGACCTCGCGGCGATCATGCTCACCGGGGCCGGACAGGACAGCGTGGACGGCCCGGACGTGCTCGACCCCCTCTTCGGCGGCGAGGGCCGCGACCTGCGGCTGCCCGAACCCGACCTGCCGCCGGCCGGCCCGCCGCCGTCGGTGACCGATCCGGCGGTGCGCGAGAAGACCGGCGTGCCGTCGCCGCCGCTGCCCACGGGGCCCACCGATCCCGCCCTGCTGGAGGAGGCACTTGCCGAACTGGAGCGCATGGTCGGGCTGGAACCGGTGAAACGCCAGGTCAAGGCGTTGTCCGCGCAGTTGAACATGGCGCGGCTGCGGGCAGGCCAAGGGTTGCCGGTCCAGCCGCCGAAACGCCACTTCGTCTTCTCCGGCCCCTCGGGCACCGGCAAGACCACCGTCGCCCGGATCCTCGGCCGGGTCTTCTACGCGCTCGGACTGCTCGGCGGCGACCACCTCGTGGAGGCGCAGCGGGCCGACCTGGTCGGCGAGTACCTGGGCCAGACGGCCGTGAAGGCCAACGAGCTGATCGACTCCGCGATCGGCGGCGTGCTGTTCGTGGACGAGGCGTACTCGCTGTCCAACTCCGGCTACGGCAAGGGCGACGCCTACGGCGACGAGGCCCTGCAGGTGCTGCTCAAACGGGCCGAGGACAACCGGGACCACCTGGTGGTGATCCTGGCCGGCTACCCCGAGGGCATGGACCGGCTGCTGGCCGCCAACCCCGGGCTGTCCTCCCGCTTCACCACCCGCGTCGACTTCCCCTCGTACCGGCCGCTCGAACTCACCGCGATCGGCGAGGTGCTGGCCGCGGAGAACGGGGACGCGTGGGACGAGGAGGCGCTGGAGGAACTGCGTTCCATCGCCGGGCACGTGGTCGACCAGGGGTGGATCGACGAGCTGGGCAACGGACGGTTCCTGCGCACCCTGTACGAGAAGAGCTGCGCCTACCGGGATCTGCGGCTGTCGGGGTACCCCGGCGCGCTGTCCCGGGACGACCTCGCGACGCTGCGGCTGCCCGATCTGATGCAGGCGTACGGGGAGGTGCTGTCGGGGCGCGGACCGCAGGATCCGTCGGCCCTGTGACCCACGCGACGACTTCCGTGCCGCGCAGCGCCTGGACGCCGTGGGGTCCGGTCGGCCGCGGACCGGCCCGGGAGACCGGTGGACGGGATCGAGCGGCCGCTGCGGGACCACCGGGACGCGGCTGACGACACCCGCGTCGCTCAGGCCGCCTCCAGGATCCGCGCGATGGCCGGCGGCCCCATCCGGCAGCAGCCGCCGCTCCGCCGGGCGCGGAAGCCGGCGCGGGCGTGGGCCGCGGCATCCCAGGACTCGCCGTTCCCGGGGTAGGCGACGAGCGGCCTGCCGGTGACCCGCGCGGGCCCGACTCAGCCGGCCGGCGCCTCCTTCGGTTCACCGCGATGGCCGGCGCGGGACCATCCGGCGGCAGCCGCCGATCAGCCGGGCGACCGCCGCCGGGCGCGGAAGCCGGCGCTGCC